>CAYZVO010000125.1:0-26521 GCA_964481655.1 uncultured Enterobacterales bacterium | reverse complement strand
CATCGACTGCTACCAGCCCACCGGGTACGTCGCCGACAACACCGACTGCGACGACTCCGACCCGGCCCAGTACCCGGGCGCGGACGAGTACTGCAACGGCGAGGACGACGACTGCGACGGCACCATCGATGAGGACGGCGCCGTGGACGTGCTGACCTGGTACGCCGACGCCGACGCCGACTCCTACGGTGACCCGGCCAGCTCCGACATCGACTGCTACCAGCCCACCGGGTACGTCGCGGACAACACCGACTGCGACGACACCGACCCGAACCAGTACCCGGGCGCCACCGAGTACTGCAACGGCGAGGACGACGACTGTGACGGCACCGTCGACGAAGACGACTCCGCCGACGTGCTGACCTGGTACGCCGACGCCGACAGCGACAGCTACGGCAACGCGCTGGCCCCCGACGTCGATTGCTACCAGCCCACCGGGTACGTCGCGGACAACACCGACTGCGACGACTCGGACCCGAACCAGTACCCGGGCGCCGACGAATACTGCAACGGCGAGGACGACGACTGCGACGGCACCATCGACGAGGACGGCGAGGTCCTGGACGGCGACGTCTACTACGCCGACACCGACAGCGACAGCACCGGCGACCCCGACAACACCATCGTCGCTTGCGCCGTGCCCTCCGGCTACGTCGAGAACACCTGGGACTGCGACGACACCGACGGCACCGAGCCGGTGGTCGTGGACATCACCAGCGGGTCCTCCTCGGGCGCCGGCACCATGTCCAGCCCCCTCAACGCCGTGCAGGCGGGCGTGGACGACGCCACCCAGTGCGTGATCGTCTTCGCCGGCACCTACTACGAGGCCGTGCACATGAACGGCGTGGACCTCGAGATCACGGGTGTCGAGGGCGAGGACGTCACCTTCATCGACGCCACCGGCCAGGGCGAGCCCGCCTTCACCATCGACTCCGGCGAGACCGCGGCCACCGTGCTGGACGGCTTCACCCTCACCGGCGACGGCCACCTCGATGAGACCGTCAGCTCCTACGGCTGCACCTCGATCATCACCTGCTACGACTACTACTACACCTACTGCGGTGGTGGCCTGTACGTGGACACCTCGGACCCCACGATCCAGAACGTGGTGGCCTACGGCTCCAGCCTCCCGCCCGCGGCCACGGTCTCCTCCTACCCCAACACCTACTACACCTACTCCTACGGCGGCGGCATGTGCTTCCTGGACTCGGCCGCCACGGTCGCCGGCTCCACCGTGCAAGAGAACTACGCGGACCAGGGTGGTGGTGTGTACGCCGATGAGACCTCGGCCATCTCCTTCGACACCAGCTACCTGGTGGGCAACATGGCCACCGACGGCGCCGGCATGGAGGTCGAGGGCATCATCGATGGCACCAACCTCGCCTCGATGTTCAACGACGCCACCGGCGAGGGCGGCGGCATGTATCTGGTCAACACCGCCTTCGCGACCCTGATCAACACCACCTACGCCGGCGACGACGCGGCCACCGGCGGCGGCATCTACGCGGCGGACAGCTCCAGCCTGGACCTGATGAACAGCATCGTCTACGGCGCCAGCACCGGCGTGGGCATCCTGGGCAGCGGCAGCGCGGCCTTCAACGGCCTGTACAACAACGTCTACGGCAACCTGGGTGGCGACTACTCCGGCTTCACCGATCCCACCGGGACCAACGGCAACATCAGCGAGCCGCCGATGTTCACCGCCTACAGCGACGACGGCGTGTACACCAACGACGACCTGCACCTGATGTCCATCTCGGCCAGCGTCGACGCGGGCAACCCCACCAGCAGCTACGACGACGCCGACGGCACCACCAACGACCAGGGCGCCTACGGCGGGCCCTCCTCCGACTGGGACTAGCCCCAGGACGGGGATAGGCTGCGGGAGACCGCGTCGAGGTGCCCGTCATGGACGACAACCAAGAACAGAACGATCAGATCCAGCTGCCCCCCGGCTGGGGCCCCATCGTCTTCCTGGCGGCGGTGATCCTGCTGTCCAACGCGGGCCTGGGCCTGTGGATGAGCAGCATGATCGCCACCACCCCACCGCGCCCCGCCGCGGGGGGTGAGCAGCCCGCTCAGGCCGCGCCTCCACAGCAGGGTGGCATGGCCGCGGGCGGCGGCCCCGGCATGAAGGGCCAGGGCGGCAAGGCGGGCGGCGGCCCCGGGATGCAGGGCGCCCCCGGCCAGCAGGGCGGCCCCGCTCAGGACGCCGGCGCGGCCGCGGGCGGTGGCCCCGGGATGCAGGGCGCCCCCGGCCAGCAGGGCGCCGCCGAGGCGAGCACCTGGCAGGTGGACGACGCCGAGTTCACCCCCGAGCTCGAGGCCTCGCTGCGCTCCGTAGCCCAGCAGGCGGGCATGGACCCCGACGAGCTGCCCTCGGCCAAGCAGCTCTTCGAGCAGATGCAGCGCAGCAACCTGCTGCCGCGCAACCAGGAGCTCGACCTCGAGACCGTGCTGACCGGCCACGTCCAGGAGATGGCCCGGCAGGCCGCCGCCGCGGGCGCGGGCGGTACCCCTCCGGGGACCCAGAAGCCCGGCGACATGGCGCCGCCTCCCGGCCCCGCCAACAAGTAGCGCCTAGCGCTCCGGCCTCGTGTAGACGGGGTACTGCTCGCTCTCCAGGGGCAGCGGTCGCCAGCCGTCCGCCTGCAGTCGGGGCCAGTCCTCGCGGCGCTGCTCCGGCAGCGGGCCGATCCAGAACAGCGTCACCGGCAGGGGCTCGGCGGCCACCAGCTCCACCCGGGGGCGGTCGCAGTAGACCAGCGGGCGCGGGTTGCCCCCCGCGGCCACCGCGTCGGCGGGCAGCCGAGCGCAGAGCTCGTCGGCGAGCTCGATGATGCGCAGGCGGAGGGCACAGCGCTGCGCGTGGTCCTGGGCCGCCCGGGGCAGGTTGAGGCAGCACACCAGCACCAGGGCCACCGACGCGCCCGCCAGCACCGACCGCTCGGGCCGCCGCAGGCGGGTGAGGGAGGCCGCCCAGCAGGCCAGGGCCAGGGGCACGAGCACGGCCACATGGCGAGGCTGCTGTGCGCCCCCGGGCACCGCGAGCAGCGGCAGGAAGCCGGCCAGCAGCAGCCAGCGACGCCGACCCAGCAGCAGCCAACCCGCCAGCCCCGGCAGCAGCCACAGCCAGGGCGCCCAGCCGCTGTGGAAGGACAGCGAGGCGTGCAGCCAGGCGATGCGCAGGCGCTGCCCGCCGGCGTAGGCCTCGGCGAAGGACTCCCCGAACGCCCGCGGGGTGCCCTCGAGGAAGGCCGGCGAGCCGGTCTCGAAGAAGTGCTGGACCACCTCGCCCCAGCGCAGCTGCACCCAGTGCAGCTCCCAGGGCAGCGCCGGCGGCTCGCCGAGCAGCACCGGGGTCACCAGCACCGCCAGCAGCGCCAAGGCCACCCTGCCGACCCGAGCCGTCCAGCTCCCCGGGGCCAGCGCCAGCAGGCCGATGAGGCCGGCGGCCATCAGGGGAGCGTGCTCCCGGACCTGGGGCAGCAGCCCGATGACGAGCAGCAGGGGCAGCAGGCGCCGCCAGCGGGGGTCCCGGACCCACGCCAGGCCCAACAGCATGGCGGCCACGAAGACCAGGGCAGAGAGGCTGTCGGGCTGGCACTGCAGGGCCCCCAGCCCCAGCCAGGGCTCGAGCAACACCGCCGCCGCGCCCAGGCCCGCCAGCGCGGGAGAGGCCCCCAGCCGGCGAGCCAGCATCCAGGTCGCGGGCCCCAGGGCCGCGAAGCAGGCCCACGCCACGGCCATGCCCGCGGCGTCCCAGCCCAGCCCCGTGAGGCCCGTCAGCGCCGCGATGATCCGCGGAAAGACCGGAGCGACGGGCGAAGGCTCCCCGGCGGCCACAACCAGGGCTGCCGCCTCCCACATGCCCGGGTCGGCGCCGCCGATGGTGGGGACGTCGTGCCAGGCCCACAGGGCCAGGGGCACCAGCGCCCCCAGCAGCGCCAGACCGCCGGGCCAGGCCCAGGGGATCGCCGGGTGGGGACGCGATGACTCGCCGGAGCCTGTGAGGTGGCCGCTCATGCCAGCGAACCTATCCACCTGACCCCTGCCCCCCCAGCAGAGGACCGCTTACGTTGGGGGTGACCTCCTGTGCCACCATGCCGTCTTTCTCGCGCCCATCGCAGCTCGTCGCGCTCGCCGTCCTGGCCTCATCGGCGCTGCCCGGCTGCGAGGCCGCGCCGGACCCAGGGCCGCCGAGCGTCGTGCTGGTCTGCCTGGACACCCTGCGCCGGGACCGCCTCGGCGCCTACGGCAACGCCGACGGCCTCACCCCGAACCTGGATCGCTTCGCCCGGGAGGCGGTGCTCTTCGAGGACGCCTGGGCCGTGGGGAACGAGACCCTGCTGTCTCACGCCTCCCTGTTCACCTCCCGCTACCCCACCGAGACGGGCCCGATCTTCGACGGCTACGCCCTGGGCCCCGACGAGCCGACCATGGCCGAGGTGATGGGCTTGCACGGCTACCAGACCGCCGCCGCGGTGGCCGGGGGGCACCTCGGGCGCGAGTTCGGGCTGGGCCGGGGCTTCGATCACTACGTCCAGGGAGGGAGCTGGGCCAGCCTGTTCCACACCGTGCCCCTCGCCACCAACTGGCTGGACGAGCGTGACACCGCGGCCCCCTTCCTGCTCTTCGTCCACGGCTACGACACCCACCATCGCTACCTCAAGCCCGGCCCCCAGGGCGCCGCGTTCACCGATCGCGACTACCTCGGGCCCGGCATGGACGCCGCCCGCCAGAAGCTGGGCACCAACCGCGTGCTCGACGGCTGGCTCTACCCGCCGAGCGACGGCCAGCCCATGGACTTCGGGGCGCTGCGAATCCGCGGACAGGACGAGCGACGGCGGCTGCAGGCCTTCGCCCGGGACCCCGCCGTGGGGGCGGTCCCCATGGGAGCCCGGGACCTGGACTACATCGTGGATGTCTACGACGGCGCGGTGGCCTACGCCGACGCGTGGTTCGGGCTGCTGATGGCCGAGCTCGAGGCCCGGGAGCTGCTGGACGAGGTCGTGATCGTGGTGCTCTCGGACCACGGCGAGGAGCTCGGCGAGCACGGGATGTTCGGCCACCGCTACACCCTGACGGACGAGTCCCTGGCCGTGCCGCTGATGGTCCGCCTGCCCGGCGGCGAGGGCGGCGGGCAGCGCCTCGCCGGCACGGTGGATCTCACCGACGTCATGCCGACCCTGCTCGAGGCGGCCGAGGCGACCCCCCCGGCCGGGATCCGCGGTCGTTCCCTCTGGCCGGCCCTGCACGGCGAGCCCCTGGAGCCCAGGGGCGCCGTCTACGCGCAGACCATGTTCCGCGCCGTCAGCGTGCGGACCCCCGAGGGCCGGCTCACCTTCACGGGCGTGGGCGCCGACTCCCCCTGGCTGGGGGAGCTGATGGGCACGGCCCGACTGCAGGCGCCGGCCTGGGAGGCCAGCGAGGGGCTCGCGCGGGCCCAGCAGATGGAGCTCGTGGCGAGCCTGATCGCGTGGAACGCCGAGCTCGCGCGCCCCTCGGGCTCCGGCGCGGGCAGGGTCCTCTCCCCGGAGCAGCGGCAGCTGATGCAGGATCAGGGCTACTGGAGGCCGCGATGAGGCCGGCCCCCCAGCTGATCGCCCTGGCCCTCTTGATGGGCTGCCCGGAACCCTGGCGCGCCGAAGAAGCCCTGGCGCCGAGCTTCGCGCGGCTGGACCAGGACGCCGACGGAGCGCTGGACCAGCGCGAGCTGCAGCGGGGCTCCCCGGCACCGGTCTCGGTGGCCGAACTGGACGCCGACGGCGACGAGGCCGTGGGCCCCGATGAGCTGCTGGTGGCCTTCCGCGAGCTCGACCCCGCCGGCTTCGACGGCGTGCTGACGGCGGTGGCCCCGAGCCCCGCCGACGTCGAGCTGTTCTTCCCCGAGCCCCCCAGGGAGCGGCGCGTCCGGGTGATGTTCGAGTTCATGGTGGCCCAGGTCCGGCAGATCGCCCCGCAGACGCCCCTGCCCAGCGAGCAGGACCTCCAGGCCGCCGCGGCCACCGGGAGCCTCGACAGCCCCGAAGCGCAGGCCGTGGCCCAGCAGCTGGCCCAGGCCTACCAAGGGCTCGGCCTGACGGTGCCGCCTTCGGTCGCGGCGCGTACCGGTCAGCGCGCGAGCCAGCCCCCGAGGCCCTGAACGCGGCAGATTTCTGTTACAAGGGGATCCCCACCGCCGATCCTCCCCACGGCGACACCTCCCCCAACGCTGCCTGGACCCCCGATGCCCGACATGCCCCCTGACGCCGCGCTCCGCCTGGAGCTGATCCGCCGCATCCACGACGCCCAGCTGCTGCGCCAGCACGAACCCATGGTCCACGAGGAAGGCGAGGTCCTCACGGTCCAGGCCAAGGGAATCTACCCAGCGGTCGAGGCCGAGCTGGAGCTGGAGCTGGTCAAGGCCGTCGGTGGCGGCTTCGCCGGCCAGGTGTACCGCACGCGGCTGGTGGCCATCCGAGGCGGCGCCATCGAAGGCCTCGAGGAAGGCGGCGAGTACGCCGTCAAGATCCTGCGCCCGCCCTCGGGCTTCTCCCTGGCCTTCCGCAACCTCATGTACAACCTGGCCTTCCAGGGCCCCTTCTCGGCCCAGGTGAGCGAGCCGGCCATCCGGGCGGGCGCGCTGTGGCAGCGGCTGCTGCGCCGGGGGGCGGCCATCGAGTTCGGCTCGGAGCGCGCCATCGTGGCGGGCTTCGCCACCTTCTACGACCCCACCCTGCGCTCCTGGGGCGAGATCAGCGAGTGGGTGCCCGGCCGGGTCTGGCAGCTCGAGATCGACGACCGGCTGTTCGGGCGCTGGCTCAAGGACCCCACGGTCTGGACCACCTGGCGCCACGGCGGCAACTCCCCGGAGTACCTGAACAAGCAGGCCTTCATGGCCCGCATCGTGCGCCTGTTCCACCGCATGGGCGCCCCCGAGCTGGCCCGCCAATACGAGTGGTGGTCCTGCAAGTCCCAGCCCAACGCGCTCAAGCGCCTCGACGCGGGCCCGGGCCCGGCCGAGGGGCTCACCGCCATCGACTTCCGCGCGGGCCTCGCCCTGCTGTGGTGGCTGCCCATGTCCCCGGTGGACTTCAAGCTGGCGGCCCGGGGCCTGAGCCAGGGCAAGCTGGCCCAGTTCGACCGCGGAGACCTCGGCGTCCTGAAGGCGTTCATGGACGCCCACCCCGAACACTTCGCCGAGCTCGGCCCCAGCTACGACGAGCTGGTGATCTGCGAGCGGGCCTACCGCCGTTCCCTGCCCGACGTCACCCACCACCGCACCAAGCTGCTCACCGACGCGGAGCTGCGCGGGGATGTGCGCGAAGGCCTCATCGCCGCCTGGCACACCCTGGGCAAGCTCGACGATGACGCGGCCGCGCGGCTGCGCAGCTCCGGGCTCGCCTTCTTCCTCTACTTCTGGCTGGGGGCCCTGCCCATCGTCGGCAAGCTCGGCCGTAAGTGGTGGGGCAACGGCGCCTGGCGGGCCCACGTCAAGCGGGCGCTGACCGACCGCGCCTACCTCTCCCGCGCGCTGCACGTCAAGCAGCTCGAGGCCCTCATCGGCTGGCACCGCAAGGAGCGGGTGACCGACGCCCGAGCCCTGAAGCTGGCGGACGCGCCCTTCCGCATGTGGCTCGAGCGCTGGACCGTGGGCTTCCTGCCCGGCAAGATCCATCGCTACCTCACCGAGCCCTCGGAGCTGTGGGAGCGGATCGTCGACGCGGTGACCTTCCCCGTCAAGCTCTACTTCCGGCCCCAGTTCCGCGAGGACTGGCTGCGCGACCAGGTGCAGGAGGCCAAGGACGAGGGCATGCTCGACGAGGACGAAGAGCGGCGCCTGCTGGACAACATCGACGACCCCTTCATCCAGACCTACCTCAAGTGTGTCGCGGTCCACGCCGCCACCCTGCCCGTCACCCAGGTCGTCGCGGTGCTCATCGCCGGTGGGTACTACTTCTTCTGGGCGCCACCGGAGAGCTCCTGGGGCGAGAGCATGGCGGTCTCCGCGGGCATCCTGGCCTTCTTCCAGGCCACCCCGGTCTCCCCAGGCTCCCTGACCCGCGGCCTGTACGTGGTCTACCGCATGATCCGCGACCGCAACGTCAAGGACTACTGGGTGGCCGGCCTCATCAGCTTCTGGCACTACATCGGCTACCTGGGCTTCCCCATCCAGATGGTGGCCCGCTTCCCGGGGCTCGCCCGGTTCATGGCGGGGTCCTGGGCCACCAAGGCCGCCCACGTCATCCCCGTCTTCGGCGAGAAGGGCGCGCTCATCGAGCACCTGGTGTGGGACAGCTTCTTCAACCTGCCGATCTCGGTGGGCGCCTGGTTCAAGAGGCTGCTGAGGCGAAACAAGGCGTAGCGCCCGTAGCGGATCGGCGACAAGGGTTTTGCATACGGCGGCCGAAGGGGGCGCTATGTTGCAATTGTCCAAGTCCCCACCGCTGGAGCCGCCATGCTCTGCTCGCTGCTCGCCGCCACCTTGTTGACCACGTCGGCCCTGGGCGCGCCCATCATCAACGGCACGACCACCGACGACATCGAACCGGTGGGCGCCATCGGCTTCACTCAGGGTGGCTACATCTACGGCCCGTTCTGCAGCGGCACCCTGGTGCACGAGCAGTGGGTGATCACCGCCGCGCACTGCGTCGAGGCCTTCTACGAGTACGAGCGCCACCTCGGCGGCGGCTCGGGGGTCTTCATGATCGGCGGCGACATCGCCGGCGGCGACGTGGACGCCTACGCCAACGTGGTCGACGCCATCAGCCACCCCTCCTACTCCCCCAGCCGTATGGAGTACGACATCGGCCTGCTGCAGCTGGCGGGCACCGGCATCACCGGCGTGGGCATCATGCCGGTGAACAAGGAGGTGGTGGGCAACACCTGGATCGACCAGGAGCTGCGCTACGTCGGCTACGGGGTCACCGACCGCTACGGCGGCTACCAGGGCTCGGGCACCAAGCGCTACGCCGACATCCCCGTCTGGAACTACGACCGCACCTACATCTACGGCTACGACCCCGACGACGGCCAGAACGTCTGCTCCGGCGACTCCGGCGGCGCGGCCCTCGAGATGGTGGCCGAGGACCAGTACGAGCTCGCCGCGGTCAACTCCACCGTCTTCGCCCCCTACGGCGGCGAGTCCTGCCGCGACGGCGCCACCGCCGGGGTGCGGGTGGACTACTACATGGACTGGCTCGAGGGCTACACGGAGCTGGTCACCGCGGCCGAGTACTACAGCGACGATCCGGACGACCCGGACGATCCGGACGATCCGGACGATCCCGACAACCCTGACGACACCGCCTGGACCGACCTGCCGGATCCCATCAAGGACAACCAGGTCGACGGCTGGACCGGGGGCTGCGCCACGGCACCCACCCGGGGTGCGCTGGGCCTGCTGGCCCTGCTCACTGGAACGCTGGGCCTTGCGGTCCGTGTTCGTCGGGACTGAGGTCGGGGCAGGGCTCCGCGCCCACTGGGACCACCCTCGAGGCCGCCTGCTCGGCGTCCATGAACAGGTAGCGACCCCGGATGTACGCGGGCAGCGGCCCGTCGCTGTCCACCACCTCGAGGGTCGGTGAGCGCTGGTCTCCGATCCAGCAGCTCAAGGTCCCCCGGAACCCGGGCTCGAAGCTCATCAGCACCCACAGCCACTCGCCGCGCTTGCTGGGGCCCATGAGCGTGCAGGCTCCGAAGTCGGCGCCGTCGAGGGTGCCCGGGTACTGCTTGAAGACCTGCCGGTCAGCGCCCTCGTAGACCGGGCCCAGGAAGACGTAGGTGGCCCGGCAGCGCTCGGTGGGGCCACGGACCTCGACGGCGGGCCCGACGGGCTGGGGAGGAGACGTGGGGGCGCCGGAGAGGACGGCACAACCCACGGCCGCCAGCAGTGTCCGGACGAGTGAGACCATGGGCAATCCTACCAGAGCACCCCCACGGGCGCGCTGGGGAAGCGATGTCGCAGCGGGGTGCGCAGGGGGGGACCTTCCTGGTGATCATCGCCGCCGGACGAGCCGCATACGGATGCACGAACGTCCCGTGTTCCACTGCATGATCAACGGGTTGAGAGCGCCCCGCGCGCCCCTGGCACCGTTCTTGCTCCCGCTGACGACGCCCCGTCGCCCCACGGAGACCCCATGATCACCCGCCTGCTCCCCTGGACCGCACTCAGCCTGCTGGCCTGCTCCGACTACGGTTTCTCGGGGGGCAAAGACCCATGGCCGGGGGACGACACGGCCTGGTCCGACGGCGAAGGCGACGCCGACGTGGACGCCGACGCCGACACGGACACCGACGTGGACCTGCCGCCGTCGATCTTCCTGGAGGACTGCAACCCCGACATCGAAGCCAGCTTCGACGGCGGCGAGATCTACGTGAAGTCCTGGGACCGGGAGACCGACAGCGGCACCCTCACCGCGTCCGCCGACGGCTGGTACCACATCTACGACTGGTCCCTGGCCGAGTCCGGCTCCAGCCAGACCAACGAGGTCAGCTACCTGCGCATCACCAACGACCGTCGCCCCGACGGCGAGCCCTACCACGCCAACTGCCGCGACGAATGGATCGTCGACGACTTCGACAACAGCGGCACCCCCGACCAACGCATCTACGCCGGCACCTTCTGGCTCGAGGCCGGCGCCAACGACCTGACCATGATCCACTACTGCCCCCTCGAGCGCAGCGGCTACTGCCCCGAGTTCCACGACACCAGCGACAGCGGATCCACCTGCGACAGCGACGGCCCGAACTCGACCCACTTCAACGGCGAAGGGCTGTGTCTGGTGCGGGTGGAGCTGCCGGCGCCGTAGCCCCTCACTCCTCCCCGCTCTCCTCCTCGAGGTCATCGAGCTGGTCCAGCTCCTCGAACGGATTCTCCAGCACCTTCCTCAGCGTCCGCGACAACACCATCGCGTGGTACCCATCGATGAACCGGTGGTCGAAGGTCGCGTTGATCCTCATCACCCGCCCCGGCACGACCTCGCCGTCGTCCACCACCGCCTCGTCGGCGATCTCGCCGGGCGCGATCCAGATGGGGACGCGGGTGTAGGGGACCACCGGCACGTAGGCGGTGTCCAGGCCCAGGGAGCCGATGTTGGTGACGCAGGCGCCGCCGAAGGCGTTCTTGGGCATGCCGGCCCAGCGCATGTCCAGGTTGAGGTCGTACAGGAAGAACGCCAGCATCTTCATGAAGAAGTTCATGAACAGGAAGGGCACCATCATGATGGTGTCCTTGCTCTTCTTCATGGCCTTGTCTTCGCCCTTCTTGATGGCGCCGACCTGCTTGTCCAGCTGCTCGATCTGCTCCACCAGGCTGCACTGGTCGGCCTTGCGCACCACCGCCGAGGACAGGTCCACCTTGGCGCCGTCGTCGCTGGGCACCACCACGAGCACCGAGATGTCCACGTCCTTGCGCCGATAGATCTTGTTCCAGCGCAGGATGGCGTTGGCGTCGGGGCAGTCGGCCAGGGCGCGGGCCACCGCCGCGGTCACCAGGTGGGTCACGGTCAGCCGCTTGCCGGTCTTCTCGCGGAAGGCCTTGATGTAGGCCTCGGCCTTCTCCATGCGCACCCCCAGGGTGCCGTAGACCTGGGGGTCGTAGGTCGTGGACCAGGTGCCGATGGCCACCTTGCGGAAGGGGCTGGTGCGCTTGGGGGGATGCAACGGGACATTGGGCATGGGGCCTCCGGGAGAGGCACCATCATCCCACAAGCAGGCCCCCGAGGCACGCGCCGGATCGCTACTCGCAGACGGGCTCGGGGAAGTAGCCGACCTTGATCGCGGTGCCGTGGTCCGGGACGGTCTTGTCGTCGAGCACCACGGCGTTGAGCGCCTCGCTGTAGACCCAGCCACCGTCCAGGGCCTCGAAGTTCACCTCGACCGTGATGGTCTCGGTGAGGGGGACCTCGGAGAGGATGTAGGTGGCGCGGTCGGCGCGCTGGGCCAGGGCGGCCCCGAGGCTGTCCAGGCCGTCCCACCAGTCGCCGTCGCAGACCGACACGAACTGGCCCTGGGTGGTGTCGGACAGCTCCAGGAAGCCGTGGTAGGTCTCGGCGTCGCCGCAGTTCTGGCTCGCGCCGATGGCGTTGTAGACGACCTCGTAGGGCGGCTTGATGTCCTCCTGCTGGGTCAGCAGGTAGTCGTGGGAGTCCCCGGGGGAGCCGTCGGCCTCGTCGCTGACGCCGAAGATGTGCAGCATGGCGTCGTCGCGCCGGAAGCCATCGTTGCAACCGCCGCTGGTCTGAGCCTCGGCGCCAAGGGCGTTCTCTGCCCGCAGCAGGCCCTGGGTGGCGGTCTTGGCCGACGCCGCGACGTCCACCATCTCGTCGAACAGCGCCTGGGCGATGCTGGACGAGTGGTCGTTGTCGATCCAGATCTCGGAGCCGGGGTGGCAGCCGTCGATCTGGGTGGTGGCCAACATGCGGAAGTGCACGCCGTGGCTGTCCAGGGACTCGGTGATCGCCGGGATGGCCTGGCTCAGGTAGGACACCTCGTCCATGGTGGACCCGGAGCGATCGATGGTGAAGACCAGGTCCATCGGGTACACGCCGGCGCTCCAGCTGTCCGACATGCGGTTCGAGATCACCGAGCCCAGCACCGGCAGCGAGACGGTGGCGTTGTCGGGATCATCGCTGGTGACCTTCAGGGTCCCGAGGTTGTTGGAGGCGAACTCGGTGAGCGGCAGGAAGCTCAAGGTGCCCAGCAGGCGGTGCTCGTCGGGCTCGATGAACCAGGGCAGCGGCGAGTCGGCCTCGAGGCCCCAGCTCAGATCCGGGTTGTCGGCCACCAGATCGACCTCGAAGACCTCGAGCTCGGAGCCTCCGACGTTGCGCACCCACACCTCGACCTCGCTGCCGCAGCCGACCACGAGCTCGCCCATGTCGGCCTCGCTGTCCGGCGAGACGGAGATCTGCGGCCCGTCGCCGCTGGGGGCACCGTCGGTGTCGAAGGCGGGCGGCCGGGGCAGGCAGGCGGAGAGCCCCAGGATGAGCAGGGCGGAGCGATGGTGCACGGGTCCCCCGGGGGGCTAGAAGCTCATCGACACGCCGACGGTGGCCCCGCCGGGGGCGGGCAGCACCACCAGCACGCCGCCGGTGACCAGGCTGGCGGCGCCAGCGCCGATGAGCACCGGGGCCCACTTCTGGTCGCGAGCGTAGCGATCCTTGTAGGCCTGCAGGGCAGCGGGATCCTCGACCTGGTCGGTCATGGGCACGCTGGCCTCGTCGTAGATGGACACACCGTCGAGGTACAGGCCGAGGCCACCACCGGCCAGGCCCAGGCCGACCACCGCCAGGGAGGCCCCGGCGATGCGCCGCGGCTTGGCGCTGCGGACGGGCTCAGCGGCCACAGGCTCGAAGTCCTGGGGGGTCTTGGTGACCCGGGCCACCACCAGCTCGGGGTTGTAAGCGCCGGACTCGGCCGGGTGGGCCTTCACGCTGCTGGCGGCCATCTTGTCGATGACGTAGCGGTACAGCTCGCTGGCGGTGACCTCTCCATCGGTGGTGCTGTCGGCCGCGCCGCTGATGCCGTCGGCGAACAGGGCGCCGAAGGGGGTCTCGCCCGGGATCTCCTTGGGGGAGCAGGCCGAGAGGCTGAAGAACTCGTCGGCGGCTTCGGGCCAGCTCTTGGCGTTGGGGCCCACCAGCACCAGATCGTCCAGGCGCATGTCGTGCACGGCGTCTGTGACCATCACCAGGGAGCCGACCTGCAGCTGGTTGCGCAGCTTCGAGCCCAGCTCGTCCACCGAGATGGCGGTGTTCTGCAGATCGCCTGGATCGGCGTCGTAGGGCAGCAGGTAGGGTTCGCCGAAGTCGCCGCCCACGCCGTGACCCACGAAGTAGACCAGCAGCGAGGCGGCGACGTCGAGCTGGGCCGGGAGGGTCTCGAGCAGCAGATCCTGGATGGCCGAGCGGGTGGCCAGGGCATCGATCAGGGGCAGGACCTGATCGTAGCCGGCGTGCTGCTCGAGGGTGCGAGCCAGCTCCCGGGCGGCGGCGGTCGCGCCGGGCAGCTCCAGGCTGTCGTCGATCTTGCCGTAGTCACCGACGCCGATGACCACGGCCACGCGATCGGCCAGGGCGGTGGAGGGAGCCAGCAGGCCGAGGGACAGCCCGACGGCCAGCAGCGGGGTGCGGAAGCGGAGGAAGGAAGCAGGCACGGAAGAAACCAGCCGGAGTGCAGGACCGGAGCAGTATAGCGCGATGCTTCAGTCGGTGGTCTCGGGGGTGGGCGGCGCGGTGGGCGCCGGCACCGGAGCCTCGGGCTCCGGGGTGGCCGGGGCCCCCGCCGACGTGAACTCGAGCTCCGTGTCCATGTAGCTGGCCTTGTAGCGGTGGCCGGCCTGGAGCCCCTGCAGGGTGACCTTCAGCTCGCAGCGCAGCTGGGTGCCGCCCACATGCCCGGGCGGGTCGTCGCCCTCCCACTGACAGTCCAGCGCGGTGCTGAGCTCGACGGGCTCGGAGGTGGAGATGTTCACCACGGTCACGTCGCTGGTGTCGGCGTACTCGAGGGAGTAGCCGTGGAACACGATGGTGTCGCCCTCGAGGGTCTCCCCGTTGGCGGGCACGGTGTGGCTGACGTGGGGGGGCATCAAGGCGAGAGCCTCCGGCGCGAGGGTCGACAGGCCGGCGACGGCGGCCAGGAGAAGGAGGGCGGAGCGAGCGGTCATGGGGTCCCCTGGGTGGCGGGACAGAGGTGCTCGACGGCGCGGGCGTCGTCGGGGCGGCCGGCGGCGTCGAGGCTGTCGGCCACCAGGCAGTATGCCTGGCTGGGCAGCGGCCTGCCCTGGGCTTCGGACTGGGCGACCAGGTGCTGCAGCTGGACCAGGGCCGCCCGGGGCCGGCCCGCCAGGAACGCGGCCTGGGCCAGGTCCCAGCGCTCGTCGAAGGTGTCGAACAGCCGCGCAGGGGGGGTGGGGGTGTCCAGGGCCTCGGCCCACAGCTCGATGGAGCGGTCCACCTCGACCCCGCCCACCAGCCGGAAGCGGGCCAGCTGAGCGGCGGCGTAGGGGTTGCCGGGCTCGGCCTCGAGCTCGGCCTCGAAGAGCCGCTCCGGGTTGCGCCAGTCCCCGACGCGGTCGCCGACCATCCAGGCACCGGCCGCGCACCACAGCACGAGCAGGCCGGAGGGTGCCCAGCGCGGGAGTCGGGAGGCCCCCACAGCCGCCGCGGGCGCGGCGATGGCGGCGAACAGGGCCAAGGGCGCGTAGACGTAGCGCAAGCCGTGCAGCCCGATGAGGGGCACCCCCGGCCCGGTAGGCGCGAGCAGGCAGGCCCAGGCGCCGGTGGCCAACGCCAGCCCGGCACCCAGGGCACGGTCTCGTCGCCAAGCCAGCGCGGACAGGCCCCCCAGGAGCGTGAGGGTGGCCAGCCCGGCGATGGGTCCGCCGAGGGCCTGGGGATCGAAGAAGTGACTGAACGGGGCCCGCGGAGGGACCCACAGCAGCCAGCCGGTGCTCGTCAGCCAGGCGGCCGCCTGATGCACGAGGGGCGTCTGGGCGCCCGCCGCGCCGTAGCCCTGGCCGGTCACCGCGCCGTGCAGCAGCACCCACAGCCCCACGCCGATCACCGCGGAGGCGCCGGTGGCCAGGGCCTCGCGCCAGCCGTGGCGCCACAAGGCGAGACCAGCGAGCACCGGCACGAAGGCCAGGGCGGTCTCCTTGCAGAGGCAGGCCGCCAGCAGCAGCGCGCCGCCCGCGACCACGCGGACGGCGGCGCGGGGGGCCGCCACTACGACCCAGGAGGCCAGCAGCAGGCTGGTGGCCAGCAGCAGATCGTAGATGTCGCTGCTCCAGCACACCGCCTCGGGCAGGGCCGGGTGCAGGGTGAAGCACAGGGCCGCCAGCCCGGCCGCGCCGGCGCCGGCACCGACGGCCCGGGCCAGCCGGTGCACGAGCAGCACGTTGAGCAGGTGCACCGCCAGGCTCAGGAGCCGGAAGACCGGTGGATGCCGCCCGAAGAGCAGGGCGGCGGCGTGTTGCAGGCTGGCGGGGATGGGCCGCCAGATGTGGCCGGAGCCCGAGCCGGCGTGCTGGTAGGTGGGGGTGGTCCACTCCCCCAGCAGATCACCGTGGGCGGCGTGCTGGGAGAGGTTGACCGTGTCGTCGAGGATCCAGCCGTCCGCCACCGCGCCCGCGGCGTAGCAGGCGCCGGCCACGGCCACAGGCAGCACCCAGGCCAGCGCCCCCGGGCGCGCGAGGGAGAGCCGCGCCGGCGAGTCGCCCCGCAAGCCCTAGAGGGCCGCCAGCAGCGCCACCAGCAGCTGGTAGAACTTGGCGGTGGAGGGCACGGAGACCCGCTCGGTGGGCGAGTGGGCGCCGCGGATGTCGGGGCCGATGGAGATCATGTCGCAGCCGGGGATAGCCTTCTGCAGCAGGCCGCACTCGAGGCCGGCGTGCACCGCCTTGATCTCGGCGGGGCCGAACAGCTCCTCGTGGACAGCCAACGCCTTGGCCAGCAGCGGGGAGTCCATGTCCGGCAGCCAGCCGGGGTAGGACTCGTCCAGCACGACCTCGGCCTGGGCCAGCTCGAAGAGGGCCGCCAGGGAGGCGCGCACCGACTCGAGGGCCACGCCCAGGCTGGAGCGGGCGCAGCAGACGAACTCGACGTGGGTGTCGGTCATGCGGACCACGCCCAGGTTGTTCGAGGTCTCCACCAGGCCGGGCACGGAGCCGGACATGGCGATGACGGCCGAGGGCACGGCCATGATGGTGCGCACCAGGTAGGCCTGGAAGCCGCGGTCGAAGATGGTGGCGGGGCCGTCCTCGAGCTGCTCGGCGACGACCACCAGATCCGGGTCGGTGCCCGCGAACTCAGCCTGCAGCTCGGCCTGCACGGCGTTCACCACGGCCAGCATGGCGTCCACGCGCTTGGGCTTGATGTACAGGGAGCAGCGGGCCTCGCGGGGCACCGCGTTGCGCATGGAGCCGCCCTCGAACGAGGAGAGCCGCAGGCCCACGTCGTTGCGGTCCAGGGCCCACAGCACCCGGGCCAGGCACTTGATGGCGTTGGCGCGGTTCTCGTGGATGTCCAGGCCGGAGTGGCCGCCCTTCAGGCCCTTGATCTCGATGCCGTAGGCCAGCCGGCCCTGCTTGGCCTTCTTGTCCTCGCGGGGGAAGCGGGCGAGGACGTCGCCGCCGCCGGAGCAGCCCACGTAGATGGCGCCCTCTTCTTCCGTGTCGCAGTTGATCAGGGTCTTGCCGGTGCAGAAGTCGGGCTGCAGGCCGAAGGCGCCGGTCATGCCGGTCTCCTCGTCCACGGTCATCAGCAGCTCGAGGGGGGGGTGCTTCACGTCGGGGTCGATGGCCACGGCCATGCCGGCGGCCACGCCGATGGCGTTGTCGGCGCCCAGGGTGGTGCCCACCGCGGTGAGCCAGTCACCGTCCATGGCCACGTCGATGCCCTGGGTGGCGAAGTCGAACTCGGTGTCGGCGTTCTTCTCGCAGACCATGTCGATGTGGCCCTGGATGATCACCACCGGGTGGTCCTCGTAGCCGGGGCTGCCGGGGACGCGGACCAGCAGGTTGCCGACCTCGTCCTGGACGTGCTCGAAGCCGTGCTCGTCGGCCCAGGCCTCGAGGGCCTCCTTGAGCTGGGCCTCGTTGCCGGAGCCGTGGGGCAGGGAGCGGATGAGGTCGAAGCTGGCCCAGAGCAGGGCGGGCTCGAGGCCCTCGGGGAACGCGTTGGCCATGGTCGGATCTCCTGGTTGGATGCGGTCGGGCACCCTAACCGGGAAGCTCGCGCCAGGAACGCTGCCGTGCTCACTCCACCGGCTTGCGGGCCACCGCCACCAGGCTCAGGCCGTGCCACGGCAGGGCCTCGTCCAGCGGCGCGACGGCCGGAAGGGCCGTGTTCAGCAGCTTGAGCTGCAGCTTCGAGATGCGCTCGCGCTTCATGAGCTTGCCGTTGACGGCCCAGCCCAGCACACCGATGCGGTTGAAGTCCCGCAGCTGCACCAGCTCGAGGCCGGCGTCGGCCAGCAGGCCCTCGAGCTCGGCGCGGGCGTAGCGCTGCCGGTGGCCCAGGATCCGGTCCAGGGACGAGAACAACCAGGCGCCCTGGGGCACCGCCACGACGGCCTTGCCACCGGGAGCCAGGGCGGTGGCGATGTTGCGCAGGGCGGCGGGGACCCCGTCGAGGTGCTCGACCACGTTGAGACAGACCACGGTGTCGAACTGACCGGCGAGGAGGTCGAAGGCGTCGGAGTCGGCCGGGTCCAGGCGCTGGACCTCCATGTTCTGCCGCTGCACGGCCATGTTCTCGAGGTAGCGCAGGTAGTGCTCGCTGACGTCGGTGGCGAGGTAGCGCTCCCGGGGGAGCAGCTGGTTGGTGATGGTGCCGACCCCGGCCCCCAGCTCGAGCACCGATGAGCCCACGTGCTCGAGGAACACCGAGCTCATCCACTCGTTGATGCGTCGCACCCTGGAGAGGGTGATCTGGAGGTCTGCGCCCCGCTGATCGTCCACGAACAGATCGTCCTCGAGGCGCCAGCGCAGGATCTGCCCGATGGCCGCGGCCCCGTGGGTCCAGTCGATCTTCTTGCCCTCGCGGTAGGTGCGCCCCTTGTAGCGGATGGGCACCTCGTAGATGACCGCGCCGCGCTTGGCGAGCTTGGCGGTCAGCTCGGGCTCGACACCGAACTGATCCGAGCGCAGCGGGATGGACTGCAGCAAGCTGGTGCGGACCATCTTGTAGCAGGTCTCCATGTCCGTCAGGTTCAGGTCGGTCATCAGGTTCGACAGGGCCGTCAGGAAGCGGTTGCCGAGGGTGTGGCGGAAGTACAGCACCCGCCGGTACTCCGAGGCGGCGAAGCGGGAGCCGTAGACCGCGTCGGCGTCGGCCTCGAGGAAGGGCTCGAGCAGCTTGGCCCAGTCCCGGGGGTCGTACTCGAGATCGGCGTCGTGCACGACGCTGAGGTCGCCCCGGGCCTCGGCGATGGCCACCCGCAGGGCCGCGCCCTTGCCCCGGTTGCGCGCCTGGGGGAAGAAGCGGATCTGGGGATGCTGCTCGGCCAGGCGGGCCACCAGCTCGGCGGAGCCGTCGGTGGAGCCGTCGTCCACCACCACCACGTCCAGCGCGCCGACCGCGGGGTGCTCGAACTCCAGCACCCGGCGCAGGGACTCGGCCACGAGGAAGCGCTCGTTGAACACGGGCACCAGCACCGAGAGGGTCAGGGGCTGGGACATCGGGGCGGGGCCTCCGGGCACTGGGCTCCTGCTGGGTATCCCAGGCCGAAAGCCCCCACCAATCCCCCCGGACCCTGACCGCCCGCACCCCTACGGAGGCCCGAGCGCGGATACGCTCTTGACCCCCAAGGATCGGACCCCCATCCCCGGAGCCGTCATGACCGTCAAGAAGGCCGACCTCGACTTCGCGAACCTGCCCTTCGCCTACATGAAGACCGACTACAACGTCCGCTATACCTGGAAGGATGGCGAGTGGGACGACGGCGAGCTGAACGACTCCGAGTACGTCCCGATCCACATGGCCGCGACCTGCCTGCACTACGGCCAGGAGTGCTTCGAGGGGCTCAAGGCCTTCGAGACCAAGGACGGCGAGGTGGTCGTCTTCCGCATCGAAGAGAACGCCAAGCGCCTGGCGGACTCCTGCCGCAAGATCCTGATGCCGGCGGTGCCCGAAGAGCTCTTCATCGAGGCCGTCTACCGCGCCATCAACGCCAACCGCCGCTTCGTGCCCCCCTACGGCTCGGGTGCCAGCCTCTACATCCGGCCCCTGGTCATCGGCACCGGCGCCAAGGTCGGCGTGGCCCCCACCGACGAGTACATGTTCCTGGTCTTCGTCACCCCCGCGGGCCCCTACTTCAAGACCGGCTTCAAGCCCGTGCACCTCATCGTGGAGCACGAGGTCGACCGCGCGGCCACCCTGGGCGTCGGCGACGTCAAGGTCGGTGGCAACTACGCCGCGGGCATGCGCGCCAGCATGGGCGCCAAGAAGGCCGGCTTCACCGAGGTGCTCTTCCTGGACGCCAAGGAGAAGCGCTACATCGACGAGTCGGGCCCGGCCAACTTCTTCGGCATCACCAAGGACGGCCAGTACATCACCCCGCTGTCCCCCTCCATCCTGCCGAGCATCACCAACAGGTCCCTGATCACCATCGCTCGTGACATGGGCCTGAACCCCGTGCGGCGGCCCATCGACGTGGAAGAGATCCACGAGCTGGCCGAGGCCGGCTGCTGCGGCACCGCCGCCGTGATCACCCCGGTGGGCTCCATCACCCACGGCGAGCGCAAGGTCGTCTACGGCGACGGCGAGGTCCCCCAGCCCATCGTCACCAAGCTGTACGAGCGCCTGACCGCCATCCAGTGCGGCGACGCCGAGGACACCTGGGACTGGGTGCGGGTGGTGCCGGAGGAATAGCCGTCTCTCACAGGCCGACGGCGGACAGCCGACAGCCGACAGCCGACAGCCGACAGCCCATCACCCGGAAGGTACGATCTCCTGCCGGGGGTCCGAAGATGGGACACGTCCGAGACCTCATCTTGGAGCGAACGGCCCGAGCTGTGGGCTGCGGGCTGTAGGCTGTAGGCCCCAGCGCGTTAGAGGGGCACCCCACCATTCCAGAGAAACCAGGAGTCCCCACCATGTCCTGCGGCGAATTCATCGACACCGTCCTGCTCATCGCCCTCCCCGCCTCCGGTAAGTCCGAGGTCCGCAAGTACCTGCGCAACCTCCCGCGCGAAGACCGCATCCGCGACTTCCACGTCAGCGACACCGCCCAGCTCGACGACTTCCCCTACGTGGCCTTCCTGGCCAAGGTCGACGAAGCCCGCGAGGAGATGGGCCTGGCCCGCGCCTTCTACGAGTACAAGAACGGCCGCTTCATCGTCCAGGAGGACTGGGGCCTGCTGCTGCGGCTGGTCTCCGACGACTACGCCATCCTCAAGGCCGACGAGCCCACCCCCGCCGCCGACTGCGACGCCCTGTTCACCCGCATCGACGGCCACCGCCGCGACCTGGGCTGCCCCGAGGTCTTCTCGGTGATGGAGCCGGCCAAGCGGGCCGAGCTGGTCGAGCGCATGAAGGAAGGCACCGAGTTCCTGATCAACGAGCAGTGGGGTCGTCGCGAAGGCACCGTCGCTGGCAAGACCGTGGTCATGGAGTGCGCCCGCGGCGGCGCCGACGGCGCCGACATGCCCCTGCAGCCCCCCGCTGGCTACGCCTTCTCCCTGGGCAACCACCGCCCGGAGGTCCTGGCCAACGCCGCCGTGCTCTACATCAAGGTCACCCCGGAAGAGTCCCGCCGGAAGAACAAGGCCCGCTACGTGCCCGGCCTCGAGGACTCCGACCTGCACCACAGCGCCCCCGACGTCGTCATGTACAACGACTACGGCTGCGACGACATCCAGTGGCTGATCGACAACGCCGCGAAGCCCAACACCATCCGCATCCACGCCCACGGGCGCGACTGGGACCTGCCCATCGCGGTGTTCGACAACACCGACGACAAGACCACCTTCCTGCACGCCGACGTGGCCGAGTGGAAGCCCGAGCACGTCCAGGCCGTCCGCGACGGCCTCTACGGGCCCATGCAGGGGCTGTGGAAGGCCTACCAGGCGCTGCGCGAAGGCTAGCCCCTCGGAGCCCATCGGCGGCGCTTCCGGACTACACTGGTTCCGGAAGGAGGTCCGGTGTCGATCCGCTCGGCCATGGTGGCGTGTCTGTTCCTGGCGCAGCTGGCGCCGGGGGCGGCCTTCGCCCAGGCCGAGATGGAGCTGCCCGGCTCCGAGGATCGCGAGGTCTGGCTCGAGGCCTGGCGGGCGGTCGCCGACGAGGAAGGCGGTGACGCCGCGATCCCGGCCATCACCGTGGCGAGCACCGCCGAGGGCTGGAGCCTGAGTGTTCGCGGCAGCGACGGCACCCTGCGCACGGTCCCCATCCAGCCACCCCAGGGCCACAGCGACCGCGTGGACGTGCTCTACCTGGCCATCTCCCTGGCCCAGCGGCGGGACGAGTGGGGCTGGTCGGCCATCGAAGAAGCCGAGCCGGTCCCCGACGAGCCCGAGGCTCCCGTCGAGGCCACCCCCGATCCCGCGCCCTCAACCCCGGCCAAGCCCGTCCGGCGCTTCGTCTCCGCCAACGCCGGCCCCAGCACCGTGAGCGCGCCGCTGCCCACGGAGCCCGAGCCCACCACCCCGCCCATCGCGGTGGCCGGCGGCGAGCCCCTGGCCCCGACCCCCTCCATCAGCGCCCCCAGCGCCGACGAGCCGGAGCCTCCGCCGCTGGACCCGATCTTCCCCGAGCCCCGGGATCCCATCCCCATCCTCGACGATCCGAACCCCGGCCCCTGGCCGTCGTGGATGTGGCTGCAGCTTGGGGGCGGCCCCAGCTGGCGCCCTGAGACCAGCCTCGCCTGGGAGGGCGCCCTCCGCGGCGGCTGGACGAGCGACCGCCTGCGCCTGGCCATGGCGATGCGGGCCACCAGCCCCACCAGGCTCACCGCCTTCCACGACCAGTCCGAGCGCAGCGCCTGGGATCTGGACCTGCTCGCCGGCCCCTGGGTCCCCATCAGCGAGCGGCTGGACGCCGGCCTCGAGGGCGGCGTGGTGTTCCGGCGCTTCCGCCAGCAGGGGCAGGGCGTGGCCACCGACACCCTGCCCACCGCGGCCCTCGAGCTCGCCATGCGCTTGCCCCTGGGCCCCTTCACCGCGGGCCCCTACCTGCGCGGGACCGTCGACCTGGCCACCACCCGGCTGGACAACGGGCCGGACGACCCCGACCCGGTGGACCTGCAGCTGTGGTGCCTGACCCTCGGCGTGCAGGTGGCCGAGGTGCCCGGCGTCAGCTCCCGACGACGCACCAGGTGATCAGCTAAGTGCAGCGGCTACACTATCGGTCGACACCATGAGCCCCCAGCCCCACCAACGACGCGACCAGCCAGCCCTCGAGCGGGAGACCCCCTCGCTCTTCGAGGCCCGCTGGCACGACCCGGTCATGACCTGGCTGCGGGAGATCGGCGCCACCGAGGTCGAGGCCGAGCGCCTGCTGCCAGGGGTCATGGAGCGCGCCCTCGCCCAGCCCGAAGAGCTGGCCGGCGGCAAGGTCCAGGGGGTGCTCAAGCGCGCCGCCCTCGACCTGTTCTCCGCGGGCCTGGTCCAGGCCGCCTTGACCGGCGACACCCACGCCACCCACCGGCTGCTGGACGCCTGGCAGGCGGAGATCCTGCGCTGGTGCCGCTGGCAGTGCCACCGGGGCATGAACCACGAAGACGTGGCCCAGGACGTGATGGTCGCCGTGCTCTCCCGCCTGCACGCCCTGCGGGAGCCCGAGCGCTTCCGCGCCTGGCTGTGGGGTGTGACCTGGCGCTCCGTGCAGGCCCGCAAGCGCAAGGCCTGGTTCTGGCGCTGGGTCGGCAACGACATGGAGCGCCACGAGAACGCCTACGGCGATCCCGACGACGCCTACGCCAGCAGCGAGCGCGGCCGGGCGGTCCAGCAGGTGCTCGACCTGCTGAGCCCCGACCACCGCCAGCTGCTGTGGCTGTCCTATGTGGAAGGCCAGACCCGCCGCGAGATGGTGGCGCTGCTGGGGATCCCCGAGGGCACCCTGAACCGGCGGCTCACCGCCGCCCGCCGCGCCTTCGAGGCCGCGGCACGCAAGCACGGGCTGGACCCCGATCCCAGCCCCCCGGCACCGGAGGTGCTGCATGGCTGACTGGAAGCACGCCGAGCTGCTGCGCGACCACGCGCACCAGCCCAGCGACGCCGAGATCGCGCGGGTGCGCAGGAGCGCCATGGAGCGCATCTCCCGCCGCCGGCGCCCCCCCGTGTGGACCCTCGCCCCCGTGGCCATCGCCGCCGCGCTGACCGTGGCCTGGCTGGCCTGGCCGGAGGCTCCGATCGAGCCCCAGCCCCTGGCCTCCGCGGACCGCTGGTCCCAGACCGACGCCCAGCCCGGCGTGCAGCTGGCCTTCCACGGCCAGGGCCAGGTCAGCTCCCCCTCGGTGGTCAGCTGGGAGCAGGGCGAGCTTCAGGTCGAGGTCGAGCCCGACCGCGGCATCGAGTTCCATGTGGAGACCGCGGAGGCGAGCATCCGGGTCGTCGGCACCGTCTTCTCGGTGGAGCGCAGCAACCTGGGCACCTCGGTGTCCGTCGAGCGAGGAAAGGTCGAGGTCACCTGTCAGGACGAGCACACCCAGGCGGTCACCGCCGGCGAAGCCTGGCTCTGCCTGCGCAGCCCCGCGGCGGCCCTGCACTGGGCCGACAGCTACCAGGGCGCCGACACCAGCGCGGTGCTGCGCGTGGTGGAGCGCGGCCTGGCCCGCAGCACCCCGGGCGAGCCGGTGCACGACGAGCTCGAGGTCCTGCGCATCCAGACCCTGGCCCAGCACGGCCGCACCGCCGCCGCCCTCGACGCCGCCGAAGCCCACATCGAGCGCGGCGCCGAACACCGGGCCCAGGAGGTCCGCCAGATCGCGGCCCGCGCCGCCCTGGCCGAGCGCGGCTGCGACGCGGCCCGCCCCCACCTCGAGGTGCTCGCCGACACCGACAGCGGCGCCGCCATGGTGCTGCTGGCCGACTGCCTCACCGAGGCCGAGGCCGATCGCGCCCGCGCGCTGCTCGAGCGCGCCCTGACCCTCGCCCCGCCTCCCGGCCAGGCGGCTGCCATCCAGCAGCGCCTCGACGCCCTCAGCGTCGGAGGTGCCATCGAGTGACCCGCTGGCTTCACGGACTCGCGCTGGTGGCGGGCCTGGCGGGCTGCAGCCGGGCCGGCGTGGTGGTGTTTCCGCTGCTGGACACCGCCGACCCCGGCGAGCCCGTGATCGAGGTCTCCCCCACGCAGCTGAGCTTCGAGGCCAGCGCCGAGCCGCAGTTCGACACCTTCTCCATCGGCAACGTGGGGGACGCCCCCCTCGAGCTGCTGGAGCTGACCCTCGAAGGGGACACCAGCTTCGCGCTGCTGGGTGAGGCCCCGCCCACGACCATCCAGCCGGGCACCAGCGCCGAGGTCGTGGTGCAGTACGACGCCAGCGACAGCTGGTCCACCGCCTCCATCTGGCTGCGCAGCGACGATCCCTCCAACCCCATCGAGCAGGTCTCCCTCGAGGGCACGCCCATCGCGCCGGACCTGCACATCACCCCCAGCAGCGTGGACTTCGGGGAGCTGACCCCCGGCTGCGAGGCCGAGCAGGAGCTGGTCCTCATCAACCTGGGCAAGGCGGAGCTCGAGCTGCAGAACCTGCAGTACAGCACCGACAACCAGTGGCTGCGCATCACCCAGGCCCCAGACCTCCCCCTCACCCTCGATCCCGGCGACGCGACCACCATCACCGTCGCCTTCGCGCCCACCGACGAAGGCGAGGACAGCGGCTCCTTGCTCATCTTCTCGAGCGACCCCGACGCCATCGCCGAGGTCACCCAGCAGGGCAGCGCCGCCTGGAGCTGGCAGGCGGTCAAGGGCTACGAGCTGCTGCCCGTGGACCTGGTCATGGCCGTGGACCACAGCGCGTCCATGGTCTCGGTCCTGCACGACCTGAAGAACTACACCGACGAGCTGGTGGAGGCCCTGGACGAGGCGGGGCTGGACTGGCGGGCCTCGGTGGTGGCGCGCGGCGACGCCTGCGTGCACGCTGGCCCGGTGGGCCCAGAGGATGCGGGGGCGGACGCCGCCATCGCCAGCGGGCTGACCGAGCTCAAGCCCTGGCAGGCCACCGATCGCCTGCTGCAGCTGCTGCAGACCACCGTCCTGCGGGCCGACGAGGGGGACTGCAACGAGGGCCTGATCCGCGACGACGCCGTGCTGCACGGGGTGGTCATCGCCAACGGGCCCCACGTCGGTCCCGAGAGCTGGGAGTACTACGTGCAGGAGCTGCAGGAGCTGATGGGCCCCAGCGAGCGCCTGCGCATCTCGGCGATCGTCGGCGACCTGCCCACCGGCTGCCCCGGCGCGGGCGCGGGCACGGGCTACGACAGCGCGGTGGAGGCCACCGGAGGGCGCTTCCTCTCCATCTGCACCGAGCTGGACCGGCTGGACGAGCTGGCCGAGGCCTCGCGGCGGGCCGTGGTGCGCCTGCCCTCGGACCCCGACCCCGAGACCCTCACGGTGACCGTGGACGGCGTGGGCTGGACCGACGGCTGGGAGCTGGACAGCAACCGTGGGCTGATCGTCTTCGAGGTGCAGCCCGCCGACGGCCAGGTGGTCCAGGTCAACTACGGCGAGGCCGCCTGCGAGTGACCATGGCCAGGCCCAGCAGGGCCAGCAGCCCCGGCAGGGCGCCTCGACGGGGGCCGCCGGCGCAGCCGCAGCCCTCCTCGCACTCCACCAGCGGGTCCCAGCTCTCCTCGCCGTCGCTGACGAAGCTGGCGCAGTCCACCGCATGCACCGCGGGGTGCTCACCCTCGCCCACCAGGTAGAGCCGCTGGCCGTCGGGCCCGAAGCCCACCGCCTCGCCAGGCCCCGGAGGCGGGGTGGGCAGGGAGAGGGGATCCCCCTGCAGGATGGTCTCGAGGGGGCTGCCGATGGCCCCTGAGAACAGCACCAGGTCCTCGTCGGGGCGCAGCACCACCCGGTAGCCCCGCGGCGAG
>CAYZVO010000124.1:0-26621 GCA_964481655.1 uncultured Enterobacterales bacterium | reverse complement strand
CCGTGGTGCGCGACGACGAGATCGTCATCCGCAACATGCTGCCCCTGAGCGGCACCTTCGACCACCGCATCGTCGACGGCCACCAGGTCTGGCTGCTGGCCCAGGGCCTCAAGCGCTGCCTGGCCGACCCCGAGTACCTGGACAGCAAGCCCGACAAGTCCTGATGCAGGTCCACAGCTTCACCGACCCCGGCGCCTTCCTGGCGCGGGCCGAGCCCTGGCTGCTCGAGCGCATCACCGAGAACAACCTGGTCCTGGGCATCGCCATCAACGCCCGGAATCAACCCGGCATCTACGGTGACCAGCTGTGGTTCGGTCTGGTGACACAGGGTGACACACCCATGCTCGCGGCCCTGCGCACCGCGCCGCGCCCGGCGGTGATGAGCCTGGGTGAGCCCACCGCGGTGCCGGCCCTGGTGGAGGCCATGCTCCGGGAGCAGCCCGACAACCCCGGCGTGATCGGGCCGGTGGCGCTGGCCGAGGCCCTGGCGAACGCCTGGGTCGGGGTGGCCTGGCGCCGCGCCATGGCCATGCGGGCCTACGAGCTCACCGCCGTGCTGCCCGACGAGCGGCGCCCCGAGGGCGCGCTGCGGCCGGTGCGCGACGACGAGCACCTCCAGCTCACCCGCTGGATCGAGGGCTTCCGCCGCGACGCCCACCTGCGGGACCCCACCCCCGCTACCGAGGTCGCCGCCCGCATGATGCAGGGCGCCCGCGCCTGGTTCTTCGAGGTCGACGGCCAGCCGGTGGCCACCGTGGCCGGCTCCGCCGACCTGCCCGGCGCTGCCCGGATCGGCATGGTCTACACCCCGCCCGAGCTGCGCGGCCACGGCTACGGCTCCGCGGCCACCGCGGCCCTGAGCGCCCGCCTGCTCGACGGCGGGGTGGGCGCCTGCTTCCTGTTCACGGACCTGGACAACCCCACCTCGAACGCCATCTACCAGCGCATCGGCTACCGCGCGGTGTGCGACTACGCCGATCTGCAGTTCGATCTCGCGTCCTCCTGAAATAAGCCTCCCCGCGCGCGCGTAGCAGGGTCGTCCATCAGGAGGTCGTCCATGTCCGCCACGCTGCTCTGCGCCGCTCTGCTCTCCATGACCGCCCACGCCGGAGACCTCTGGCTCGAGGTCGACACCGACAGCGACGGGGACGCAGTCCACATCGAGGTGCCCGCCGACTGGCTGGCCGACGCCGGCGATCCCATCGACGTCAGCGTGGCCGGCCAGCGCTACGACCTGCGCAGCGTCGCCCGGGCGGCCAAGGCCCGCCGCGAGGGCACCCGCATCCAGCTGCACGCCACCGACGAACAGGGTCACCCCTACGACATCGCGGTGGAGCACCGCCGCAGCCAGCGCCGGGCCGGGCCCGCCCCCAGGACCCTCACCCTGGACCTGCAGGGCGCCGACGGCGAGTGGTTCCAGCTGCACCTGCCCCTGCTGCTCGGCGAAGGCGCCATGACCATGGCCGCCGACGGCTTCCACGCCGACGTGGAGCTGGACGGCCTCGAGATCCCCTGGGAGGCCGAGGTCTTCCTGACCCAGCTGCGCTCAGCGCCCCCCACCGCGCTGGTGGAGATCGTCTCGAGCGACGGCGCCGGGGTGGTGATCCGGACCGAGTAGTGCCCCCGGTGTGCCCCTAGGGCAGCACCATCAAGCCCACCAACACCGCGAAGGCGAGCAGCACGGTGGAGCCGATCACCGGCAGGCCGTCCTGGGTGAAGGACTTCCAGCGGGCCTTGGCGATGCTTCGCTGGTACTGATCCATGCTGACCTCCACTCCGGGGGCGGGGGCGCCCACATCCCTATGGTGGACACACCCGGGCCATTGGATCCATCTCTCCCCCCGGCCTCGCTGCCAGCGTGCCACCCTACGGCCCCGCTGTCAAGGCGGGTGGAGAGCGGCCGGGTGATCGGCCCGTGGGACGACACACCCGGTGACACACCCACCCCGCCGCCGAGCGGCGTCCTGCCCGCGGCTAGTCTTCCCAGATGACCTTGGCGCCCTGGTCGTACCAGCCTTCGTGCTTGGGCTGGTACTGCTTCTCGAGGATCGGGCGGCGGATCTTCATGGTGGGGGTCAGGTGGCCATCGGCGATGGTCCAGCGGTCCTTGGCGACCACCAGGAAGCCCAGGCGCTCGAAGTTGACCACCTGGCTGTTGACCTTGTCGAGCAGCGCCTCGAGATCGGCCTGGACCCGGGCCTTGACCTCAGGGTCGCCCAGCTTGGGCACCAGGTCTTCGGCCAGCTGCAGCACGCCGTGGGTGGCGGGCATGCCGGACCCGGAGACCAGGGACAGCTCCACGTTGGGGTCGTCGTTGAGCAGGTTCTCGATGGGGGCCGGGGCCACGTACTTGCCCTTGGAGGTCTTGAAGATCTCCTTGACGCGGCCGGTGATCTTCAGGCGGCCCTCGTCGTCCATCTCACCCTTGTCGCCGGTGAGCAGGAAGCCGTCCTCGGTGAAGGCCTCGGAGGTGCGCTCGGGGTCCTTGTAGTAGCAGACCATGTTGCCCGGGCTCTTGACCAGGATCTCCCCGGACTCCGACAGCTTGCACTCCACGTCGTTGTAGGGGTGGCCGATGTAGCCGGGGCGACCGCGGCCGGGCATGGTGAGGTGCGAGTAGTTGAAGTTCTCGCTCATGCCGTAGCCCTCGAGCAGCTCGAGGCCCAGGCCGCGGTAGAAGGCCAGCAGCTCGGCCGAGATCGGAGCGGAGCCGGAGCCGGCGAAGCGGACCTGGTCCAAGCCCAGGCCGGTGAGGACCTTCTTCTTGATGATGCCGTTGAGGATGGGGATCTTGAGCAGCAGGTTCAGCTTCTTGGGGGGCATCTTCTTGTAGACGCCCAGCTGGAACTTGAGCCACAGCCGCGGCACCGACAGGAACAGGGTCGGCCGGGCGCGGTTGAGGTCCTTGACGAAGGTGGCCAGGCTCTCGGCGAACCAGACCTGGGTGCCCGAGTACATGGTGCAGCAGAAGGACAGCCAGCGGTCCATGCCGTGGGCCAGGGGCAGGTAGGACAGGATGCGGTCTTCCGGGCTGAACTTCAGCAGCTTGCTGATGCCCACGGTGGGGCCGCTGATGGTGGCGAAGCTGTGCAGCACGCCCTTGGGGGTGCCGGTGGAGCCGGAGGTGTAGATCATCAGCGACTGGTCGTCGGCGTCGCGCACGGGCTCACCATCCATGGGCTCGTGCTTGGAGATGATCTCGTCGAAGCTGGGGTAGTCGGTCTTCGGGGACAGCGGGAAGGAGATGTGGGGGATGTCTTCCGGCACGCCGCCCTTCATGTTGTCCCACTCGTCGAGCTTGCCCACGAAGACGGCCTTGGCCTCGGCGTGCTCGAGGATGTACTTGACCGTGGCCTCGTCGAGGGTCGGGTAGATGGCCACGGTGGTGTGACCGGCGAACCACACGGCCAGCTCCGCCATGAAGAAGTGCGCGCAGTTCTTGCTGATCAGGGCGATCTTCGACTGCGGCGGCAGGCCCAACGACTCGATGTAGCTGGCCATGCGCTTTGCCCGATCCGCCACCTGCGCCCAGGTGTACTCCACGGTCTGTCCACCGTCGAAGGGCTGGGTGAGCCACACGGCGTCGGGGCGGGTGCGAACATGGTGCCAGAAGCGCTGGAGGATGAGGTCGCTGTCTTGGAGCACGGCCATTGGATCTCCGGGAGAATGAGCGGGGACAGAGAGGTTGTTCCTCGCTAATAGGGCCCCCTTCCGCGCGCCACTCCGACGCGGGTCCCCGTGAGCATCGCGACCCGCTGCAGGCTACGGGTCCCAACGCCCAGGAGCGCCCCTGTCCCCCACCACGCCAGCCGACCCGTCCTCCCGCAGGCGCGGCCCTCTGCCATGGATCGGCATGGGGGTGGCCGCCTCCATCGGCGTCCTGCTCGCCTGGTGGCTCACGGCCCGGCCGGCGCCCACCCCCATGGAGCCTGCGCCGCTCCCGGACCGCCTCGAGCCCGCCCCCGACACACCGGAGCCCGCGCAGGACGCCCCGCCTCCTGCGGCCCGCGCCGAGGGGCGCAAGGCGCCGGGGCAGGCCTGTCGCATCCCGCGGGTCTTCGAGCCTTCCCCCAAGCCCTGGCTGCTCACCGAAGAAGAGCCCGGCGGCGAGCGCTGGTACCTGCGCTGCCCCCGCCCGATGGGCGGCCGTGACGGCGCCGTGACGGCCCTGGTGCGCTTCCAGGATCCCGACGGCCGCACGGGGCTGGCCCTGCAGGGCGCCGGCGGCCTGGAGGCGGGCGCGGGCCTGGCGCCAGTGCTCGAGGTGGATGAGCTCGCGTCGGTGGACGCCGACATCCTCGGCTGCGCCGCCCTGGACCCCGCCGCACCCCAGCGCGCCTGGGTGTCGGTCCAACACCCCGACCGGAGCCGGGTGATCCACGCCCTGGCCTGGCAGGACGGGCGCCTGGTCCTGGACGGCCTCGAGCCGGTCGTCGAGGCCACCGAGCCCTGGATGAAGGACCGCCTGTGGGAGCCGGCGGTGGTCCGACACGGCGACACATGGTTCATGTACCTGCGCTGCGGTTCCCGCACCCGGGCCGATCTCTGCGTGGCCAGCTCACCCGATGGCGAGCGCTGGAGCCTGGAGCCCGAGCGGCTGCTCGAGGGCATCGAGGCCGGCCGCGGCGAGGTCTACGGCGCGCCCTGGGCCGAGAGCGACGGCGAGCGGGTCCACCTGTGGTTCTCCCACAAGCGCTACGAGCTGGACGACGACGGGGTCGTCACCAGCATGGCCAGCGAGATCCACCACCTCTCGTCCACCGACCCCAGATCCTTCGAGCTCCGCTACCGCTCGGTTGCCCTGGCGCCAGGCTTCGCGGACTGGGCCCAGGGGGCCGTGGACACTCCGGCGCTCACCCGGATCGAGGGCCGGTCGGCGCTGCTGTTCCGCGGGGGTGTCAGCGCCAAGGACGGCGTGATCGGGGTCGCCTGGGGCGACTGCACCACCAAGCAGCACCTGCGGCCAGAGCTGAACACCAAGAACCTCAAGAGCGTCCGCCCTCCCAAGGAGGACGCGGGCGCCCACGACTGAGCCTCAGTCGGGGCTCGGGAGCGTGGCCTCCGGGCGGTTCACCACGTTGGGATTGTGCCGGTAGTACTCGGTGAGCGGCGTGATCCGCAGCAGGCCCTCGCGCAGCTCGGCGGCGTCGATTGTCTCGCTCCAGTCCATGTCCCAGGCCGCCAGGCGCTGCCCGGGGGCGGCCACGGCCTGGAACTCGGTGACGTCGAGCACACCATCGCCGCTGGTGTCGAGCACGAACAGCAGGCGCTCCACCGCGCTGCCCGGGATGACCAGCGGATCGTTGCCCATCTCGGTGGCGGAGAGGACCACCGGAGCCCCCGGGTAGGGCCGCTCACCCTCGGCCGCGACCCGCGCGAGGGCGTCGCGGATCAGGCTGTTGTCCAGGTGGGGCTCGATGGGGCGGGCCTGCTCCACGATGGCGTGTTTCACGAGCAGCCGCTGCATCTCGCTCAAGGTGGGCAGCGTGATGACGGGCTCGGGGCGATACTGCGGGAGGTTGAGCCCCTCGAAGAAGGTCAGCTCCATGCCCATGGCCTTGTCGCCCTCGAACGCCATGCGCTCGGCCTCGCTCAGGCCGTACTCGAAGTCGATGCGACGCTTGTAGGCGGCCAGGAAGCGCACCAGGGTCTCGCGATACTCCGCGATGGCGTCGTTGCGACACACCAGCAGGGACTGGGACAGCTCCGGATCTGCGAAGGAGAAGTCGAACCCCGGGTAGGCCTCCCAGCTCTCGCCCGCGGCGTAGCGGGAGGCGATGTGCAGGTGCAGGAAGGCGGCGTCGAGCTCTTCATGGTTCAGCTTCCGCTTGAGCTCCTCCTGGACGATCATGTCTTCGAGGACGACGTCCTCGAGGGCCACGCCGTGGTGCAGCAGCCACTCGCGCACCATGACCATGTCGTAGGGCCCCGACGCGCGGCTGCCGATCCGCAGGCCGTCGAGATCCTCGGGGCCCTGGATGTCCAGCGCGCTGCGCACCAGCACCACCTTGCCGGGGGACTCCTTGGTGTCCTGCCCGAGCTTGGCGATGGCGGTCCAGGGCTGCTCGGCGTCCACCGACAGCAGGAACGAAGACTCGCCGATCATGCCGCAGTGCAGCCGCCCGGCGTCCATCTCGGCCATGATCTCGGGGCCGGTGGTTCGCCCGAAGTTGTTGGCGTCGCCCAGCCGATCCCGGATGAACTCGAGGTGCTCGATGTCGTCGGGGACGCGGTGGAACTCGAGGGAGTCGTTGTCCCGGCGCGCGAAGAAGGTGACCTCGATGCCCGCCCGCCGGTAGGCTCCGTCGTCCATCGCTCGATACAGGAGCATGTTTCGGCCGCCGTGGAAGTAGCCCACCCGCAGCCCGCCTTCGCCGCGGGTCGCCCAGTCGTCCAGGCTGCCGGTCTCGAGGTCGAAGCGACGGGCGGCCGGCAGCACCTCCTCGGGGATGTGGGCGGTGGGCTCGGCGATGGTGGGCGGGGCCGGGGCCGGGGCGACGGGCTCCGGCTGGGGCTGGCAGGCTGCCAGCAGGATGACACAGCTCACGGCGCGGCAGGGAGACATGGCTACCAATACCCCCTCTCGCGGAGCATCTGCTGCAGCTCCGGGGACAGGTCCATCTTGGCCGTGCCGCGGGCCAGCTCGGCGGTGTAGGCCACCATCACCCTGCGCAGCTCCTCGGCGAGCACGAGGTTGTCGGCCAGCACGTCGGTGAGCTCCACCGGGTCCTTGTCGCTGTGGTAGAGCACGAAGCTGCCCCCGTCGATGGGCTCGGTGGCCATGAGCTCGTCGTAGCGCGGGTCCGTGAGCCGATAGCCCTGAAACACCAGCCGATGTGTCGCGGTGCGGACCGAGCTGTGCCCGAGCACCCCCTGCTGGAAGATGACGCCCTTGTCGGGCACCGGCTCGCCGTGGAGCAGGGCCCAGAGGCTGCGGCCGCGGGCGCCGGCGGGGGCCACCGAGTCGGCCATGTCCATGACCGTGTGGACCAGGTCCACCGCGTCGGTCAGTTCGGTGCGCCGGGTGCCGCGATGCTCCGGCGGCAGCGCCCCGCCGCTGATCACCATGGGCACGTGGGTGGTGGAGTCGGTGATGTTGATGCGGTGGTTGTAGTAGCCGTGATCCCCCAGATCCTCGCCGTGGTCGGCCATGGCGATGATGAGTGTGTCGTCCCACAGGCCGCGGGCCACGATGTCGTCGATGAGCATGCCCACGTAGGTGTCGGCGCACAGCAGCGAGGCGTCGTAGTGGGCCCGGATGTGCTCCTTGTCGTCGGGGCTCAAGGGGAAGGCCTTGCCGTCACCCGAGGCGGCCTGTTCCCGGGCGTGGGCGGCCAGCGCCTCGTAGTTGCCCGGGTCGAACATGCTGTCGCCGCCGGCGTGGAGGATCCGCGCGCCGCGGAACTCCGGGTAGTACACGCCGTCGAAGACGAACTCGGTGTAGTTGCGCTTGCGCATCTGGCGATCGAGGGGGGTCTTGCCCTTGGGCCAGAAGGGATGGAAGAACACCGAAGCCTTGGGGTAGGGCCGGTGCAGATCGTAGCCGTGCACGAACGCGAAGAAGGGCTTGTCGCTCTGCCGCTGGGCCAGCCAGGCGCTGGTCAGGCGGGCGGTGGTGGCGAAGCTGCCGAAGTCCTCGCCCTCCTGGAAGGTGGCGAAGCCCTGGCCGAAGCCGAAGTGGGCCTTGACGTGGCCCCCCGCGATGAAGGCGGCGGTGTCGTAGCCCACCGCGGTCAGAGCCTCAGCGAGGGTGAGGGCGTCGTCGGGCAGCAGGTACTTCTGGTAGTCCGGGTAGGCGATCTCGGTGGGGTAGAGGCCGGTGAACAGCGACGAGTGGGACAGCAGGGACTCGTTCGAGGTGCTGAAGGCCAGATCGAAGCTCACCCCCTGGGAGGCCAGCAGATCGAGGGTGGGGCTGGTGAGGCGATCGTTCCCGCCGAAGTGGGTGCGGTCGAAGCGCAGGCCATCGAGCAGGATGATGATGATGTTGGGCTGTGTCGGCGGCTCGAAGAGCTGCTCTCCGCCCGCGGGCTCCGCCTGGGCCGCGGTCCTGGGCGCGGCGGGCTCGGGCTCTCCGCAGCCGATCAGCGCCAGGGCCAGCAGGAACAGGGCGCTCATGGCAGCAGCTCCCGCTGCCGCTCCTGCACGGCGGGGCGGGTCAGGCAGTCCACGATCCAGTCCCGCCCGACCAGATCCGCGCAGACCTCGTCCAGGTCGTGCCCGGCGGCGGCGAGGGCCTGCTCGTCCAGGTAGACGTTGAGGTATTGGATGTCCTCGAAGATCGGCGGGCCGCCACCGCCGAAGCGCGCCTCGAGCTCATCCTGCAGGGGGCCGCGCTCGTGGCGGCGGGGGTCCGAGGCGAACCCGGGGTGGGCCAGGGTGGGGCCGAAGCCGTGGTCCGCGGTGATGACCAGCAGGAAGTCGTCCCCGGCCCGGCGCTCGAGCTCCGCGAGCCAGCGGGGCACCCACGCGTCCAGGGCGTCCAGGCTGACCCGGTACTCCTCGACGTCCGCGCCCCAGCGGTGCCCGATGTTGTCGAGCACCTTGTGGTTGAGGAAGACCAGGTCGGTCACGTCGTCCTCGCCCACCGCTTCGTGCTCCATCATCGCCAGCATGGCCCTCTCGCTGAGGATCACGTTGTGGTGGGACCGGAACAGATCGGGCAGGGTCTCGATGCCGTGGTCCACGAAGCTGCGGTCCTGCAGGCTGTCCATGTAGCGCTCGGGGCTCAGCTGCTGGCGCAGCCAACCCACGGGCGCGTACACGTCGGGGTTGGTCTCGAAGGGGCCGCTGTAGCGCTGCTGCCAGGCGACGAGATCGGCGTCACCCCCAGGGTGATCCCGGCCGTGCCCGGCCATGGCGATGGCCGCCCGCGACTGGCTGCAGAAGCTGACCACCGCGGGGACGTTGTCGTGGGCCTGATCGTACAGATCCGCCAGGGTGGGCACCAGCAGGCGGTCGGGCCGGTCGCCGATGAAGACCTCGCCGTAGTGGCCCGGCTCGGTGCGGGTGTGGTTGATGGGGATGCCGGTGCGGGCAGGGACCTGCCCGGTGCCCAGCACCGCGTGGCTGACGGTGGTGCTCGAGGACATGAACGACAGCCGCGTCTCGGTGTACTCGCGGCTCATGGCCCGCAGGGCGGCGAAGCCGGGCTGCTTGGCCAGGTAGTCCTGCCAGTGCCCCCAGGGCAGCGCGTCGATGACCACCACCGCGATGAGCTTGGGGCTGTCCAGCGGCGGCAGCTCGACCCCCTCGGCCGTGACGCCCGCGGGCCGGGGAAGCTCCAGAAGGTCGAACAGCGACGCGGTGACGTGCTCGAGGGACACGGGCACCGCTCGAGGGCCGGGCTCGGGATCCCCCGGGGCGTAGATCAGCAGGGGAACCCGCCGCTCCATGTCGTAGGCGCTCAGGTGGAAGCCGCGCTTGCGGGGATCGGCGCCGCGGGTGGAGGTGTCATCCAGGATGTAGTGCCCGGGGGCCAGGTGAAGCATCAGCGAGCCGGACCACTCCGGGTACCAGGTGTTGGCGTACAGGTCGAGCAGGCGGTCGCGGGACACCGGGGCGTGTTCGCCTCCGTACAGCCCCGCCAGCCCGGCGCTCTGGGATCCCATGCCCGCCCGCTCACCCGGGGGCAGGCTGGAGCGCACCGTGGGGGCGGTCCCACCGAAGCCGACATCACCGAAGCCCTGGCTCGCGGCGGGCACCGGCTCGGCCACGGGCTGCTCGACGCCCCCACAGCTGGACAGCAGCAGAGCGGAGAGCAAGGGGAGGGCGCGAGGCGACACGGTGGGTCCGAGGGGAGCGTGACCCCTCAGGGCTATCACGTCCCCCGCGGACCCGCGGGGGGTGTCCAGCGGGCTGCGAGCCCGCTCACTGCGGGCTGCCCGTGTCCCCCGTGTCCTCCGCCAGCCGGGCCCAGCGGGCCGCGGCCTGCAGGTTGTGGACCAGCACGGGATCGAGCCAGGTGCCCCCGATGCGCAGCCCGTAGTGCAGGTGGGGCCCGGTGGAGCGGCCGGTGGTTCCGACCCGGGCCACGACCTGACCCTGCTCCACCTGCTCCCCGGTCTCCACCAGCAGCTCCGAGGCGTGGCAGTAGACCGAGACCAGGGCGTCGCCGTGATCGAGCTTCACGTACTGCCCGCTGACGGCGTCCTGGCAGGCACAGTCCACGGTGCCCGGCAGGGCGGCCCGGATCTCGGTGCCGGTGGGCGCACCCACGTCCACGCCGGCGTGGAAGCGGCGGACCCCCAGGATGGGGTGGATCCGATCCCCGAAGCGAGAGCCCACCGGGTAGCGCTTCGAGATGGGCCAGTCGCTCTGCATGGCCGAGCTCACCGCGGGCCAGACCTCGGCGTGGGGGGCTGGGTCCGCCACGCCGGGGAGCTGACGGGCCCGCTCCTTGTGGTACCACAGCCGCAGCTGGTCCTGAGCCCCGCGGCGGTGGGGCCCCCGCACCCCCCGCGCGAGGGCGCTCTCGAGGCTCTGATCCGAGAAGCGGGGCACCCGGCAGCGGTCCTTGCTGGGGGTGTGGATCACCCGGATCTCCGGGTCCTGGGGCAGCAGATCCTGCAGGGACTCGGTGAAGGGGATGAACAGGAACGACATCAGCACGATGAGCAGCGACGCTCCGAGCTGGAGAATGTGGCGGATCCAGGGCAGCACGGCGGTGACCTCCGATGACCTCCACTCCGACCACACCCGGAGCGCCGCGGTTCCCGCCCCCCCTGGCAATCCCCGCCCGCTCGAGGCATCCTGCTGCAGACCGCTTCCCCGGACTGCCCATGGACCGCCGCTTCGCCCTCATCCTGATCCCCGCCCTGCTGCTCGGTTGCAAGCGGGCCAAGACCGATCCCACCGGCAACCTCGACTACGAGTGGTGGAACGAGACCGCGTCGGAGGGCTGGAGCGAGGTCCAGGTCGAGATCTCCGACCAGCACAGCTCGTTCATGGTCTCGGCCCAGTCCTGGACCAACGGGGTGTATGTCAGCGTCGAGGAGGTCTGGGACCCTGACGGCAACCTCGTGATGAGCTGGGAGGACTGGTACGAGTCCAGCGAATGGATCGGCGAGCCCTTCTTCGCCTGGTACGACGACGCCTACCTCAACTGGCCCATCCGAGAGGAGGACGGCCCCCTCACCCCGGGCACCTGGTCGGTCATCGTCAGCGCCGTGGACGACTGGTGGGCCTACCAGAGCGTGGACTGGGACATCAGCGTCCAGCGCAAGAAGGACAACAACCCCAACCAGGCCACCGTCCAGGCCTGGGTCGTCTACGCCGGCGGGGTCCAGAAGGAGGACGGGGTCCAGGACGCGGTGGAGCAGGCCGTGGACGAGTGGGCCCGCATCTGGCAGCCCTACGGGCTCGACCTCGAGGTGGAGTACACCACCATGGGGCGCCTCGACGCGTCCCTGCCCGTGCCCGGCGAGGACAGCGATGAGCTGTGGAACCTCGCGTACAAGAGCAACGGCGAGCAGATCATCCTGCTCATCGGCGAGACCGTGGACGGCGACGAGTGGACCTACGGCATGGCCGGCGGCATCCCCGGCCCGATGGTGCCCTCGGATCGCTCCGCCATCGCCATCTCGTGGCTGGTGCACGCCGGCCAGGACGCCAGCTTCACCGACGACGAGATCCGCGTCTTCGGCGGCTCCCTGGCCCACGAGGTGGGCCACTACATGGGCCTGTGCCACCCCGTCGAGGACGGCTACGAGTCCTGGGACGCCCTGGGGGACACCCCCACCTGCAGCGACCAGAGCAGCTGCGAGGACGACCTGGGCTCGAACCTGATGTTCCCCTACTCCATCTGCGATTGGGAGACCTGCTCGGTCCAGGAGACCCTGACCGACGACCAGGTGGTCCTCAGCCAGCAGTACAGCGGCGCGCTCTAGGAGGCCGGCATGATCTCGATCCCCATCACCCTCTCCATCGCCATCGCCCTGCAGCCCGCCGTGGCCGACGACTGGACCCCGAGCCCCGACGAGGCCGCGGTCTACCGCGCCCTCAGCGCCCGGGATCCCGTGGCCTGCGCCGAAGTCGAGGCCCTGGCCGCCGAGCCCCTGGCAGCCCTGCGGACCGTCGTCGAGCGGGCCGCCATGCCCCCCTGGGCCCCCATGCGGGCCGCCCACTGCATCGTCGAAGGGCATGCCACCGAGGCCCGCGACGACCTGCTGAGCTGGGTCGGCAGCGAGCAGACCCGGGGCCTGGCCCTGCAGCTGCTGAGCGAGCTCGACAGCGTCGATGAGCCCCTGGCGCTGGAGATCGCGGGCGCGGCCCTGGCTGGCCCCCTCGCCGACGAAGCCCGGCCCCGCCTGGCGCAGAGCGAGGTCCCGAGCGTGAAGGCCTTGGCCGCGGAGCGCTGACGCCACATTCTTGCGACGTTTCGTTTCATTCGCTATGGGCGCCTCCCACCCACATGAGGTCGCCCATGCGTTTCGTCCTTCCCCTCGCCTCCCTCGCCCTGCTCATCGCCTGTGGTGACAAGGACACCAGCGAGCCCGAAGACACCACCACCCCCGAGGACACCGCCCCGGTGGACGAGTGCAGCCCCGAGGCCCTGCGCGAGGACGCGCTGGCCAACGGTGAGGTGATCTGGGACGGCGTGACCCTGGACGAGGCCACCCCCATGGCCGACATCCTGGCCGACACCGCCGCCTACGACGGCCAGACCGTCCAGATCGAAGGCGCCGCCACCGTGGTCTGCGCCATGGAGGGCTGCTGGGCCTCCCTGATCGACGCCGACGGCAACGTCCTGAACCTCAAGGTCACCGACGGCGAGCTCGACTGGCGCGACTACGCCGAGCTCGGCAGCTGGGCCATCGGCGAGGGCGAGTTCGATCCCGACGGTGGCCACGGCCCCCAGGTCTGGATCACCGGCGCCGTCGTCGGCACCGTGGTCTGCGACTAGCCCGGTTCGTCAGCGCCGCCGGCGCGCCAGCCCGATCAGCCCGAACAGGCCGAGCCACAGCGGGGCGCTGCCACCGCTGCAGCCACAGCCGCGCCCGCCGTCGTAGGGCACGCGGGTGGCCGGTGACATGAAGCGCTGGTCGTCCGGCTGGGGCGGGTCGTGGGGGTCGCCGGTGTCGTCGTCCCCAGGGGGGCCACCTGTGTCGATGGGTGTGTCATCCCCGGTGTCCACCGGGATGTCGTCGCCCGAGTCGCCCAGGGTGCCCGAGAAGCTGGCCGTGAGGATGTAGGGGCCGGCGTACTCGTAGGAGCTGACCCAGGTGTCGGCGACGATCCAGTGGTGCCCCGGGTCCAGCTGCACCGACAGCTCGGTGTGGTCCCGGGCGAGGCAGGCGCTCGCGCTCGGGCCGTCCAGCACGTGGATGTCGATGTCCACGGAATTGTCGCAGGTGACCCGCAGATCGAGGGTGCCCCCGGTGGCCACCTCGAAGTGGTAGATGCGCTCGGGGCCCGACTCGTCGGTGTCCGGGGAGCAGCTGTAGGCGTTCAGCTCGTCGCTCGAGGCCCCGGCGGTCCAGCCCAGGTGCTCGAAGGGGAAGGCCGTGATCTCGTGGGGGTTGTCGAAGGTCCCCGTCTCGGCGCCGTCGGCGATGTCGTCGTAGCGGATGGGGGTGTAGCTGGAGAACGCCGACCAGCCCTGATCCACGTCGGTGAAGACCAACTCTCCGTTGGCCTCCTGATGCACCGGGATGCCTCCGGCGGTCTCGTAGGCGTACAGCACGATGTGGCTGCCGCTGTTGTTCAGCGCGTCGGCCCGCCTCAGGGACGAGCTCGAGATGTCGTGGCTCACCTGGTAGATGGTCGAGGTGCCGTACTTCTGGTCCGTCTCCCAGGCCTGGGACACGAAGCCCGAGCAGTCCACGCCGACGGTGCACCACAGCGAGCCGTGCCAGCTGTGGCTGCCCGCGCCGTAGCCGTCGGCGATGTAGGCGTCGTACTCCGAGCAGGTGTAGAAGCCGCCCCAGTCGTAGGGGATGCCCCGGTAGGTGGAGCCCGGGCTGTAGTCGCTGACGTAGTCCGAGGAGCACGACGCGTACTGGTTGGCCGAGCCCATGGTCCACTGGTGGGTGCAGAACTCGGCGCCGTTGTCCATGACCGCTTCGCGGTCGATGGCCCAGCCGGTGGCGATCAGCAGCAGCGCGAGAGGCATCATGGCGACACCCGCAGCAGCTCGAGGCCTTCGGCCCGCGGGACGAGCACCACCAGGTCGCCCTCGGGGGTGGCGGCGAGATCACCCCGGGGGGCGTAGAGCCGGCCGTCGACCGGCAGCGGCTGGGCCTGGCGGCTGGGGATGTGCCAGGCGGTGCGCTCGACCGTGATGGGCGCGTCGGCCACCACCACATCGACCACGAGCCAGTCCCCGAGCCGCTGTCCGCTGGCCTTGGTGGCGTGGGGTAGCTCGAGCTCGAGGCCCTCGGTGCGCATGGTGTCGCCATCCCAGACCACCGCGTCCGGGCGCCGCTGCAGGCCCTCGAGCCGGGAGGTGGTGAGATCGAGGCCGTCGAGGCTGGCCACCGGGTGGCCGTGGCCGAAGGGATCGACCGCCAGGACCTGGTCACCCTCGAGGCGCAGGGTCACGGCGGTGGGGACCAGGGCGGGGAGGGCGACCACCGCTCGCGGCCGCCCCTGGCGGTCCCAGCTGGTGACCGTCCGGGCGGAGTGGTCCAGCACCAGCGTCCCGTCGTCCACCAGCAGCAGATCGCTGGCGAAGTGGACCGGGAAGCTCACGGCGGGAGCGTCGCCCTCGAGGACGTGCACCTCGCGACGCACACCGTCGTACAGCGCGAGCCGATCATCGGTCCCGGCGTGGAGCAGCTCGGGGCCGCGGACCTGGGCGTCCTGCCGCGCCTCGCTGAGCCCGAAGGAGGACCAGGCCAGCAGGGCGGGCTCCACGGTGACGGCCTGGGCCGGCAGGGTCTGGAGGATCAAGAAGAAGAGTGCTTGCATGGTCGCGAATTTCGCAAGAATCGTGCCGACTCGAAAGAGGGGGTTGCTCGGTCGCGAGGTCGCTGTGGCGGTCTCCGATGTCGCGCTGGACTGGGTGATCGCTGGGTCAGGCGCGACCTCTCAGCCGCAGAAACTCTCCGGATACTCGGCGGTGTTGTTCTCCTCGCTGCACTCGTCGATGACGCCCAAGGAGGCACCGTCGTCGTCCACCACCAGCAGGAAGCCGTCGTCGCCCATGTCGTCGAGGCGCACGGTGAACTGCCAGCCCTCGAGGGAGGCGCCGCTGTCGATGGACGGCACCGCCTTGCGGGCGTGGAAGACCGGCGTCCCGGCGTCGACCACGTACAGGCTGACCCAGGTGCTGTCGTCGCTGGCGCTGCCGCCCTGGTTGGCCACATGGTAGGCGATCTCGACGACGCCGATCTCGGGGTCGCAGGATGACACACACACATCGTCGATGCTCACGATCAGGTCCGCAGAACCTGGGATGTCATCGTACGGGCGGCCGCGGAAGACGTTGTAGCTCTGCCAGCTCGGGGTCGGGTTGGTGGGGATGCCGCCGTCGGCGTCCTGGTTGGTCTGGGCGAAGTCGTGCAGGCCCCAGGTGGGCCCCGACTCCGGCCAGCCCGAGCCGTTGTGCCCGAACGAGGTGACCCCGGTGTAGCTGCCGGAGCTGTTGGCCACGAGCATCTCCGCGGAGCCGTCGTTGTCCACATCGGCGACGGTGGGGATCTCGAAGTAGGTCACCGAGCCGTGGCTGGTGTTCTCATACAGGACCCGGCCGCTGACCCCGTCGTACAGGCGCAGGGCCTGCTCGTCGGCGAAGAGCACCTCGTAGACCTCGTCTCCGTTCATGTCGAAGACCGAGCAGCCCGCCGCGCCGCTGTTGTCTCGCATGGTGGCGGTCCACTTGGCGGTGCCGTCGTGCTCGAAAGCGGAGATGCTCGAGCCGTTGGGGGCGATGAACTCCGCCTGCCCGTCACCGTCGATGTCGCCGACGCAGGGAGGCCCCGGGTTGGCCACCGCCAGGCTCTTGGAGGCCCCCCGTGTGCCGTCGTGCTGGTAGATGGTCACGCTGCTGCCGAAGGAGAGGATCACCTCCGCTTCGGCGTCGCTGTCCAGCTGGGCCACCGCCGCGAAGCAGGAGGTGCCCGAGCCCGAGCCGGACCACTCGATGGTCCCGCTGGGGGAGAACACCGAGTTGCCCAGCAGGATCTCCTGCTGGCCGTCCAGGTCGATGTCGGCGACCACGGGGCTGCGCCAGCAGGACGAGCTCTGGGGGCTCAGCTGGGCCACGTGGCTGCCGTCGACACCGTTGACCACCGCCACATCGGCGATGACCTCCACGTCGCCGTCGCCATCCAGATCGGCGGCGGTGGTGACCGGGTACATCATCGAGTAGGTCCGGCTGCTGGTCCACTTGGTGCGGCAGGCGCCATCCACGGCGCGCACCTGGCCCGAGCTGGTGGGCCCCACCACCTCGTTCTTACCGTCGCCGTCGACGTCCGCGATGATCACGCCGCCGTCGGAGCGGAAGCCCGAGGCCGTGCAGACGGCGCGACCGGTGTCGCCCGAGACCACGTGCAAGGTGCCCCCGCTGTAGGCGGTGAAGGCCACGTCGGGGGTGTCGAGGTCGTCCACCACGCCGTCGCCGTTGTCGTCGGTGAGGTTGCCGGTGGCGGGCATGACCACCACCGAGCCCGACGCGGTGTAGTTCCACTCGAGGTTGAGATCCCAGGGGTCCGCCACCTCGTCGGGATCGTAGGCCATGCAGTCCTCGTCGACGTCCACCGCGCCCGCGGCGGCCAGGCTCACGTCGCAGCCGTCGTCGACGCAGTCGGCGATGCCGTCGCCGTCGGTGTCGTCGAAGCCCTCGTCCACCAGGCCGTCGCCGTCGTCGTCCTCGCCGTTGCAGATCTCCTCGTCGTCGCCGGGCTCGCTGTCGTCGGGTAGGTCACTGTCGTCGGGGTTCGGCGTCGAGTCCCCCTTGGGCGGCCCGTCCGGATCGGGCTCGAGGGTGTAGTCGACGCAGGCGCTCAGTCCGGCGAGGATGGACAGCGCGGCGATGAGGGCGGGACGCACGGCGGGCACCTCCAGGCCTCCGGACCATAGCACCGGATCGACCGTGCGTGTGGACGAATGCGTCAGTCCACGTCCGTCGGGATGTGGGGCACGTCGACCTCGAAGAAGAAGGTCTCGTGGGCGCAGTCGACGTCCGAGTCGTTGTCACCGGTGGCGATGAAGCCGAACTCGGCGACCCCCTCGTCGATGGCCCGGAACGACAGCTCCGAGGTGATGCTCAGATCGAAGGACAGGGAGATGGGACCCTGGGTCTCCGGGGGCGGGATGTCGCACTCGGCCAGGTCGGTCTCCTCGCCCACGCAGTAGGTGGGGATGCTGTCGAACAGATTCTCGAGGCCTGCGATGGTGTCCCAGTCGTAGATGTGGAAGATGTCCTCGGCGGGCAACTCCATGATCCAGGGCCGATAGCTCGAGGCCAGGACCACCCCGTTGAACACGAACAGGAAGTTGTCGTCGTAGATGATGTCCTGCTCGAGGCCAGCCTCCCCGGCGAAGTCGAACTCCATGTCGCAGATGAGCACCTCTTCGAGGTCGAGCCGTTCGTATTGCTCCACCCGGGCCGTGAGGTAGCCGTTGTCGGGCTCGAGGTTGCCGTCCTGGCCCCAGGCGCAGCCGCCGGCGATGGCGGGGAACTCCACCCGGTAGGTCTCCGTGACGATCTGGTCCGCGCGCTCGTCGCAGGCGTCCTGGACGTCCTCGGCGTCCTCGATCTCGAGGGGCTGGACGCCTCCCTTGGCGCAGGCGGCGAGCAGGGGGAGCAGGCGCAGGGCGCGCATGGGACCTCCGGGGCTGGGGAGACATCGTAGCCCAGCAGCAGGCCACCGTGGACCGCTGCTCCAGGGTCTACACTGGAGGAACCGCCGCCCCCCGCGGCTGTCGATGGACCCATGATCGAAACCGCACTCGTCTTCCTCACCGCTGTCTCCAGCGCCGATCCGGACTTCCTGCCCGCCGACGAGGTGGGGGATCCCGAGCTCCGGGCCGCCACGACCGCGGTGGTGAGCTTCGAGGGCGGCTCCGGCTTCGTGGTCTCCGCCGACGGCCTCGTCGTCACCGCCCACCACGTGGCCGAGATGGTGGGGGAGCGGCCCTGGGTGCGCATCGGCTGGAGTGACAGCCCCGGCCCCTTCCCCGAGCCGCTGGTGTTGGTCGCCACGGACCCCGAGGCGGATCTGGCGGTGTATCGCCTGCCCGCCGGCACCTACCCCCACCTCGCCCTGCGGGTCGAGCCGGCGCGACGGGGTGAGCACATCGCGGTGGCGGCCCACCCACCCCGCAGGCCGCTGCTGGTCAGCCTGGGCCGGATCCTGGCCGCCCCGACCCGCTGGGCGGACCAGCCGGTGCTCGAGTACACCGCGCCAGCCCACGACGGCTACTCGGGCGGACCGATCCTGGACGGTGCGGGCGCGGTGCTGGGGGTGCACCGGGGCTGGGACTATCGCAGGCTGGGCCACGGCCACCTGGTCGCGGTGCCCGCACAGGCCGTGCAAATCCTGCTCGACCGGGCCCCGGAAGGCGGTGATTGAGACGGCGATAGTGATGGTTGGCACGACAAGATCGCCGACAATTTCCATATGTTCGGTGTTCTATAGCTGACAAGCGGGCCGATCCGGATAAAGGGGCGCCCTTTGCGCCGACCCCGGAGGTCCCATGCGCTGGCAGAATGTCCACATCGAGGCCATCGGCCACGATCTGCCCGAAGACGTGCTCACCAGTGACGGCATCGAGGATCGCCTCTCCGACTCGATGACTCGCCTGAAGATCCCCCGCGGGCGGCTGGCCGGCCTCACCGGAATCCACGAGCGGCGCATGTACGCCAACGACGAGAAGCCCAGCGACATCGCGACCCGCGCGGCGAAGATCGCCCTCGAGCGCGCCGGCATCGAGGCGGGGGACCTCGACCTGCTGATCAGCACCAGCATCATCCGCGACTGGGACGAGCCGGGCACCGCCAGCTTCGTCGGCGGCAACCTGGGCGTGCCCCACAGCTGCGACTGCTTCGACGTCAGCCACGCCTGCCTCGGCTTCGTGACCGGCATGGTCCAGGCCGCCAACGCCATCGAGCTGGGCCAGGCCCGCTACGTGCTGGTGGTCAGCGGCGAGAACTTCGCCCCCGGCATGCGCAACACCATGGACATCATGGGCGCGGACGACTGCGACCAGAAGACCTTCTTCGAGAACTTCGCCACCCTCACCCTCGGCAACTGCGGCGTGGCCTTCGTGCTGTCCCACAAGGACGTCTCCAAGACCGACCACCGCATCACCGCGGCGCGGGCCATGTCCGCCACCGAGCACAACCGCCTGTGTGTCGCCAACCGCCTCCAGATGCACGCCGATCCGGTGGGCCTCAAGATCCACGGGCTCAACCTGGTGGACGAGACCTGGCCCCACTTCCTCGAGGCCTCCGGCTGGGAGAAGCACGAGATCGACCACTTCATCTGCCACCAGGTGGGCGTCCGCCACATCACGGAAGCCCTCGAGCGCATGGGTGTGTCGGTGGACCGCGGCTACCTCACGGTCACCTACCTGGGCAACTGCGGCTCCGCGGCGGTCCCGGTGACCATGGCCGAGGCCGTCGAGAAGGGCCTGGTGAAGCCCGGCCACAAGGTCTGCTTCAACGCCGTGGGCTCCGGCCTGGGCACCATCCAGCTCGGCATCGAGTGGTAGCCCCGTGACCGGGGCGCAGCCGGAGGTGCAGCGCTCCGAGCGGAGCGCGGCCCTGCCTGGCCCGGTCCGGGAGCTCTACCCCTGGACCGGCCGGACCATCACCGGCGCGGACGGCCTCGCCCAGCACTTCATCGACGAGGGCGAGGGCCCGGTGGTCCTGATGGTCCACGGCAACCCCACCTGGTCGTTCTACTACCGAGCGCTGGTGGCCGACCTGTCCCGGGATCACCGCTGCATCGTGCCCGACCACATCGGCTGCGGCCTGTCCGACAAGCCGTCGGACTGGGGCTACCGGGTCCCGGACCACATCGACAAGCTCTGCGAGCTGATCGAGACCCTCGACCTTCGTGACATCACCCTGGTGGTGCACGACTGGGGTGGCGCCATCGGCTACGCCGCCGCCATCCGCATGCCCGAGCGCTTCCTGCGCTTCGTGGTCACCAACACCGGCGCCTTCCTGCTGCCCCTGCCGGCCTCGCTGAAGGCCCTGCGCTTCCCCGGCTACGGTCACGTGGTGGTGCAAGGGCTCAACGGGTTCCTGCGGCTGGGCATGGCCTTCGCCGTGGGTCACAAGGACCGCTTCGCGGGGCCGGTGCGCGACGGCTACTTCGCCCCCTACGGCAGCTGGGCCGAGCGCCAGGTCATCCGGCGCTTCATCGAGGAGATCCCCATCGAGGCGGATCATCCCAACCGCGCCCTGCTCGAGACCCTGGACGCCGGCCTGCCGGCGCTCACCGGCCGGCCCCACATCGTGTTCTGGGGCCAGCAGGACTGGGTCTTCCACCCCGGCTACCTGGAGGGCTGGAAGCAGCGGCTCCCCGACGCCGAGGTGCACGTCTACGACGACTGCTCACACTGGGTGGTCGAGGAGGCGTCGGACAGGATGTTGCCGCTGATCCGCGGGTTCATGGAGCGACATCCCCTATAGGGGCGAGGCTCACCCCTCCCAGCTCAGGCCCACGCCCGTCTGGAAGGTCCGCCAGTCCCACTCGATCTCGTAGTCGCTGCCGGCGCTGGGGAAGACCCCCGGCTCGTAGTCGGGGAAGTTGGTCTCCCGGAAGCGGGCCTCCAGGCCCAGGTTGGCGGACCAGCGCTCGCTGACGCGGTAGTCCAGCTCGAGCCCGCCCTTGCCCCGACGGTCCCAGCGGCGCTCACCGTCGTCGTCCAGGGCGATGTGCGAGCCGCCCTCGGCGTAGCTGTCGGGGCCGAAGCGCCGCAGCCACAGCTCACCCCGGGCGGTGACACTGACCGCGTCGCTGGCGTCGAGGGAGAGCTTCAGCCCCGGGTGGTGCCCCCGGTACGAGTAGTAGCCCTCGAAGAGGTCCTGCACGATCTCGAGGCCGTAGCTGGCGCGCAGGGTCAAGGGGCCCGGCTCCCAGCGCAGGCGGGCGCGGGGCTCGAGGTCCAGCACCCGGTACAGGGGGTTGGGCTCATCGCTGCTGGCGTGGGTCAGGCCGGTGCCCGCGTCCCGGGCGTAGGTCTGGCTGTAGGCCCGCAGCTCGGCGGTGCTGCCCAGCTCGAGGCGCCAGCGCTCCCAGTCCCGGCGCCAGCGGGCCTCGGTGGTGGTCCGCAGGTGATCCCCGGGCACGATGTGGGTCGGGGCCAGCTCGGGATCGTAGTCGGGATCCTCGAGGTAGTCGGGGCGCCGCAGCTGAGCCTCCAGCACGAAGCGATGGCCGTCCCACGGCAGCAGATCCCACTGGGCCCGCAGCCGGGGCGAGGCGTAGCTGTGGCGGTCGGTGGGGGTGGGCTCGCCGTGCACATCCGGCTGGTAGGGGTCGAGCCAGCCCGGGCGCCACGCGCCGTAGGCACCGGCGTAGAGCAACACACGATGCATGTCGGTCTTGTGTCGCGCCCGGAGGCCCAGCTTGCCGCGGCTCTCGGCCAGGGCGAAGCCGAAGGTCTGTCGATGGGAGAGGTCCACGGGGAGGCCGACGTTCCAGCCCTCCACATCGAGGGAGGGGCGCAGCTGCAGCTCGGTCCAGCTCGCCGGCCCGGCCTCGCCGTGGATGCCGTCGCCCACCAGCACCCCGAGGGACTGGGACAGGGTCGCGTCGAGCTCTGCCGCGCGGGCGGGGCCGACCAGGACCAGGAAGGCCGCGAACAACACCGCGAGGCGGGGGCTCATCCGCTGACCTCCACGGGCAGCGCCTGGCAGCCAGGATCAGCGCTCTGGGCCTGCAGGGTCTCGAGGGCGGGATCGAGGGCCTCGAGGCGACAGCGCACCTCCTGGGCGCCGGGCTCGAGGCGCAGGGCCTCTTCGTAGGCGCGGCCAGCCTCGTCCAGCTCGCCCGACAGCTCGAGGGCCAGCCCCCGGGTGCTGTGCAGCTGCGGGATCTCCGGCGCCATGGCGATGGTCTCGTCCATCAGGGCCAGGGCCCACGGCAGATCCTCGGGTTCACCGGTGGCGAGCCAGGCCCGGGCGGCGGCCAGGCGGACCCCCACGCTCGCGGGGGCCCGCTCCACGGCCAGCTGCAGCGCCCGGTGGCCGCCGTCGGCGTCACCCAGGGCGAGCTTTGCCCGCCCCAAGCCGGCCAGCGCCAAGGCCCCGGGCTCGGTGTCCCGGAACGCGGCCAGCTCGGCGTAGTGCTGGGCGGCCTCCGAGGCCCGCTCCTGGCGCAGGAGCAGCCGCCCCAGGGTCAGGCGCGCCTCCACATCCCTGGGCGCCAGCTCGAGGGCCCGGCGCACGCTGGCCTCGGCCTCGTCCAGCTCCCCAGCGCGGCTGTGGGCGTGCCCCAGCAGCAGGGCGACCCAGGGATCGCGGGGCGAGAGCCGGGCGGAGCGCTCGAGCACCTCGAGGGCCGCGGCGTCCTGCCGGTCCACCAGCAGCCAATAGCCGTACTCGGCCCACAGCCCTCCCTGGACCGGGTGGCGGCGCACGAGGCGCCGGTAGCGCTCGAAGGCCGCGTCGAGCTCGGCCCGCCGGGCCAGGACGCGGGCCTCGTCGTGCAGGGGTCCAGCGGAGTCACCCAGGGGGGCGTCGCCGGGGCTGTCCTCGTCGAACATCAGCCCGCTGGAGGGCTGGATCTCCACGGCCACCACGTCCACGTGGGTGCGGCTGATGCGGGTCTCGACCACCAGCAACACCACCAGGGCGACGACGGTCACGCCCAGCACCGGGCCGAGCTTGTGGGAGCGTGCGAACATCAGGCCACCTCCTCGAGCGCCAGCCCCAGGCCGCGCTGGTTCACGTTCTGGATCTCGAGCCCGGGGCGCGCGTTGATCTCGAGCACCAGGGGACCGTCGTGGACGTCCACCACCACATCGACCCCCAGGAAGCCCAGGGGCACGGCGTGGGCGGCCTCGACCGCGGTGTGGAGGATGTCCTCCCACAGGGGCAGCTGCAGTCCCACCAGCGGCACGCCGCTGTCGGGGTGGTGGGTCAGGCTGCGTCGCTGACACACCGCCCGATGCACCCGGCCGGTCTCCAGCTCGACGGCCAGGCCGATGCCGCCCTGGTGCAGGTTGGCCTTGCCGTCGGACTGGGCCGTGGGCACCCGCACCATGGCCATCACCGGCTCGCGGTCGACGGTGATGACCCGCAGGTCGCAGAGCCCGTCCTGCCACAGGCGGGCGAAGACGGGATCGGGGTGGATGCGAGGCTCCACCATCACCCGGTCCTTCAGGGCCCCGCGGGCGTAGGCGCCGAACAGGATGTTGGCCAGGTGGGTGCGGAGCTGATCCTCGGTCAGCTCGCTGCCCCCGGCCTTGCGCCACAGCCCGGGCGCCAGGTTCTCGCCCACCACCAGGATGCCGTTGCCCCCCCCGCCCAGGGACGGCTTGACCACGAACTCGCCCCGGGTGTCCAGCGCCTCGAGCACATCGGGCAGCTCGTACAAGCCCTCGGCCGTGGCGATGTCCGCAGGCACCGGCACCCCGGCCGCGGCCAGGACCTCCTTGGCCAGCAGCTTGTCGTCCGCCAGGCGGTACAGGTGCCGCGGGTTGCGGTCGTAGACCAGCTCCACGTTGCGGCGGTTCATGCCGAAGATCCCGCTCAGGGACAGGCGCCACTGGAGTCCGCGCCAGCTCATGCCGCCACCTCCTGGGGGATGAGCTGCCGGAAGCGCAGGTACTCGGACAGGCGCATCCCCACCCAGCGGCCCAGGTAGACGTCCGCCGCCAGCACCAGCAGCAGCAGCTCGGGGAACTCGAGCATCAGGGCCTGCAGCGCCAGGCTGTTCATGACCAGGTAGCAGGCCAGGATCACCACCATGGTGCCCGCCAGCTCCCGCCCCGCGTCCCGCAAGCCGCGCTCCTCGAGGGCCATGTAGAAGCGCTCGGCGGTGATGGCCAGGACCGCGATGGGGAACATGGCCACGTAGGACAGGGCGTGCAGCCCCACCCGATCGGCGGTCAGGCTGGTCAGCAGCAGCGCGGTGGTCACCGCCGCCAGCAGGATGGCCAGGGTGGGTGAGTGCAGCAGGCGCAGGTGCTGCACCGCCCAGCGCACGGCCACCACCATCACCACCACCAACAACAAGCCCACCAGGCCCCACAGGGCCCCGGTAGCCGAAGCCGCGCCGGCGATCAGCGCCGGCAGGAAGGTCCCGAAGGTGGGCATCCCCACCACGTTGCGGAACAGGACCACCACCAGCGCCCCCACCGGCAGGATGAGCAGCGTGCGGAGCAGCGAGAAGGGCAGCCCCAGGCGCTGGAACAGAGCCCACAGGTTCAGGGGTGAGGCGCCCGCCAATGCCCGGGGCGAGGTGACCAGCTCGCTGTCGACCACGAAGCGGGGGGCATAGCCACCCACACCGCTGTGCTCGAAGAGGGGCACGTCCCCCCGGGCCACGGTCAGCCAGTTGGAGGGCTGGGCCGCGAACAGGCCGTGGGTGGGGCAGAAGGGCACCCAGTTGCCACCCACCCAGACCTCGGCCCAGCAGTGGCGCGCGCCGTCCTCACCGCGCCGGAGGACCAGACCCTCGACCACCCGCGCTGGCAGCCCGCTGGCGCGGGCGAGGGAGACGAACAGCCGGCTGCGGCCACGGGCGCTGGATTGGCCACCTCGGAGGACCGTCAGCACATCGTCCCACTCTCCTCCAGGGGCCGCGCTGAGGCCGCGGGTGTAGCCATGGATGGCCTCGAGCCGCGACACCAGCAGTCCTTCGTCCGCGCCGAGTTCCGTCAGGACCGCCTGCAGCTCCGAGGCGTCCACGGGCAGCGCCGGCTCGGGGCGCAGGTACACCGCCACGTCCTGGGGATAGGCGTCCGGCACGCGCAACCCCGGCGAGAGCTGCACCTCGAGGGCCGAGCTGAGCACCGACAGGCGGTGGCGCACCACCGTGTCGTCGGGGACGCGGCCGCCGGTCCAGCGGGCGCGCCGGTTGGGCCCCTCTTCGGAGGTCGTCAGCCGCAGGCCCGGGGAGCTGTCGTCCTCGAGCACGATCTCCTGGCGCCGGTCACCGACGGGAAGGAAGGTCGCCAGGCTGGCGGGCCCGCCTCCGCCGTCCAGCTCGAGCTCGTAGACCAGATCCCAGCGGGTGCGGGGCAGCAGGTCCGACAGGGAGTCCCCGCGGATCACGGTCTTGTGGAGCACCGAGAGCAGGGGGATGAGACACAGGGCCAGCAACAGCCAGCCGTGGCGCAGGCCGCGGCGCGGGGGCCGTTCGGTCGAGATCATGGGCAGTCCGGGGCGACGGGTGTGTGTATTCGACACAGAAACGGGCCGAGACCGACACCCAGGGCGGGATTGTTGTCATCAAACGTCACAAATGAAGACATTCTGGATGACACGTTCTTGACACACGCGCCCAATCCGAGCCCGGCCTGCTACACTGCAGGGGACCACGCCCCCGGGAGACGCCGCCTTGCACCCCTTGATCCTGGCTGTGACCACGATCGCCGGTGCCGGCGAGCTGCCGCCTTGGACGGTGCGGCGCATCGAGGAGGCCCAGGCCGCCGCCGCGGGCCCGGTCCTCGTGGTCGCCGCCGGCCCGGGCGCCGAGGACATCGCGGCGGACGCTCGCGCCGCGCTCGATCTGCCGGTCACGGTGGTGCAGCGGGCCGACACGCTGGCGGCGCTGGACCAGGCCCTGGCCGCGGGCCAGCACGCCTGCGGCTTCCTGCTCGAGCGCAGCCCCATGGGCACGCTGTCCCTGCGACGGCGGGGAGACTGCAGCCAGCCGGCGGCCGTCCCGGTGGTGGCGCCGGAGCCCACCCCGGTGGAGCCGATGCAGCTGGAGGTGAGACAGGGGCGCCTGCTGGGGGTCGACGACGGGAGGCTGATCGACGCCGACGCCTTCGCCTGGCGGGTCGGGGACGACGACACCTTCGACGCCTACAAGCGCAGGGCGCTGCCGGTGAAGCTGGCCAGCGCGGGCCTGGCGGCCACAGCCGCCCTCGCTGCGCTGGGTGCGACCCGCTTCACCACCCACAGCCCTCGCACACCGTCGGACGTGCCCTCCGAGCGCTTCTGGTACTTCACCCTGGGCGGCTACGCGGTCGTGGCGGCGCCCTCGTCCCTGATCCTCCTGGGCGCGGACAAGTACCGCATCAACGCCCTCGACCACTGGTACACGCCCGAGGAGGCCCAGGCCTGGGCCGCCGCCTACAACGATCGCGGGGGCGAGCGGGTCGAGCCGAGGCCCGAGGGCTGCGTCGAGGTGCAGGCGCCCCCGAGCACCCCCGCGGTCCACGCCGAGCCACCCCGGCTCCCCGCACCCAGCGGGGGCTCCAGCGAGCTCCCCGGCTGGGCCCTGCGCCGCATCGACGAGGCCCGGGCGCCCGGAGAGAGCCCGGTCCTGGTGGCCGCGGGCGGGCCCGAGGCCGAGGCCATCGCCGCGGACGCCGAGGCTGCGCTGGGCCAGGAGGTGGTGGTCCTGAAGGAGCCCGATCCGCTGGCGGCGTTCGACCTGCTGCTGAAGTACGGCGATCGACCCTGCGGCTTCCTGTTGGAGCGCACCGCCGAGGGCACCCTCTCGATGCGCAAGCGGGGGACCTGTCCCGATGCTGCGCAGCCCCCC
>CAYZVO010000123.1:26129-26674 GCA_964481655.1 uncultured Enterobacterales bacterium | reverse complement strand
CTCTGATAGAATGCCGCCTCCATCCCAGAGAGGAACGAGGCCTGATGGACTTCGCGGACAAGCTTGCTGCCATCACTGAGAAGTGTCTCCTGGTCGTATCGACGGACCAGGCGATCCAGGTTGCTCCAGACCTCTGCGTCGATGCGCCCGCGCTGTGGGATCTGGGGGACGAAGGCGCGGCCGCCGGCTGCCGCTGGGCCTACCCCGTCGCCTGCACCAGCAGGCTGGCGCAGCCCGTCGCCGACGTCGTCGGCAAGGCGCTCGCCGATGCGCTCGACGACAAGGAGCGCGAGTCCTTCGGGGGCAAGGGCGCCGAAGACTGGGCGTCGGACCCCCTGAGTGGGACCCTGGCCCGGCTGCTGCTCGAGGCCGCGCTGGTCTCCCCGGAAGCCACCGGGCTCCCGCTGCTCGAGATCGGCCGCATCGCGGGCGGTCTGCTCGCCGGCGCCCCACCCGCAGGCACCGGACGTGGGGGGGGGGGCCGCGCCCCCCCCCCCCCCCCCCCGCCCCCCCCCCCCCCACAACACCCCCCCCCCCCCCGGGGC
>CAYZVO010000123.1:22693-26119 GCA_964481655.1 uncultured Enterobacterales bacterium | reverse complement strand
GGTCGGGCGGCCGGCCCCCCACCCGCCGGCCCGGGCCGGGGCGCTGGGGCCCGCGCCATCGAGCGCTCGCTGCCGACCCTGCTCGAACAGGACGACCGCCGTCGGGGTGAGATCTTCGGTCAGGTGGCCTGGTCGCTCTCCGCGCGGGTCAGCGCCGCCTGGGGCTTGGCGACCCAGACCAACCCCAGCCTGCGCGCCACCCGCTTCTACCAGGCGATGCTGCGCTCGAAGCTCAGCCTGGTGCTCCGCCCGGACGGCACGCTGCCGTCCCTCGAGTTCCTGATGGGCGCCCTGGACGTCCCGGGGAACCCCAAGGTCCTCGGGACGCTGCTGGTCGCCTGCGAGAAGGCCCTCGAGGCCCTCGAGGCCCGCGTCCGCGACGGCAAGGCCAAGGCCCCGGATCGCCACTTCGCGGCGGCGGTGCTCGCGCGCTCTGCGCTGCCAGCTGGCACGGATCGTCGCCACTGGATCCTGGCCCACGACCCCCTGGTGCTGCGCGCGTTCCTGCTTTCCCTGTCCGACTTCTACAGCGCGAGGGAGCTGGACAAGCTCGGCATCGACAAAAAGCAAGCCAAGCAGCTGCTCGATCCGGAGCTGGCCCAGGCCCTGGCCGCGAGCCTCGGCGAGGTGCTCGACGCCACCCGGCTGTGGGATCTCATCGGCGGCATGGTCTCCCTGGTCCAACGCAGCGAGGACATCCAGGTCCCCGGCTGGCAGAAGGGCTACCTCTCACGCATGGTGGTGCCCCGGGGCGACCTGGGCGACAGCAAGGCCTTCGTGGTCGCCGCGCGCCTGGGGGACGTCCAGGGCAAGTCCTACCAGGAAGCCCGCACGAGCGACGACGCCCTGCTCCCCATCGCACTCGAGGCGCGGATCAGCGCCCTGATGGGCGAGCTCGCGGGGCTGGGCGCGGCCACCTACCACACCGGCACCCACGTGGTGGCCGTGCTCCCCAGCGCGACCGCCGCGCTGAAGGTCGCCAGCGTCATCACCGAGCGCGCGACGCCACCCTTCGGGCTGGAATTCGGCGTCCTCCGCCAGCCCAGCTCCGTGCCCCGGGGGCCCGCGGTGGGCATCGGTATGTCGTACGGCGGCTTCCACGGCGGCTTCGACGGTGCGACCCATCGCGTGCAGGGCCCGGCCATCGAGCAGGCGGTCGGCCTCACCGGCATCGACTCGCCCCACGGCGCGTTGGGAGATCCCCTCGGCGTGCGCCACGTGGCCCTCGGCGCAGCCGGGCTGCTCTCGAAGGGTGTGGTCGCCACGCCCGCGTTCGTGGAACAGCTCGAGGGCGAGAGCAGCCGCCAGGGTCGGCGCTTCCAGCTGCCCGACTCCGGGCAGCCCGTCGCCGGCGTGCGCAAGCCCTTCGTGGCCTACCCCATCAGCGGTGTGCGCGAGGGCAGCGATCGCACGGTGACCGTGCTGCTTAGGCTGGACGGCGACGACAAGGCGTCCCCGGTCGAGATCATCCGCATGGGCATCGACTCCTTCCAGGAATTCCACGCCCACGAACAAGGCCTCGCCCCAGGCTCCTGCAGAGGGCTCACCGCCGGTGGCGCGGGCATCGTCCCCCCCGTGGCGCCCACCACGCCGGGCATGCCAGCCCAGGCCTCGGCGCCCGCCATGGGCTCCCCCATGGCCTCCGATCCCTTCGCGAGCAACCCCAGCGAGCCCGGCCCCCTCTCTGGAGCGGACTTCGAGTACGAGGACGACGACGACGACGAGGAGTACGAATTCGAGATCGAGGACGTGCCCTTCTCCCCTCCCCCGACCGAAGAAGAGCCGGAGGACGAGTCCCCCTTCGCCATGGACGACCTCGAGATCGACGACTTCGAGGAGGGCGTGCTGGTGCTCGAGGACGCGCCGAGCTTCGAAGAAGACGAACACGTCCTGGACAGCGTCGACGATGGTGACGCCTTCGTGCTCGACGACGAGGACGGCTCATCCCCCTTCGCCTTCGACTCCGACAACGCCTTCGACAGCGAACCTGTCGGCGGTGGCGGCGACGATCTCTTCTCCTTCGAGGACATCGGCGGCGACGAAGAAGAAGATCCCTTCGCCTCGGCCGCGGCCTCGAACCCCGCCGCCATCTCGCTGTCCGGTGAGTCCAGCCTGGACGCATGGGACACCTCACCACCGGAAGACGAACCGCCGGACCCTTCCGAGGCCGGGGAGCAGGCTGACGACGACGAGGCCCTGCTGGGCTTCCTGCCCCCGGCCGATGCCAGCGTGGAGCTCGAGGAACCAGCAGCCGACGACGACCCCATCCCCCTGGGCTACCTGCCCCCCGCCCCCAGCGAGGACGAGCAGGATGACGCCGAGGTGCGCGAGGTGAGCCTGCCTTCGCGGCCCAAGCGGCCCGCACCCGCGCCGAGCCCCCCACCCGCGCACCCCACGCTGATGCCCGAGGACGTGGACGCCCAGCCTCCCCGCCCGAAGCCCACGGCAGCCGCCGCACCGCCGTCCATGCCGGCCTCGCTGCTGGCCCTGATCGGCGACGACCAGCCCGCGCCGTCCGCGGGCCCCCCAGTGGCCGCCGATGGCAGCTCGTTCCAGTTCATCTCGGCAGACGCGCCTCCGCCCCCCGAGCCGGAGCGGGCGATCCCCGAGGACACGCCGAGCGCAGAGCTCGCCAGCCCGGAGCCCGAGGAGCCTGTCGATCTCGACATCCCCGCTGCGCCAGAGCCCGACGACGAGGAAGACGACCTGTGGGCCGGCGAGCTCGACGACGGCGGCGACGCCTTCTCCCTCGAGGACGATCCGGGTGGCCCAGCGGAACCCGACGCGCTCCTGGAGGCGTTCGACGGGGACCCCGCACAGGAGCCCGAGCCCGAAGACGAGCCCGAGCCGGAGCCGGAGCCGGACCCGTTCGAGGCCGAGCCGGAGCCGGACCCGTTCGAGGCCAAGGCACCCATCGAGATCCCGGAGATCGACGACGACGAGCTGCCCTCCGATCCCCTGGCCGACGGCGACGATGACGAGGCCTTCGAGTCCCTGTTCTCCGGGGACGATGACGACGACGAGTTCGACCTCGCCGATCTCGGCTACGACGACGAGCCGGAGCCGAGCGAGCCGGAGCTCCCGGTGGAGCCCCTCGAGCCCGAGCCCAAGCCCGAGCCCGAGCCCGAAGACGAGCCCGAAGACGAGCCCGTGCTGTCCATCGAGGACGCCGAGCCGCCTCCCACTTCGGACGAGCCCGTGGAGGACGACGACCCCTTCGCCGACACCGCCGGTCCCCCACCCGAGGACGAGGACGAGGACCCCTTCGCCAGCGTCGCCGGAGACTCGCTGGACGACGACGAGGAGGACCCGTTCGACCTCGATGAGGACGAGCTGGACGACGAGCCGGCCGCCGCGAGCGCCGCCGGCGCCCCCCGCGCCCCCCAGGCCCCCACCCGCCCCCGCGCCAAGACCAAGCCCCCCATC
>CAYZVO010000123.1:0-22683 GCA_964481655.1 uncultured Enterobacterales bacterium | reverse complement strand
GGGTGCCGGCCTACCGGCCCGCCGCTCGCGCCCGTGGCGCCGACGGCGCCGCCAAGGTCAAGACCGGCAGCCGCTCCAAGACCATGCCCGACTTCTCGTTCATGTTCACCGGGTACCACATCTACCTGACCGAGAAGAACAGCGTGCTGTTCGGTCATCGCTACGGTGCGCACCTGCTGGACGTGCACGAGTACCCCTGCGGGGACGACATCCCCGCGGCCTACCAGCGCTTCCTCATGGACAAGATCGCCGAGCGCTTCGTGCCGCGCTCCGACCTGTCCCGGCCGGTGCCCAAGCATCTCGAGGGCAAGCCCCTCGACACGGCCCTGCTCCAGCAGGCGTTCACCGAGATCGAGGATTGATCGTGACCCGCGCACTCCATCTCGGCGCGGCGGTGCTGCTGTGCTCGGCCATCGGCTGTGGTGACAAGGAGACCGAGGACACCGGCTGGTGGCAGCGTGAAGCACCCGACATCACCGGCCAGTATCAGTTCTTCGTCGACGGCGTCAGCTACGGCAGCACCTGCGAGGAGGAGCTCCACTACGTCACCGACTGGATGTCCGGGGCGTTGGGCATCTCAGGGGACGACCCGCTCGCCCTGAGCTTCACCTTCAGCGACGGCATGAGCTTCTCCGGTGGCGTGGACTCGTCCTGGTCCTACTGGTTCAACGGCAGCGAGACCTACGACGGCGCCCAGCTCACGGTCTCGGGCGGCGGAGTGATCTTCACCGACGACACCTCCAGGGGCATCTCTGGCAGCGTCGAGGCCGAGGTGGACGATGACGAGTTCACCACCAACAACTGCATCTTCGAGGTCCTGATCAGCGGCACGCGGATATCCGGCTGATCGGCTCGCCAGAAGCCCAGCGGCGGGCTAAGCGGTGGGCCGCAGCGCCGAGTGCGCCCGCGTGACCACGATGTCGCGCGCCCACGTAGCGCCCGGACTTGGAGGCCCGCATGAGGTTGTATCGCACGCGCATCCCCATGATCGCCACCGCCGTCATCACCAAGCTGTGTGACGATGTGGACATCGACGTCGATCTCGAGGAACGGCCAGAGGCCGAGCAAGATCTGGTCGCCATCATGGAGACCTTCCTCAAGAGGGACCTGGACCTGCGCGACGCTGTCAAAGACACCATGTCCCGGCGCAACATCCCCTACGACCGCTACTCGAAGGTGCGCAGCGAGATCGCCGACTCCTGGGGTCACCCCACCGGCGAGAGCGTCAAGAAGTACCTGTCGCGGCAGTTCGTCGAGAACTTCATGATCAGCAACTTCGTCCAGGAGGTCTACTCCGACGACGACATGTTGTTCCGCAAGATCCTCGAGATCATCCGCAGCTTCGACGTGGACGAGCGAGGACTGCGCGACGAGGCCAAGGCGCTGGTCAAGAACGTTTCCGAAGGCACGGTCGATTACGAGATCGCGTTCGCCGAGGCCCTCAAGGAGATCAAGCGTCGCCACGGTCTGCTGCCAAAGCGCACCAAGTAGCCCCCCTGCTACTGGTGCTCGCGGCCTGTGAGGTCAGCGAGCCCCCGCCCCCGGCCGAGCCGAGCCGGGAGCAGGCCGAGGCCGCGGCAGAGGCCCTGCCCCAGCCCCGCGGCGAGATCCCCGACGCACCTCCACCCGGCGCCCCCTACGTGCGCGTGCAGTTGCTGTTCGACGGCGTCGCGCCGCTGCACCAGAGCTTCTTCTCGGACGCCGAGGCCGTCGCCCGGCTCGGTCGCTCCCTGCACGGCGTGCACAGCGATCCGGTGCCCCTCGAGATCTCCTTCGACAGCGCCAACCACATCGGCTTCATCCGGCTGCGCCTCGACCCGGGCGCGCTGCAGGTCCCTGTCCATCGCAGCGGCGACACCCTGCAGCTGGCGGACCTCGCCCCCCTGACCGTGCCCCTCGCCAGCTACCGCAGCGAGCTGGCCTCGCGGCTGGACTTCCGCATCCAGAGCTTCCACATCGAGCTGCTGTCGGTGCGGGGCTTGAGCGCCTGCACCATCGAGCTGGCTGGCGAGCCCCCCGACGGCCGCAGCATCGCGCCCTGTGTCACCGTGGGCGGTCAGGAACACTGCGGCACCCCCACCGACGCCGGCGTGACCTTCACCCCCGAGGTCGCCACCGAGCTGGCGAGCTGCCTGGACCTGTAGCGGCGCTCGCTACTCCCCGGGCTCGACGTCGGCGGCATCGTCGATGACGGGCTCGTCTTCGACGGCATCAGCCGGCGCGTCCTCGGGGACGGCCTGGACCAGCTCGATGCCCTTGGGGAAGATGTCTCGCCCGAGCATCCGCATGCGGTCGGTCAGATCCAGGAGCGCGACGTTGCGGTTGAGCTCCTTCTCCTCGATGCCCCACAGGCGGAAGGAGATCCAGAAGTCCTTGGCCTCGTACCACTCGAACTGATCGCCCTGGAACTCGCTGAAGCGATAGCGGTGGCCCCGCTCCAGATCGACCAGGTCCAGGGACGGGGGCCGGGTCTCGGTGTCGGTCCACTCGGGCAGCCGCTCGACCCAGGCGTCCCGGCGGCGCACCGACCGCTCGCGAGCTTCATCGGACATCTCGTCCCAGGCGGCCTGATCGAAGTTCGAGACCGAAGCCCCCATGCGCTCGAGGGCCACCCAGCGACCCCCGGGATGCACGGACGCCCGGAGGGCGTCTTCGAAGTCGTGCCGGCCGCTGCCATCGACGGCCGCGAGGTGCGCGGTCCCGCCGCTGGCCCAGGCGACCATGCCCGACTCGCCCGCCCCCGGCTCGAAGGTGAAGGTCTCGATGGGCTCATCGAGCCACGGGAAGGCGCGCTCGACCGCGCCGGTGGTGATGTCGAGGGTGTAGGGCCGGCGCAGGCCCTGCTCGTCCAGGGCGGTCACGTAGGCGAGCTGGGGATCGGCGCTGAGCTGGAGCATGGAGGGCTCATCCAGCTCGGTGTCGACGGCCTTGAGGGTCGCCTTGCGCTGATCGTACACGCCCACGCGCTGCCCGGGCACGTCGGCTTCCTGGTGGGGGAGCAGGAACAGGATGCGATCGCCATCGAGCCAGACACCGTTGGAGACAGGCAGCGGCGTGGGCACGGTGGCGATGGTCTTGTCCTCGCCGTTGAGCACGTGCCCGGCGTGGGTGACCTGGAAGTACAGGTGGATGCCCGTGGGCGACCAGCTGAAGCTGCCGAAGTTGTTGCTGCCGCACTCGGCGAACGCGGTGCTGAGCCCGTGCTTGCTCTTGAGGAAGCGGATCTCGGACTCGTTGCAGTCGGCGTAGGCGTCGTAGACGTTCTCGTAGAAGCTCGCCTCGCCGAAGTTCTCCTCTTCGCACCCTGCGAGCAGGGTGAGCGCCAGCACGGCGAAGGACGGGGTGAGGGTGCGGCGGGTGCGCGTCATGGCGACTCCAAGGGGGCAGTGGATGTCGTGGCGTCGAGGTCAGCCCCGGAGTCCTGGGACACGCGGTCTCGGCCGGGGTTCCGTGCGCGTCGTCTCACGCTTGCGACGCAGGCGAGGGTAACCAGGAACAAGGCCGGGGCAACTCTGCCATTCGATGTGGTCCCACAGCCGCAGCGGGGGCGCCCGATGACCGGGGTGTCGCTGTCCGCCGCTGGCCAGCTGTCGTCGCCTGGATGGTCGGTGTCGGGGGGCGCCGCCGTGTCCACCGTGGCGCCCGAGGCCAGGTCCAAGGCCACCAACTGGGCGCCGCTCGAGACGACGAGCAGATCGATCACGCCGTCGAGCGCGGCCATGGGGGTGGCGTCGAGGACGAGACGATCGCCTGCGAAGGAGTCCAGCGCGAGGGGATGCAGCGCCCTCCCCTCCCCGCCGATGGCCCAGGCGCGGGTCCCCAGCTCGAAGCCCTGACCCCGCACCTCGATGATCCCGTCGTCCCACTCGACCTCGGTCAGCGCGACCCGGTCGTCCCGCTCGCCGACGAACAGGCTGCGGGGGGCCACGCCCTGCTCACCGAGGATGCCCCAGGGGCCTGGCTCCAGCTCGGCGGAGACCACGCCGTAGCCGTCGCCACTGCGCTCGATGGTGACGGAGGCGTAGCCAGGGCGGAACAGGGTGAGCGCCCCGTCGCTGGCGCCTGGCACCAGCACCTCGCGCTCGCTGTCGCTCCACGTGAGCAGCGCCGGCTCGGGCCGGAGGGAGACCAGGTCCTCCCGGGCGAGCTCGATCTCGAGCAGCTCCGAGGGGTCGCCCCCGAGCTCGACCACCGCGTTGGCGTAGCCGGGCGCCTCGACGATCAGCTCATCGGCGTGCTCCGGGAGCCAGCGGGCGAAGCGCCCGTCGGGCCCGGTGACCACGTCCCAGGCTCCGTCGACCGTGACGGTGGCCTCCAGCGCGCTGTCATCGACCGCGTCCCTGACCAGGCCGCGCAGGTCGGGCTCCCGCTGCACGAAGTGCATCACGGCGTCGCGGTGATCGTCGATGATGCCCTGGAGCTGTCCGGCCGGCGGAGACTTGTCCACCGAGACCTCGAGGGTGTGGTCCAGGGTGCCCTGGCGGCCGTAGGACCAGTCGGTGGTGTCGCCGTAGGTGATGTACCAGTCGCCGCCGTTGATCACGTAGAAGCTGCCGATGCCGCAGCGGTCCCGATACGCCTCTTCGTGCTCGATGAGCAGGTCGCGGTCAGGCACGGCGTCGGTCGTGTAGTTCCAGACGTAGCAGATCAAGGCCGCGCCAGCGTGCATGCTCAAGCCGCTGGCGAAGCCCCGGTAGCTGGCCAGGACCCGCATGGCGCGGGACTCTGGCTCCGAGAACGGTGCGTCGCCGGCCCGGTACTCCTCCGCGCTCCAGTGGTAGCCGTAGTTGCGGTTCAGATCGACGCTGCGCGCGTTGTAGCGGCTCCCCTCGTGCACGCCGTCGGGGTTGACGTGGGGCACGATCCAGACCTCGGCCTCGAGCTCGGCCTCCACGAGCTGCCGGGCCATGGCGATGGCCAGCTCAGCCGAGGTCAGCTCGTCACCGTGGTGGGCGGCGAGCAGCCGGACCCGCCAGTCCCCCTCGCCGATGCGCAGCCCCAGCAGGGGCCTCCCGTCCACCGAGCGCCCCAGATCGAGCAGCTCGGCCCGGTCGGGATAGGCGTCGGCCAGATCCCGGAGGGCCTCCGCCATCTGATCGACGTCGTGGTAGTCCGGGAAGTGGCCCGCCGGACGACGGTGGTCCTCCTGGAGCAGCTCCACGTTCAGCCCCAGGGCACGGAGCTGGTCGAGGGCGTCGTGGCTGGCGATGACCCGCAGGCCCCCGCTGGGGTCCGGACCATCGACGCTCACCGGCTGCGCTCGGAGCAGCTCCGCCACGGCAGCTGGCGGCAGCGAGGCGCTGGCGACCCGCGCCTCGGCGTGCACGGCGTCCTCGGCGGACGAGGCGCACCCGGACAGCGACAGCAGCAGCGGCAGCCACCAGGCGCGCTGGCTCATTCCTGGTCCTCGGTCTGCTCCGCGGGCGCCTTGGCGGCCTCCTGCAGCACGGGCAGCCAGCGGGCGGGGCCGGCCGCGAACGCGGCCTTCTCGTTGGCTGGCAGGGGCACCGAGACCGGCAGCTTGGCCTTCATGGGATCGATGTAGCTGCCATTGAGCTTGAGCTCGTAGTGGCAGTGGGGTCCCGTGGAGAGGCCGGTGCTGCCGACCTTGCCGATGGTCTGACCCTGCTTCACCCGCTCACCCCGGCGCACCAGGATCTTGCTCAGGTGGGCGTACCCGCTCTCGTAGCCGCCATCGTGGCGGATCCGCACCAGCAGGCCATAGCCGCCGGCGTTGCCAGCCGAGGTGACCACCCCGCTACCCACCGAGCGCACCGGCGTGCCCGTCGGCGCCGCGAAGTCGGTCCCGTTGTGGGCCCGCCGCCGCCCCAGGATGGGGTGCAGGCGCCCCTTGGGGGCGAAGCCCGAGCTGACGCGGGTGAAGGCCAGGGGGGAACGGAGGAAGGGCTTGCGCCGGGCCTTGCCGTCGGGGTCGAAGTAGCCGATGTCGCCGTTGTCGTGCTCGTGCCGGATGGCGATGAGCTGGGAGTCACCGCTCTGCAGCTGCACGGCGTGGATGTCACCGAGCTTGCGGAGCTCACCGTCGAGGTAGAGCCCGTCGGCCACCATGGTGAAGGTGTCGTCCTTGCGCAGCTCGGTGTTGAAGTCGATGTCCCACTGGAAGATCTCGGCCAGCCGCACCACGTCGTCAGGGCGGAGCCCCGCCGCGAGGGCGGCGTTCCAGAGGCTCGAGCTGATGCTGAAGCGCCGGGAGACCAGCTGGTGGTCGTACTGGACCTGCTCCACCGCGGCGGTCCAGGCCTCGGAGTCGGCGTCCCAGCGCACGACCAGGGTCTCGTCGCCGTCGGAGTCCATGGGGTAGCTGACGGAGCTGGCGTGGCCGAGGCCCCGGGTGTAGCCGACCGTCAGCACCCGCCCCATGTTGATCCGGGCGAGGTCGTAGTGATCCCTCGCGGCCTCGAGCACCGCGCTGCTGGGCAGCCCATGGCGCTGCAGGATGCCCGCGATGGTGTCGCCGGAGCGCACCTTGTAGAGGATCTCGGCGTGATCCCGCTGCTCGACCTGAGGGCCGGACAGGACGCCGCCGTGTTCGCCGACGCCGGGCGTCCAGGCCTTCATCGCGACGGTGGCGGCGAGCACCACCACCACGAGCACCGCCATCACGGCGAGCAGGACCCTGCGCTGCTGCATGGGAGACCCTGGCGCCGCTAGCTGCCGAGGACGATCAGCGCCGCGACGACCACGAGGATGAAGCCGATGCCAGCTCCGATGAGCAGGCTCTTGAAGGCCAGCCCGATGGTGGAGGACCCCTTGGGCTTGGGCTTGGCTTCGGGCCTGGGTGCCGGGGGCTGCTTCGGCGCGGTGGGCGTGGGCGCGGGGGTCGCCACCGGCTCGGCTGGCGGCCGGCTGGGCAGCACAGGGGCCGGCTTGGCGGGCGTCGGCTTCGGGGCGGCAGCGGCCGGGCGGGGCTCTGGAGGCGTCGCCGGGCGGGGCTCGGTGGGCTTGGCGGGAGGCGGGGTGGGGGTCGGTGTGGGCACCGGGCGGGGCTCGACGACGGCGGGCTCGGGTTGCGGCTCGCTGGCGTTGTCGAAGGCCATGGTGTGGTCGGCGCCGCCCAGGGAGATCTCGTAGTCGCCCCCGGCGAGGCCGATGGGATCTTCGATGGCGCCGCCGCTGGCCTCGAGGCGCGGCGGGATGACGCTCGCCGCCCAGCTGCGGAGGCTGCTGCCGCGGAGCTCGTCGGCCGCCGCCATCAGCTTGCGCTCGAGGACGGCGCCGTCGGGGCGCTCGGTGGGCTCCCAGCGCAGCATGTCCTCGAGCAGCGGCACCAGCTCGGCGTGGCTGCCCTGGATGGAGGCGAGGGCGTCGGACACGGCCTCTTCGAAGCGCTCACGGCGGATGCGGGGTTGCCCGAAGGTCTGGCCGGAGGCCGCCTCGAACAGGGCGATGCCGAGCCCGTAGATGTCCGCGGCGCGGGTGACCTCGCCGGTGACGATGTACTCGGGCGCCATGTAGTTGAGGGTCCCGAGCACGAGCTGGCCGGTGAAGCTCTCGCGGGCCTCGAAGTGGGCCCGGGCCACGCCGAAGTCCAGCAGCTTCACGGAGCCGCGGACCGTGACCATGAGGTTGGCCGGCTTGACGTCGCGGTGGATGACGTTGAGGGGCTCGCCCGAGGTCGGGTGCGTGGCGATGTGGGCCTTGTGCAGCGCCCCCGCCGCCATGGCGCCGATCTCGGCCAGGGCGCGGGCAGGGACGATCTCGCCGTCTTCGACGATGCTGCCCAGGTCCACGCCCTCGACGAACTCCATGATGACCGCGTCGCGGTTGGCGACCCGGACGAGCTCGGAGACCTCGAGGATGCGCTCGTCGTTGAGCAAGCCCAGCAGCCGCGCTTCGTCGCGCATGCGGGTCAGGAACTGCTCGGCGCCGGGCTGGCCTCCCATGAGCACCTTGACCGCGACCTGCCTGCGGAATCCACGCCCGGAGACCATGTCGGCCAGGTAGACCGTTCCGACCGCGCCGCTGCCCAGAGGCCTGATAAATGCCAGCTTTCTCATGGGCCGCACGGTATCACGGGGGGGAGCTGTCAGCTATCAGCTGCCGGCGGTCTGCTGGGCGGGACTATTCGTCCACCGGCTGCATCCAGACGCCCATGGCGTCCAGCCCGAGCTGCTCGAGCGCGCGGTCGTAGCGCTCGTCCATGTCGGTCTCGAGCACGATGGCCGGGTCGATGTCGACCACGAGCCAGCCGCCGCTGCGGATCTCGGTGTCGAGCTGGTCGGCGCCCCAGCCCGCGTAGCCGAGGCAGAGCAGGAAGGGCTGGTCCTGCACCAGCGCGGCGATGAGCTGTTCCCGGGACGGTGACACCGCGATGCGGTGGCCCAGGTTCCAGCCCTCGTCATCGGGCACCTGGCCCGGGAACACGATGAAGCCCGCGCCGGGCTCCACGGGGCCGCCCCAGTTGACCGTGTGGTCGTCGTAGCTGTCCTCGAGCTCGAGGGAGAGCTGCTCCAGCACGTTCTGGACCGACAGGGAGGTCTCGCGGTTGATGACCAGGCCCAGGGCGCCGTTCTCATCGTGCTGGCACAGGAGGATCACCGTGCCCTCGAAGAAGGGGTCCTTCATCTGGGGTGAGGCGATGAGCAGGCAGGGTTCCATGCGCGCGTGGGCTCCTAGACCGGGACCTTGTAGTCGTGGATGGGCACGTAGCTGGGCTCGGCCCCCTCGGTGATGACGTCTTCGCCCACGATGACCTCTTCCAGGTTCTCGTGGGACGGCATCTCGTACATCACCTCGAGCATCACGCTCTCGAGGATGGACCGCAGGCTGCGGGCGCCCGCCTTGCGGGCCACGGCCCGCTCGGCCACCGCGCGCAGGGCCTCGTCGGTGAAGGACAGCTTGACCTTCTCGAAGCGGAACAGCTTCTGGTACTGCTTCACCAAGCTGTTCTTGGGCTCCCCGAGGATCTTGACCATGTCGTCGGCGCTCAAGGCGTCCATCACCGCGATCACCGGCAGGCGGCCGATGAACTCGGGGATGAGCCCGAAGCGCTCGAGATCTTCGATGGCGACGTCGTGCAGGGAGGAGCGGTCCGGGTCCTGCTCCGCGTGACCGGCGGCCAGGAAGCCCACCGAGCGGCGGCCGACCCGGGACTCGACGATCTTGGAGAGGCCTTCGAAGCTGCCGCCGACGATGAACAGGATGTTGGTGGTGTCGACCTGCAGGTATTCCTGGTTGGGCAGGCGCTTGGAGCCCCGCACCTGGATGTTGGCCTGGGTGCCCTCGAGCAGCTTGAGCAGGGCCTGCTGCACACCCTCGCCGCTGACGTCACGGCTCACGGAGGAGGTGAAGTTCTTCTTGGCGAGCTTGTCGATCTCGTCGACGTAGACGATGCCGCGCTGGGTCCGCTCGAGGTTGTTGTTGGAGGCCTGGTACAGGGCCTGGACGATGTTCTCGACGTCTTCGCCCACGTAGCCGGCTTCGGTCAGCGTGGTGGCGTCCGCGATGACGAAGGGCACGTCGAGGAAGCGGGCCAGGGTCTGGGCCATCAGGGTCTTGCCCGTGCCGGTCCCACCGATGAGCAGCAGGTTGGACTTCTGCAGCTCGACGTCGCTCTGCTCGGCCTTGCGGCCGGTGTTGACCTCGACGCGCTTGTAGTGGTTGTAGACCGCCACCGCGATCTTGCGCTTAGCGAGATCCTGTCCGATCACGTACTGATCCAGGAACTCCTTGATCTTGGCCGGGGGCGGGATCTTGGCGTGCCCCCAGGCCATGGGCTTGCGCTGGGACTTGTCGTGGATGATGTCCATGCACAGCTTGATGCACTCGCTGCAGATGAACACGTTGGGCCCTGCGATGATCTTGTCCACTTCCTTCTGGGGTTTGTGGCAGAAGGAGCACGACAGGCCGCTGGGGTTGCTGTACTTGCCCATGATTCCTCGGGTGGCGGGGCGAGGGAGCGGATCGAGTGGGGACTAGAGTCTAGGCCGCCCCCGCGGGTGCGTCAACGCCCCAGGAGCCTCGACCCGTCCGCCCACCCCATGTATGATGCCTGTCGTTCGTCCCACCCCCGCCCGTGCGGCCAGCGCGCGGATGGATGGCCCATGTCGGCAAGCGCTCCCCGCACCGTCGAAGACTACTACTCCATCCTCGGCGTGGCCAAGGACGCGACCACCCAGGACATCAAGAAGGCCTTCCGCAAGGTCGCTCGCGAGTGTCACCCCGACGTCGCCGGCGACGCCCCCGGGGCCAGGCAGCGCTTCGAGGACGCGCGCAAAGCCTACGAGGTCCTGGTGGATCCGGTGGAGCGCTCCCGCTACGATCGCCGCCGCCAGCCCCGCAGCAACCCCTTCGCGGGGGGCTTCCACGGCTTCCAGGGGTTCCAGGGGCCGCCGCCAGGGGCCGACACCAGCACCGGCTTCCACGCCGCACAGCGGCCCGGAAACGACATCGGGCTCGAGGACATCTTCAACGACTTCGGCGCCTTCGACGACTTCGGCTTCGGCAACGGCCCGGCCGGCGCGCCGCCGCCAGGTTCTCCTCCCCCACCCTCCGGGCCTGGCCCCCAGTCCGGCCCCACCCCGCCCCCCCCGCGCTCGGGAGCCGAGCGCCAACGCAGCAGGCCCAAGCCCACCCAGCCTCCACAGGCGGGCCAGGACATCAGCCTGAAGGTCCACGTGCCCGCTGATGTGGCCGAGCGGGGTGGCATGGTCACCGTGCAGTACCAGCGCCTCAAGCGCAGCGAGGACGGCAGCTGCCTCGAGACCTACGACGAGATCCACGACCTGCGGGTGCCCCCCAGCACCCAGCACGGCGACACCCTGAGGGTGCCCCGCCAGGGCCACGCCAGCATGCGCGGCCTGCCCGGGGAGCTGGTCTGCGACATCGTCATCGACGGCGCCGGCACAGCCCGCGCCCCGAGGCCCGGCCGATCGGCGGGCTCCGCGACGCCGCCCCCCAGCACCGCGGCGGGCACCAAGGCAGACCCCCTCCCCCTCCCCGTGTCGGTCTCGGAGGCCCTGCTCGGCGGACGGGTCGAGCTGGACACCCCCAGCGGCAGCGTCCGGCTGGTGGTCCCCCCCTGCACCTCGTCGGGAGCCCTGCTGCGCCTCCGCGGTCGCAACCGTCCCGACCCCGATGGCCCCGCGACCGACCTCTACCTCGAGGTCCAGATCGTGATGCCCGACTCCCTCGATGACGAGAGCAGAGCGCTGATCCTGGAGTTCGCTCGCTCGAACTCCTACGATCCTCGCACCTGATCACCGGCGCGGCGACCGCCCCCGCAGGAGCCCACCCCGATGGAGCTGCCCGCACAGATCGGCCGATACCAGATCCTGGAGCGCATCGCTCAGGGTGGCATGGCCGACGTGTTCCTGGCGCGGACCTTCGGGGTCGAGGGCTTCGAGAAGCGGCTGGTGGTCAAGCGCATCCGCCCGCCCCTGGCGCGCAGCCCGCGGCTGGTGGCCATGTTCATCAACGAGGCCCGCATCGCGGTCAGCCTCAACCACCCCAACATCGTCCAGGTCTACGAGCTGAACCGCGCCGACGGCGACTGGTTCATCGCCATGGAGCACATCCACGGCCGCGACCTGACCCGGATCCGGCGGACCTTCGAGGCCCAGGGCCGGATGATGCCGATCCCGCTGGCGGTCTACGCGGTGGCCACCGCCCTGCGTGGCCTGTCCTACGCCCACAACCTGCAGGACCAGGACGGCCGCCCGCTGGGCATCGTCCACGGTGACCTGAGCCCCCACAACATCGTGGTCTCCTTCACCGGCGAGGTGAAGGTGGTGGACTTCGGCATCGCCCGCCTGGCGGGCAAGGGCGCCGGCGACGAGATCGACCGGCCCGGCGGCGGCAAGTTCGCCTACATGTCCCCCGAGCAGGTGCGCGGGCGCGAGCTCGACCAGCGCTCGGACATCTACTCCGCGGGCATCGTGCTGTACGAGCTGATGGTGGGACATCGCCTGTTCCAGCACCCCGATCCCGAGGAAAAGCTCCGCAGGGTCCGCGAGGCCATCATCCCCGATCCGCGGGACGAGAACCCGGAGATCCCCGACGATCTCTGGTGCATCCTCCAGCGCAGCCTGAGCAAGGAGCCCGACGACCGCTACGCCACCAGCGAGGAGCTGGAGCGCGACCTGCGATCCTTCCTCTACCACCACCAGCTGCGGGCCGACGCCAGCGCCATGGCCGCCTGCATGCGCGACGCCTTCTCCCACGAGGCCCTCGCCGACCCGGCGGTGGGCGATCTGTCACGCCTGGCGGACGACCTGCGCCTGCTGGAGCTGGGCACCAGCGCCGCGCCCGAGGCCGAGCCGGAGCCCGGAGCGGGCGACGACCGCACCGGCTCCGGCATGACCGCCACCCCCTCCTGGGTCCCCACCCAGGCCGAGGAGCTCAAGAGCGTGGCGGTGCTGGCCGTGGAGTTCAGCGGCGACACCGACCTGGCGGAGCAGGTGGACCCCTCGAGCCTCATGGAGCTCGAGCGCGCGCGCACCCAGTGGCTGCGACAGATCTGCCGCCGCTTCGGCGGCCTGCTGCAGCCCGGGACCGACGACACGGTGACCATCCTCTTCGGCGCGCCCCGCACCCGCGAGGACGATCTCGAGCGGGCCCTGCGCTGCGCCCTGGAGCTGCGAGACGCGGTGGGTCGCGCCAGCTGGAACAAGGCCGGCAGCTCCCTGTGCGCCGGGGTGAACACCGGCCAGGCCGCCGTCCAGCACGCCGGCGGCAACACCGTCACCCAGGTCGTCGGTCGGGGCAGCACCTTCAGGCTGGCCCGCCGGCTGTCCGGCCACGGTGAGCTCGGCCAGGTGCTGGTGAGCCCCGCGGTGTCCCAGCTCGCCGAGGACGGCTTCACCTTCGAAGATGGCCCCCCCCTGCCCTACCGCGCCCACTCCGAGCGCAAGGTCAGCGCCTGCTTCGTGCTCACCGGGCGGCGCAGCTCCGATCTCGGCGGCTCCAAGGGCCGCTGGCTGGTGCGGGGCAGCGAGCTGGCGGTGCTGCGCGAGGCCCTGGTCGCCCTGGGCCGTCGCGAGGGCCGCTTCGTGCTGCTGCAGGGCGACGCAGGCGTGGGCAAGAGCCGCCTGGTGCGTGAGGTCAGCGAGCTGGCCCGCAAGCGCCACCTGCCCGTCTACTCAGCCCGTGCCTACCCCTTCGCCGACACCCCCCTGGCCCCCCTGCGGGACCTGGTGGCGTCCATCACCGGCGTCATCCCCCGGGACCGCCCGGACCAGGTCCGCAACAAGCTGGACCTGCTCGGGCAGCTGCGGCTGCCACGGGCCGACATCGCGATGCTGGCCTGGCTGTTCGATCTCGACGTGGCCACCCGGCCGCCCCAGTCCTACCGCGAGCAGCTCCTCGAGGTCACCCGACGGCTCATGCGCGGGCTGTCGCTGGACGGCCCGGTGCTCGTCGTCCTCGAGGACGTGCAGCACATGGACGCCCTCGAGCTCGAGGTCCTGCATCAGATCGTGCGCGTCACCCGCGAGCAGGGGCTGCTGCTGCTCGCCACCAGCAGCTCGGACAGCGACCGGGACCTGCAGCGCGTGGCCTCGGCCACCATCGAGCTGGCCCCCCTCAACCCCGACGCCCTGGCCCAGCTGGTGGCGGAGCTGCTGCACGCCCGCGAGGTGGACCCGGCGCTCGCCGACCTGATCGCCAACGACGCGGCGGGCAACCCGAAGTACGTCCTCGAGATGCTCAAGGCGCTGGACCGCTCCGGCTTCCTGCTGCGCGACGGGCAGCGGGTGACCTTGCGCGGCGGCACCGAGAGCCCGGCGATCCCCCACACCCTGCGGGGCCTGTTCGCGGCGCGCATCGACGACCTCGCCCCGCCCACCAAGAGCGTGCTGCAGCTGGGCGCCACCATTGGGATGCGCGTACCCCTGCAGCTGCTCGATGAGTGCATCGGCGCCCGTCAGGTCCGGGAGGCGACCCGGGAGCTGGTGGCCCGCAGCATCTGGCGCGAGAAGCAGCGCACCCAGGAGCCCACGCTCGAGTTCACCTCCGAAGCCTTCTGGGAGGTGGTGCGTTCGTCCATGCTCGGCGAACCCCTGCGCGAAGCCCACCGCATGATCGCCGAGGGCATGCTGCGCCTGTACGCCGACGATCTGGACGCCCACCTCGAGTCCCTGGCCCGACACCAACACCTCGCCGGGGACTGGGTCGAGGCCACCCGCCACCTGGGCCGCGCCGGCGACCTGCACCGCAGCCGCGCCTTCCTCGAGGCGGCCATGCAGCGCTACGAGCACGCCCTGGGCATCTTCGCCGCGCGCGCCGACCTCGACGGCCCCCACGGGGGGGCGCTGGCCTGGAACGAGATCGCCCTGCACCGACGCGCGGGCGAGGTCGCCCTGCTGCTGGGGCGCATTCGACGTGCGGAGCGCTACCTGCAGGTGGCCCTCGAGGAGTCATCGGAGCACGCCTTCCAGCACGAGGAAGCCGCCACCTGCCTCGCCCTGGGCAAGGTCTGTATGGCCGTGCCCCGCAGGCTCGAGGCCCGGGCCTACCTCGAGCAGGCCCGGGAGCTCGCGGATCTGCTCGGCGACGAGGATCTGGCCCTTACGAGCCTCGAAGCCCTTGGGCAGCTGGCCCTCGACGAGGGTGACGCCGACGAGGCGGGCACCCTGTACCAGCGAGCCCTCGAGCGCGCCGGTGAGCGCAGCGAGGTCGGGGTGCGCTGCCTGCTGGGGCTGGCCAACCGCGCCATCCGCGAGGATCGGCTCGAGCGCGCCGCCAGCATCCTCGAGCGCGCCGAGCGCCTGGCCACCGATCTGGGAGACCGCATCCTGCAGGGACGCGCGGTGAACAACCTGGGCATCATCCAGCACAGCCGGGGTGAGTACGCCATGGCCCTGGTGCACTTTCGCCGGGCCCTGTCCATCCGCGAGGGCATCGGCTACCGCGTGGGCACCATCGTGAATCACCACAACATCGGCGACAGCCACCTGCGCCTGGGGGAGCCCGCCCTCGCCTACACCGCCTTCTCCGAGAGCATGCGGCTGGCGTTGGACTCCGACTGGCGCCCGGGCATCACCATGAACGCCCTGTTCCTGGGCTACCTCGACGCCGAGCGCGGCGACGAGACGGGCATGGACCGTGTGGCCGACGCCATCCGGGCCGCCCGGCGGACCCGGGACCTGTCCCTGGTGGCCACCGGCCAGTGGCTCCAGGCCCGTTGGCTCGCGCGACAGGGGCGGAGTGAAGAGGCCGAGGCCGCCTTCACCATCGCCATCGACACCGCCGGCCGCAGCGGGGACAGCGGCTTGGAGCGTGAGCTCCAGGCCGAGCGCGGCAAGGAGCTGGGGGCCTGACGGCTCGGGCTAGACGAACATCCGGGACAACACCGTGATGATCGCGCCGGTGTCGGTGTCGCGGGGCAGCACCACCGCCCCGGAGTCCTGCAGGGCCTGGCGGGTGCCGCGGCGCATGCCCGGCGGCACCAGCAGGATGGTGTTGCGCCACAGCGCCGAGTTGGCCTCGGCCAGGGCCCGCATCAGGCGCAGGCCGTAGCCTTCCGGGCGGGGGAAGCCGACGACCACGGCCGCGTAGCGGCCTTCTGAGACCTGCGGCAGCACCGCACCGACGGTCTCGGAGGCGGCGGTGGCGAAGGACGAGGCCAGGTGACGTTCCAGCGCGCGGCGGAGCAGATCGTCTTCCTCGATGATCAGCACGGCAGCCTCGCCCGCGGCGCTGGCGCCCTGGGCCCCGCGGCTGGCAGAGGCGCCGGCGGCCGGGAAGCCCAGGCGCATCCGGGTGCCCGCGCCAGGCGCACCCTCGAGCTCCATGGTCCCGCCCGCGGCGCGCAGCTCCTCGCGGCAGAGCCCGAGCATCAGCGCGCCGATGCCCGGCTGCCGGGCGAGGTAGGCCAGATCGCCGATGCGCGAGCGCACATCGACCCCGTAGCCCTCACCGTCGTCGTGGACCGCCACGTGGACCCAGCCTTCGCGCACGCCGCCGGTGACCACCAGGCAGCGGTCCTTGGCGCGGCTGCGGGCGCAGCTGTCGGCCGCGGCCATCAACCCCAGACAGAACGCCCGCAGCAGGGGGCCGCGGATGGCTCGGGCGGGGGGCAGCGCGCCGATGCGCAGCTCCACCGAGCACCGACCGGCGAGGCGATGACGGACGAGGTCCAGGGCCACGTCCAGCTCGCGCTCGAGGTGCACGGCCCGGGGGGCCTCGGCAGAGGCGTCCAGGAAGTGACGAGCGTCCTGGGAGGCCCGCTGCAGCTGGTGCACTCCCTCGGCCAGCTCGTAGAGGTCTTCGCTCGCGGAGGTCTCGAGGGTGTCCAGCTGGTGCTCGGCGGCGAACGCCCTGAGCTGCTCCGGGCTGCGGCCTTCGACCACCATGATCGCCAGGCGGCCCAGGACCTGCATCGTGCGCGCGAGCTGATGGGTGCCAGGCACCAGGGCCGCGACCGCGGACTCGAGCCGGTGCACCATGCCCTCGGTGAAGGTGGCGTTGAGGGCGCCCTGCTTCGCGTAGAGCATCTCCTCGGCCAGGTTGGACTGCTCCGTGTGATCGTGGAGCATCACCAACCCACCCTGGGTGCCGCCGTCGGGACCCCGCAGGCCCACCGCCTCGAACGAGGCGACGGCGACGGTCCCGTTGGGTCGGACGACCCGGACCTTGGCCTGCTGGAAGCGACCGCGGGACTGCAGGTGGGAGGCCACCACGGCCCAGTCCAGGTCCTGGACGACCATGACCTCGTCGAGGACCTGCTTGCCCACGGCGCGGGCTGCGCCCCGTCCGCCGAGGCGCTCGGCCGCCCGGTTCCAGGTGAGCACGCGGCCCTGGGCGTCGGTCGTGACCAGCGCCACCAGCCCGCTGCGGGCGATGGCGTCGTCCAGGGGGGTGGCGCTCGGCCCACCCTCGCGCTGCTCGGCCTCGTCGACCCGCGACGACGGCGTGGCGACGAAGGCGACACCCACGACACCACCGTGCAGGTCGCGCACGGGGCCGGCGCGCAGCGCACAGCGCACGACACCCCCGTCGGCCCGCTGCAGCTCCACCTGGCGCTCGAGATCCGAGGTGCTCGCGGCCTCGCTCAGCAGCTCATCGGCCAGCTGGGCGGCCTCGGCGCCCACGAGCAGGGAGGCCATGGCGTGCTCCATGACCTGCTCGGGCTCGTAGCCGAGCAGCTTGGTGGAGCCGCCACCCCAGAACAGGATGGCGCCGGCGGGATCGGTGACGAACACCGCGTCGTGGAGGCGGCCGACCAGCTGGGCGAACATGCGGACCCAGCGCTCGATCTTGGTGCGCTCGGTGAGGTCCTTGCCGATGGCGACCACGTAGCCACCCTCGAGCCCCCGCGTCGCGCGGAGGGTCCAGCGCAGCAGGCTGCGGGTGCCGTCCCAGGTGCCCATGATGAGCTCGATCTCACGGCTGCCCTCGCCCCGGGTCAGCAGCTCGTTGAAGGCCTCCCGGGCCTGGTCCACGGTGTCCTGGTCGGGCACGGACGACGCCAGCAGGCGCCCGATGTCGCCCACCTGGGTCGGATCGTGTCCGAGCAGGCGCTTCAGGGCACCGTTGACATACAGCAGGCGCCCCTGTTCCCCGACCAGCAGCACCGGCGCGCCGGCGTGCTCCAGGAGCAGCGGGGCGAGCTCGGGCAGGCGGACATCGAAGGGAGCGCTTCCAGCATCGGAGCTCGACATGGCAACCACCTGAGAGGTTCGTCCGGGACGGTCCTTCCGCCCAGCATGCAGGAAGGGTTAACAGGCTCATCGCGGATGCCCACCCACGGCGAGCCCATGAACGCCTTCATCGTCGACACCTCACTGACCATCGCCCCCTTCGGCGAGCCGGCACACGATCTCCCGGTGCTGGGATCACCCCTGCGCGTCATCCAGCGGCAGGTCTTCGAGCGCTGCGGCGTCGCGCTCGTGGACGCCCCACCGGTCGACGAGCCCTACCTGCTGCTCGGCTCCCGCTGCTTCGTCAGCCCCCACCTGCTGGAGCGCTTCATCGAGCGCTCCGACGGCGCCCAGCGCCCCCAGGCCGGTGAGCCCGCCCGGGGTGCCCGCATGCGCCTCGAGCACCCGATCTACCAGCGCCTCACCGAGCCGCTGCAGCGCCTGCCCGCGCCGGGGGTGCACGAGCTGGCCCTGCTGCCGGCGGGCGCCCCCCCGAGCTTCGAGGGGCTCCCCACGGTCACCGTCCACCCCGATCTGAGCTCCGCCGAGGTGCCCGACCTGCACCCGGGCCTGTCCTCGGTGGGCATGGACGAGCTGGTCCAGGGCGACGAGCTCGCCTACCAGGTCGACCACTGGATCCACCTGCAGCAGCTCAACATCCTCGCCATGTCCGCCTGGGGCCACGAGCAGCGCCGCCTCTTCACCGAGGGGCCGCTCCTGCCGCGCATCGGCCGCTGGTTGTCTCTTCTGCTCAAGGCCCGCAGCCTCGATCCCTTCCGCTGGGCCTCGACCCTGGTCCACCGCGGCGAGGGCTGCGTCATCCACCCCAGCGCCACCGTCGAGGCATGCGCCCTGGGCGACGGCGTGATCATCGGCCCCAACGCGGTGGTCCGCGGATGCCTCATCGGGGACCACGTGCGGGTCGACGACCAGGCCAGCGTGGGCTTCTCGGTGCTCGGCGACCGCGCCCGGGTGACCCGGGGCGCCGAGCTCAACCTCAGCCTGCTGATGGAGGGCGCCCTGGTCTCCCGCTGCGGCGGCCTGCAGGCCTCGGTGGTCGGACGGGACGCCTTCATCGCCCAGCACGCCATCGTGATGGACCGCAGCTTCGATCAGGAGGTGCGGGTCGTGGATCGCGGCGAGCGCGTGGGCAGCGGGCGGGCCTTCCTGGGCGTGGCGGTGGGCCACCGGGCCCGGGTGGGGGCCGGCGTGGTCCTCGGCTACGGCGCGGCGGTGCCCAACGACGCGACCGTCGTCATGGACAGCGAGCGGGTGCTGCGGGACTGGCCCGCCGACACCGACGGGCTCGTCCGTCAATAGGGACCGTCAGCGACGGGCGACCGGCTCGAGCCCAGCCCGGCTGGCCTCGACGATGCCCCTCTCGGTGATGATGCCAGCGACGAGCTCGGCGGGGGTGACGTCGAAGGCCGGGTTGTGCCCCTTGGAGCCGTCCGGGGTGGTGCGGACGCGCATGAAGCGGCCCTCGTCGGACCAGCCCCAGGTCCAGCGCACCTCGTCCTGATCCCGGCACTCGATGGGGATGTCGTCGCCGTGGTCGCAGTCGGGGTCGATGGTGGTGGTGGGGGCCGCCACGTAGAACGGGATGCCGTTGGCCTTGGCCGCGAGCGCCGAGGTGTAGGTCCCGATCTTGTTGGCCACGTCGCCGTTGATGGCGATGCGATCCGATCCGACGATGACCAGATCCACCTGGCCTGTGCGCATCAGGTGGCCGGCGGCGTTGTCAGCGATCACGGCGTGGGAGACGCCCTCTTGGCCGAGCTCCCACGCGGTGAGGCGGGCGCCCTGGGAGCGGGGGCGGGTCTCGTCGACCCAGACGTGGACCTTCCGGCCAGCCCGGTGGGCGGCGTAGATGGGGGACAGGGCGGAGCCCCAGTCCACAAAGGCCAGCCAGCCGGCGTTGCAGTGGGTGCTGACCCGGGCACCGTCGGGCACGACCGCCAGGCCGTTGACGCCGATGGCCTCGCAGCACTTCGCGTCGTCGTCCGCGACCTCCTGGCCGGCGGCGCGGGCGGCCTCGCGGGCCGCGGCGATGTCGTCGCCGCAGGACTCCACGGCGCGCAGCACCTGGTTGATGCCGTAGAAGAGGTTCTGGGCGGTGGGGCGCGTGGCGCGCATGGTGGTGGCCGCGTCGGCGATGAACGCGTGGAAGCCGATCTCCGGGGCCTCGAGCACGGCCTGGACCATGCCCAGCGCGCCCGTCGCGCCGATGGCGCCAGCTCCGCGGGTGATCATGGTGGTGATGGCCTCCGCGGTCTCGCGGTAGGTGGGCATCTTCACGATCTCGAAGCGGTGGGGGAGCAGCGGCTGGTTGATGAGGGCCAGCTCGCGGCCCTCGAGCCACACGGTGCGGTAGTGCTTGCCGTCGACGTTCATGGGGGACCTCGGTGAGAGTGGTCCCGCCTAGTAATCCTCTGGGTCGGGATCCAGGTAGTCCTCGATGTCGATCGCCGTAGCGAAGCTCGCCTGGATGACCCGGTGCAGCATGGTGGCGGCCATGGCCTGGGCCGCCTCGTGCAGGGAGGCGTCCAGCGCCCGCTGCTCGGTGGTGTCCTGGGCGGTGGCGCTGGTCAGGAAGCCCTGGATCTCCTTGTCGACTCCGGGGAGCTTGATGGAGTCGATGGCGATGATGGTCTCGACGATGGGGAGCTGGGAGAGCGCGTCGTCGCCGCCCTCGGGCTCCTTGACGCGGGCGCGGACGGTGCCCCGGCAGACCAGATCGGCGCGGGTCGCGGACTGATGCCCGAAGTCGGTCCAGCGGAAGCCGGCGTCCTCCATGTAGCGGCGCACCACCTCGTTGACCTGGACCAGGCCCGTGTCGATGGAGGCCTGGTTCGTCCACCGGAAGCTCACCTCGCGGTAGGCGCTCATGCGCGACCGGCCACGATCCGTGACCGTGTACTGCCGGTAGACCTCGGCGAGCTTCTCGAGCCGGAACTGGATGTCGCGCTGGCGAGCCACGGCGATGAGCGCCCGCTCGAGGCGCTCGGCGTCGCTGTCGGCGGTGGAGCGCGACGCGTCGAGGATGGCGGAGGCGAGCGCCAGGTTGCCCCGGATGGCGGGCAGGACGCCGTCGTAGTCCAGCCGCTCGGCCTCGCTCAGGCAGGCCTTCCAGACCCCGACGATGCGCTCGACGTCCTCACCGGCCTCGAGCTCGGTGCGGCGGCAGAGGGTGTAGTGGGCCTCCGCGGGGTCACCGTAGTGATCGAGCATCCCGCTGGCGTTGGCCAGCGCGGCGGTCAGCAACAGGACTGGAGGGATCATGACCCGTCTCCTGATGGTTCTTCCGGGGGATCCCGATCCTGCAGGTACCAGGGCGTGCTGTCCAGTCCCCGCCGCTTTCGTTCGGCGCTGCGGAAGCGCAGCCAGCCGCGGTATTCGTGCCGCCACCACTCGTCGAAGCCGATGCCCTGGATGCGATCCCCGAGCAGCGGCTGGTAGTGTTCGTCTCCGATGACCACACCCCTCACCCAGTCCCGCACCTCGAAGCGCTCACCGTCCCAGTGGACATACTGGGTGGCGCGGAAGGTCCAGGAGCCGGTGTTGATGAACCAGCGCCCCGGCAGGATCTCGACCTGGCCGGGCATGTGGGAGTGTCCGCACACCAGGATGCGGTGCCGTCCCTGCTCGAGGTGGCGCTTGACCTGTGGCCAGAGATCCATGGGGTTTCCAAGCTGGGCCTGGATCCAATACCGCAGGTAGGCTTCGTATTCCTGGCCCTTGCGCGGGAAGCCGAGGGTGGCGAGCACGCCGTAGACCACCCGCACCAGCTGGGTCCAGTGCCAGGCGAACCACCACACCAGACGACCCGCGACGGTGTAGAAGTCCTCGAGGGGCAGGCGAATCCACGTGCCCAGGAAGCGCTCGATCTGGTGGTGGACGGTGGTGGCCACGCCGGACTCGTGGAGGTTGTTCGCGATGTAGGGATCGAGCTGATGGCCGTGCACCAGCAGGATGTCGTCCCCCAGCTCCACCGCGGAGCAGACCTCCCAGCGCAGCAGATCCCTGTACAGGGCCATGTCGTAGTCGTGGTTGCCCCAGATGTAGGTGACGCCCCCCTCCCCCGCCATGGACGACAGGCAGCGGAGCACCTCACCGTGGGCCCGGAGCACCCGAGTGAAGCTGCCCGCCTGGGAGAAGTCGATGATGTCGCCGGCGATCACCAGGTGGGCGCCCTCGTCTCGCACCGTCTGCAGCAGGTCGAGCAGGTCGCGGTCCTTGCCCACGAAGGCGTCGCTGCGCGTGCCGTCGCCGAGGTGGACGTCCGAGAGCAGGTACAGGGGGGTGTCCCTGTCCAGCTGCACCGTGCGCGATGGGGCGGGCCGTCGGGCCCAGGGGAAAGCGTCCATGGGGGGTGACTCCGGCGAGCATCATACACCGACATCGCCCGCGGGGTGAGCCCCGATCCCGTGGCCCCCGCGGGCGCCCCGCGATAGCTCGGGGCCCATGAAGAGAGAGCTCGCCGGTGGCCGCGTCAAGTTCCTCGGGTCCTTCCCCAAGAAGGTCCCGATCGTCGGCCTGCCCGAGGTCGCCGTGGCCGGCCGCTCGAACGTGGGCAAGAGCTCATGCCTCAACCGCCTGGTGGGCGTGCGCCAGGCCGCCCGGGTGTCGAGCACCCCCGGCCGCACCCAGGCCATCAACCTGTTCCAGATCCAGGACCGCTACGTCCTCGCCGACCTGCCTGGCTACGGCTTCGCCAAGGTCCCCGAGGCGGTCCAGCAGGGCTGGAAGGGCCTGGTCGAGGGCTACTTCGCCGACGAGCGCGACCTGCGCCTGGTGCTGCTGCTCATCGATCCCCGCCGCGACGCCGGGGGCATGGACGCCGAGCTGATCTGGTCCATGCGCGAAGCCCGGATGCCCATGCTGGTGGTGGCCACCAAGATGGACAAGCTCAAGCCCCAGAAAGGCCGCAACGCCCTGAAGCGCCTCGCCCGGGACTACCACCTGGCCAAGAACGAGCTGCTCCCCTTCTCATCCCTGAAGGGCACCGGCCTCGAGGCCCTGCAGAAGGCGATCAAGGCCGCGGTGCGGCCTTAGCTGTCAGCCATCAGCTATCAGCTGTCAG
>CAYZVO010000122.1:0-27016 GCA_964481655.1 uncultured Enterobacterales bacterium | reverse complement strand
CACGTGTGTAGCAGCGGGTTCCGGTTCTGGCTCAGGGTCCGCGACAGGCGCGGGCTCAGGTTCGGGGGCCACGGCCCCGCCACCCGTGATGGGGTTGCCGAACTCGTCGAAGGCCACGGCGTCGCCGCCGCCACTGCCCACGGGGTTGCCGAACTCGTCGAAGGTCACCCCGCCGCCACCGCCGTTGACGATGGGGTTGCCGAACTCGTCGAACTGCACGCCTTCGTCACCGCCACCAGCGACCGCCTCGGGGGCTTCGCCGAAGCCCATGGGGCAGAGCCCCTCGTAGTTGGGGGCCTTGCCGTACTTCCACCACCGGCCGTAGGTGACACCGTCGGGGCACAGGGCCTGGACCAGGTACTTGCCCTCGGGCATCCGGGTGGTCTCATCGGCGACGTGGCCGGCGATGTAGATGGTGGTCCCGCCGGTGTCCAGGGGCACGCCCAGGCCGATGGCGGGCTTGCTGCGGACCTCGCGGCGCAGGCCCTCGAAGACCGAGTGTGCGTCATCGAGGGGGAAGTTGGTGGTGTCCCACTGGAAGTCGTTGTCGATGGCGAGACAGAGCCGGAAGACATCCATGGCTTTGTCGGTGTCGCCATCGAGCCACTTGGCGAGGCCCTCGAAGTAGCGCACCTTGGCCTGAGTCCGCGCGGTGAGCGGGGTCTCGGAGTCGGGCGCCACCTTGTCGATGCGCTTGATGAACCGCGCGACCTCGTCGAGCTCCTCGGCTTCGAGGGCTTCCTGGGTTGCGATGAGGAGGTCCTCGACCGCGCCGGCCTGGGCCACCGAAGGCGCCAGCCCCGCTGCGACCAGGGCCAGCAGTGCCGCTATTCGCATCCGCCGCTCCACTCGTCGGAGCCAGCCGAGAGATCCAGAGTGTAGGAACAGGTCTGGTCCTCGGCGACATCGAAGGTTGACCGGATCGTATCGCCAGCCGGGGTCTTGACCTTGGTGCGGTACGTACCGGCCGGGATCTTGTTGAAGGCCCGCTCGCCCACGCCGTTCCAGCTCTCCTTGAACCCGAGGGCGGAGGTGATGGTCACAGTGCCACCACCAGCCGGCACGATGGCCAGCACGACGTTGCCCACGGTGTCACTGGTGACGGTGGGCGCGGTGCTGGTGCCGTCGTTGGTGGGCTGGGTGGGCTCGGTGGGCTGAGTCACAGGGGGGGTGGTCGGGCCGGGATCGCCCTTGTCCTTCATGAAGAACAGGGCGGCGACGATGCCGCCACCGACGACGACCACAGCCAGCAGTCCCACGATCCCGAAGATGATGCCGAGGCCACCGCCCTTCTTCTTGGGGGCAGGTTCCGGGCTGGGCTCGGAGACGGAGGGTCCAGACGCCACGGGGCCGCTGACCACGGGCACCGGGGCCGACGCGTCTGAGGGCTCGGGATCCGCCGGAGGCACGAGGGTCTCGTTGGGATCACCACCGGGCAACGCGTCGGGGGGCAGGTCGAAGGTGTCCAGCGCCCGTATGTCCTTGGGCGACGAAGCGTCGTCGGCCAGGGCCTCGGCGGGCTGCTCGACGGAGGGCTCTTCGGCCAGGTCGTCGGGCACGTCGAAGGCCGGGGCCTCGGGCACGGGCTCCGGTTCGGGCTCCGGCTCCGGAGCAGGCTCGGGCTCGGGCTCGGGGGACGGCTCGGGGGCCGCGACCTCTTCCAGGGACTCGACCTGGGCATCCTCCAACCAGGAGCCAGAGGCCGAATCCTCGGCGGGAGCCGGGGGCCCCGCCAGGGAGGCGCTGGAGCCGGAGGGGTCCTGGGCTTCGTCGGACCAGGTCTGTCCGCCGGGCCGCACGAAGGCCGATGAGCGGTCCTCCACCAGGGTGGTGCCCGTGAGGGGATCGTGGGTGATCTCCTGAGGCTCCCGCTGGCCCATCGCGACCTTGACGTATTGGCGGCAGAGGCGACGCAGGCCCATGTCGGAGGCGCGCTCGGAGAACTCCTCGAGCTTGTCCATGACCTCGCCCGCGGTGGGACGGGCCGTGGGCTCGTACTCCATCATCTGAAGCAGCAGCTCGCGCAGCTGCTCGGCGAGGTTGTCGTCGAGCATGGCGAGGTTCAGACCCGCGACCTTCTGCTCGAGGGCGGTCTGGAAGCGCGCCTCGCGGATGAAGATCTTGCCGAAGCGCTCGCCGGCCAGGATCTCGTACATCGTGATGCCGAGGCTGAAGACGTCCGCCGCGGGGGTGTCGGGGTCGCCCATCATGCGCTCGGGCGCCATGTAGGCCTGGGACCCGAAGGCCAGGGCCTGGGTCTCGGCCTCGCGATCCTCGAAGTTGGCCCGGGCGGTACCGAAGTCGAGCACCTTGACCTGCCCAGCCGAGGTGATCATCGCGTTGGAAGGCTTGATGTCCCGGTGGATGACCCGCAGGGGCTTGCCCCCCTGCAGCGGCCGGTGGTTGTAGGCGGCGTCGAGGGCCGAGGCGATGGCGGCGCTGGCCTCGAGCGCGGCGCGCCGGGGGAAGATCTCACCCTTTTCGGTCAGGAAGGTGACCATGTGCTTGAGGTCGACGCCCTCGAGGTACTCCATGATGACGGCACACTGGCCGTTGATGGAGGAGAGGTCTTCCACCCGCACGATGTTCTGGTGCCGCAGCAGACCGAGCAGACGAGCTTCGTCGCGCGAGCGCATGACGATCTCTTCGTGCCCCAGCCACTTGCCGTGCAGCAGCTTGATGGCGACCACCGTGGAGAAGTTGTCCCCCGTGACCATCTCGGCGAGGTACACCTTGCCGAAGCTCCCTTCGGAGATGGCCTTCAAGAAGCGGAAGCGGCGGCGAGGCTCCATGCGTACGACGGTCCTTCGGGGCAGCGGTCAACATCCGTACCCGGGCACTATACCAGCCCTGGGCGCGACGGGAAGGCCCATCCATAACCCGGCTGGAGGCCGAGCCACTCCGGGCTGAGGGTCACTGGTTGCAGAACCCGCCTTCGGCGGTGGCAACTTCGAGGCTCAGGTGCATCAGCGCCAGGTACTCGATCACGCGCTCGTCGATGCCCGGGTTGTCCTTCTTGACCTTTTCCCAGCTCCAGCGACCGCGCAGACCTTCACCCCAGTGGGAGCTGTGGTCGATCACGTCCTGCTCACGGCTCAGGAGGATGGCCGCCAGCCCCATCACCGTGGCGTCTTCCTTGCGCTCCGAGGCCAGCTCGAGCTCGCCGTAGACCTCGGCGATGCGGGCGGTCTTGGACCAGGCCTCGACCTCGAGGCCGCTCACGCGGCGCAGGGACAGGGCCTTGCGCTTTCCGCCCTCTTCCTTGATCAGGTAGGACATCACCGCGTAGCGGGGGCGCACCTGGCCCGAGCCGCAGAAGGCGCGGTCCAGCCGGGTCTGATCACCGGCCTGATCCAGGAACATCGCCAGCATGCTGCGGTTGCGTTCCTGGGCGTCGTCGAGATCCCCCAGCCGCTCGAGGGCGCGGTTCACCTCGCCCTCTTCGAGGCCGAGGGAGTTCAGGTTCCCCTTGCGGTTGGCCTTGGTGTACTTGATGTCCAGCAGAGGGTCCACGCGCTCGACGCGGTGGCGCACGGTCTTCTCGGACTCGACCACCCGCTCGTCGACCATCAGGTACAGGTTCACGCCGATGCCGGTCAGCAGGAAGGCGCCGAGGATCCAGGGTCGGAGCTTCATGCCATCCTCACATGCCGAGCTTGGCGCGCACGGTCTCGGCGTCGGGCACCGCGGTCTGGGTGCAGTAGCCGTCTCCGCGGACGTACCGCTTCCAGTCGCGGAAGGCCACCTCGTGGCCGTAGTTGAGACCGTAGTAGCAGACCGCCAGGAAGTGCACGGCGATCACGCCCGGGGTGTAGTGCTGGCTCTCGCCGGGGATGTAGCCGCCGCAGAAGTCGTTCTTGAAGTTCGACTCGGTGCAGGTGAGCGTGTCTCCCAGGAAGTAGGGGCCCTGGTTGAGGCTCTTGTCCCCCAAGTACTTGCGGTAGGCGTGCAGGACGTTGGACTTCTTGACCCGCTCCTGGAAGCGGCTGTCGTCGTAGCCGCAGTTGTGGGAGGTGATGGCCAGCTGCACCGCGGCGCCGGAGTCCCTCAGCTCGGGGTCCTCGTAGGCCTCCCGCAGGGCCTTGATGGCGGCCTCGGTGGAGAGCAGCAGATCGGTGCGCTCGTCCACCACACACTTCTTGATCTTGCAGGTCGTCTCGTCCTTCTCGGCGTCGTACGAGACGTACTGCGCGCGCTTGCGCACGTTGTTGGGAGGCGCGAGGGCGGTCGGTGACCAGACCACGTTGGACCCGCGGAAGGAGCAGTCGCGCACCTCGAGCCCCAGCCGGTTGCCCACCTCGGGCATGAACTGCCAGAAGCCCTGGGCGCACACGGGAGAGTGGATCTCCGAGCGATAGCGGGACTCCTGGTAGGGGATGGCCGCCATGACCTCGGGCATGCCCGCCTTCTGCAGCGCCCGGACCACCTCGGCGTAGTCGGACTCGACCTGCTCGAGGCGTTTCCAGAACGACCAGCCGGTGGCGGTGAGCTGGTAGGTACGGGTGACCTGGTCGATGAGCTTCTGGTCCCACTTGCCGGGCTTGTTCGAGATCTCGGGCCAGCCCGCCGCCTTGGCGTTGTAGGACATGATGAAGTCCTCGAAGGGCTGCTGCAGCCCATCGCGGAGCTCCGAGTTCACCTCGACGGTCATGGGAACCAGGTCGTAGTACTCGACGCCTTCGTCGACCGGACCCAGGCCCGCGATCTCGCGGGTGTTGATCTTGATGAGGACCGCGAGCACGGCCCCGACGGTGACGAGGCCCACCAGCACGATGCCGCCGATGAACCAGGTGGGGATGCCCCCCTGGGTGCTCAGCTCCTCGATGTTGGTCGGCTGGACCTCGGGGGTGGCCTGGGCGGCGTCCGACAGGATGCGCCGCTCTTCCCAGACACCCAGGCGCTGGGCGCGCACGAACTGGAAGGTGGCGCCACGCCCCGGGGCCCCCAGGTGCACGGTGTCTCCGTCGTTGAGGTAGACCGCGCTGTGGAGCACGTCGACGTCTGCCCAGTCCAGGTTGGCGTGCGGGGCCACCCGCACCTGCGCGTTGCCCACGGCGTCGATGGCCACCGAGCCGCCGTCGTAGGCGGTGATCACGGCGTGTCGGCCGTTGAGGCCACGGTAGCCCTGCAGCTGCACACCGCCCGGCCCGGGGTTGGCGCCCATGCGCACCACAGGACCGCGGAAGACCTTCTCGCCCTGCATGCCCATCGGGCCATCCAGGAACTGGATCACGACATCCCAGCGCTCCTGGCTCATCGCCGGATCACCAGCTCGACGTCCGCGAGCTCCCCGAGGTCCGCGAGGATCTCGTGGGGTTGGAGGGTGCGATCACCAGCGTGCAGACGCCAGCGCCCGGCGGGCAGCGAGAGCAGCTCGGCGATGTGATCGACGATCCCCGAGGCGGGGACAGCGACACCCAGCTGCAGGCGCAGCCCGATCTGGCCGCCGTCGTGCTCGATGCGCACCGGCAGGGAGACCAGGGTGTTGGGCACCAGGACCAGCTCGATGGGCTTGGCGTCGTCGAAGACACCCATCTCCGGGTTGCCGGCCGGACGCTCGCCACCCTGGGCGAAGCGGTACCAGCCCACCAGGCGCCCGCTGGCGTCGGTGCGCAGGGGCAGGAGCATCCCGACCAGCTTGGCCACGGCTTCGGAGACCGGCTGGTTGACCGGCAGGCGGAAGCGGCGGGCCTTGCTGCCCTTGCCGAGCTTCAGGCTGTAGCGCTTGGCCTCGCCCTTGGCGCCATCTGTGGGCAGGGCGTCGGGCGGGCGGACCGCCAGGTCCACCAGGCCGGGCAGGCCGACCGGGGGCTCCATGGGCTCGGGCGCGGGCTTCGGCTTGGAGACCTTGGCCTTGGGCTTGGGCTTGGGCTTGGCCTTGGCCTTGGCTTTGGGCTCGGGCTTAGGGGACGCGGGTACCGGCTCGGGCGCTGGCGCGGGCGCGGGCGCTGGCTCGGGCGCGGGCTCGGGCTCGGGCTCGGGCTCGGGCGGCGCGGGGGGGGGCGGGGGGGGGGGGGGGGGCTGGGGCGGGGGGGGCGGGGGGGGCTGCGGGGACGCGGGTACCGGCGCGGGCTCAGGCGGCGCTGGAGCGGGTTCCGCCGCGGTCGGCGGCGGCGGCGGCGGCGCCGGCGTGGGATCGGGCCTGGGCGGCCGCGCGTCATCCGCTGGCGCGATGTCGGGCGACGGGGAGGCCCCTGGCGGAGGAGGCGGCGGGCCGAGGTTCACCGGCGGCGCGGGCTCTTCCTTTGCCGCCGAGGGCGCCTTGCGGATCCGGGACGGCAGGCGCACCGGGGCCCGGGGCGCGGGGGGAGGCTCGGGTTCGGGAGCAGGAGGAGGCGCAGCCTCGACCGGCTTCGGCGGTGCAGGCTCGTCGACGGACCCACCACGGCGGGGCGGCGCACGACGGCGTGCGGGGGGCTTGCGGGCCCCCTGCCCGATGATGTTGCTGGCCAGGCTGGAGGCGCGCCGCGGTCCAGGCTCGGCGGGCTCGGGCTCGGGGGGCGGCGCGGGCGCCGGGGTGGCCGCGGGTTGCTCGAGCTGTTCGTCGGCGGAGGCCCGGGGGTTGCGGCGGCTGCGCCGGCTGGGGCGCTTCCACTTGGGCCCGTCGGTGCTGGCGCTCAGCTGCTCGGCCGGCGACGGGGTCGGCTCGGGCGCAGGCGTGGGCGCGGCGGGCTCGGGCGTCGGCTCCGGGGCCGGCTTGGCGCGGGGGCTGGCCCGACGCTTCCGGGAGGGAGGCTTCCATGCCGCCCGGGTGGGCTGTTCTTCCTGCTCCTCGACCATCGCCGCGAGCTTCTCACGGGTGACCATCATGGTCGCGCCGCCGTCCTGCAGCGGCGTGCCCACGCGCTGGGGCACGTTCCCGGCCCGGGACATCACGTCCATCAGGGAGGGCCCGATGATGTCGGATCCGCCCAGGGCCGCCTGCAGGGCGTCCATGAAGGCGTAGCCGTCCTGGAAGCGGTCTTCGGTGTCCCGGCGCAGGCAGACCTTGAGGAAGTCCTGCACGGACTTGGGCAGCTGGTCGCGGAAGCGGAACAGGCGCCGGGACCCTTCGGCCCGGCTGGCCATGGCGCGGATGTCGTTCACCAGGCCGTCGTAGACGGGCTTGCCGGTCATCAGCTCGAAGGCGATGAGGGCCAGGGCGAACAGATCCGAGCTCAGATCCTCGGCACCGGCCTCCATGCGCTCTGGCGGGCAGTAGCGGAAGGAGTCTTCGCGGGGGATGGACTGGGGGTCGTCGTGGAAGCGGAGGATCTCCACCTGGGGCAGGGCGTAGCCGATGATCTGCACCTGGCCGTCGGGCTTGATCATCACCCGCCACGGGGTGAGCCCGCCGTGGGAGTACACGCCGTGGCCTTCGCCGGTCTCCGCGCCCTCGATGAGGATCTCACCGGCGGCGTACATCAGCTCGAGCCCCGCGCGGACGCCGGGCGCCTCGCCGAAGTCGGCGAAGGTCCGGTTCAGCTCGGCGACAGAGGTCGCCTGCCCCGTGGGGTAGACGAACGCGCCTTCGCTGGTGTCGTGGGAGAACAGCTCGACCATCCCCGTCACCATGGGCGACTCGAGGTAGCCGGCGACCACCGTCAGCGCGCTGTTGATGGCGGGATGATCCCGGTACTCCGGGTGGAACACGATGGCGGTGTGTCGGTAGCCCGACTCGTTGACCAGCTCGACCAGATCGGAGGCCGGGCCGTGAAGCCGCCTTCCCGTGGTGCTGAGCCCTGCGATAGGATTCATGTCACGCTCCCTGTGGCACGACGAGGGTAGCAGATGGGGAGCTCTGCGTTCCCCTTTCCCGTATCCGATCCCCAGAGACCCAGGTAGACGTGGCCTCCTCCCGAGATCAACGCAGCGGCAAGACCCACAGGCGCGCGCGCGCGGCCGCCAAGCCGACCCGGGGCCCGTCCGAGAAGGCCAAGCGAGAGATCCGGAAGCTCGAGCAGGATCGAGGCATCTCCGCCGAGATGGCCGCACGGCTGCAGGCCCAGTGGGGCAACCAGGCCGTGGCCCAGCTGCTGGACCTCCCCGCCTCCGGCGAGCTGGCCGCCACCGCGGCGGAGCGGCGGGAGTTGGGCGAGGACGAAGAGGAGCTCCTGGACCAGATCGGCGAGGAGGTCGAAGGCCCCGGGGTCGAGCAGGAGCGCGGCGCAGGCCTGGGCGCCACCACCCAGCGCGGCCTGCCGGCGATGACGGCCAGCGCCGGGCCCGCGCGAGATCAACAGTACGGCGGGGACGACGAGGACGAGGATCCCCTGCCGCTCCCCGACGAGCCCGAAGGCACAGCGCTGCGCTTCGATCGCAGCGGGCGCGGCAACCTGGCGAAGCTCCAGCAGCACCGCGAGCAGGGGCGGCTGCCCCAGGATCGGCTGGACGCCGCCCGCAGCGAGCTCGAGCGCGGCAGCAGGGAGCTCGCCGCACGCGCGGGCCACCCCCAGCCCCTGGGGGACTCTCAGTTCCAGGCCCCCATGGACGCCTGGGAGGACGCCAGCCTGGTGGCCGGCCGCGGCTGCAGCATCGAAGAGCGCCAGGACCTGGCCGGTCCCTACGACGCCCTGGGCCGCCCCATGGCGGTGGGCGCCTTCGTCCAACGCCGGGCCACCACTCCCCTGGGGCGCAGCATCAGCCGGCTCTGCGCGGCCGCGCCCGGCACCCTGACCCCCGGCGCCGGGGGCCTGGCGGGGGCCTCGGCGCGCATCGGCGCCCTGGCCGTGCTGGGCATGGCCGCAGACGGCCTCCACCACGGCAGCCTGCGGGACCGCGCCACCCGCACCGCGCTGTCCCAGGCGGCCCTGGAGCTGACGCTCATGTCCGCGGGGGACACCGCCGAGAGCGTCCCCCCGGCCCACACGCTCTACCGCCGCATCACCAAGCAGCGCCCCCGCGGTGACGCGCCCACCCAGCCACCGGGACCCACGGCCCGCCACTGGATGGTGCCGGCGCTGCGCGAGGTGGGGCAGCTGGCCAGCTTCCCGGTGGTCCGACGTTGGTCCCCTCCCCCACCCCTGCCCGTGGTCGATCTCGACGACCCGGTCTCGGTGGTGGACGCCGCGCTCCGCAGCGACGGCATGGACGGCGCCGAGCGGGTGGCCGATCTCTCCCCGCTGCTGTCCAGCATCGACGCGCTGCTGGCCGCTGGCGGTCGGGCCCAGGTCGAGCTGTGCACCGCCGCCCTGGCCAGCCGCCGTGCCGCCTTCGACGGCACCATCGCCGCCGCCCTGCGGGACGCCTACCGGAGGTTCCGGGCCGCGGCCCTCGAGCTGCTGCGCGCCCGGGAGGTCCTGGACCGAGCCCACCTGCAGCCGCTGGGGTCCTTCGAGGACCACCTGCTCCGGTCGAACGACGAGCTGGATGGGCTGCGCCGACGCATGATCGAGGCCCGCGAGGACTGCATCTCGACCCTCGCCCACATCGGCGAACTGGGCTGAGGGGGCTGCATGGACCATCGCACCACCGCCGAGCTCATCGAGGCCCTGGAGTCCACCGCCCTGCTGGGCCGCGGCCTCGAGCAGGCCAGCACCCTGCGCAACGCCATCACCCAGCGCCTGACCCGGGAGCCCGACCCCGCCCTGCAGCTGCGGGCCCAGCTGCGCTTCGGCGAGCTGCTGGTGGTCCTGGACGCTCCCGACGCCGGCGCCTTCCTCGAGGAGCTGGCACGCCTCGCGGACCAACGCGATGCCCAGCGGATCGCGGCCCGCGCCTGCCTGCTGGCGGTCCGGGCCGCCTGCCGCGCCGGCGACCGGCCCCGGGGGCAAGCCCTGCTCGAGCGCTGCGCCCACGCCCTCGGCGAGCATCCGGAGCTGGCCCCCGACGCCTTGCTGGCCGAGGCCTGGCTCGGCGCCATGGACGGAGCCGCCAAGCTCGGCCAGGCCATCGACGTTCTGCCCCCGTCCCGGGATCACGACCGCCTGGCCGCCCTGCTCGAGCTCGCCGACCGCTGCGAACTTGGGGGGGATCCCTACCGCGCCCGGGACGCCCTCGAGCGCGCCTTCGCCCTCGCCCTCGGCCACGACGCCCACGGGCCCGCGGGTCGGGCCGCGCTGCTGCTGGGGAGCCTGCAGCTGCGCAGCGGAGAGCTGGACGCCGCGCGCGCCAGCCTCGCCCGCGCCCTGCCCCTGGCCACCAGAGCCGGAGACAGCCTGGTCACCGCCACCGCGGGCATGCTCGTGGTGACCCTGGCCCTGGCCCAGCGGCGCTGGGAGGACGCGCTGGCCGCCTCCGAGCCCCTCCCCGCCGTCGCCCGCCAGCGGCACAACCCGGGGCTGCTGGCGAGCATCAGCCTGGACCGGGCCACCGCCCTGTGGGCCCTGGACCGCCCCGTGGAGGCCCTGGCCGCGCTCATGGCCTGCTCCGCGGAGCTGGCCCCCCACCCGCGTCCCCTCGAGCTCATCCGCGCCCGCTTCGCCGAGCTGCTCGAAGAAGTGGGCGTGGAGCGCTTCGGGGCGCTGGTGACCGAGGCGGCCGGGCTGCTACGGAGCGCCTAGCCAGCCCTGCTCGAGGATCGCCCCGGCGAGGGCCTCGGCCACGTGCCGGTTGCCCTCGGCGGTCAGGTGGTTGTTGTCCAGGAACAGCTGGTCCAGCGGCAGCCCGGTGGCAGCCAGGGCCGCGCAGGCCGGCGCGACGGGCACACCCGCGGGCAGCTCGTGGGCCGGGGCGAGGCAGGCCACCCGCTCGCCCTCCCAGAAGGGGTAGTCCACGAAGATCAGCTGCAGATCGTGCTGGCGCGCCAGCTCCACGATGGGCTCGTGGTTGCCGAAGCGGGCGCTCAGCTCCGCGGCGCTGGTCTCCATGGCCCCCGCCTGCATGGGCCGCGCGTGCTCGGGCCTGAGCCGCTCCACCACGAAGCGCAGGGACCAGGCCAGGCGGCTGTGGAAGGTGAGCCTGTCCAGCAGGCTCCCGCCCCCCGCGGACCCCGGCAGGTCCTCCCGCGGGCTGTCGTGGGTGCGGCAGTCGATGATGATGGCGTCGGGTTCCCACTGCAGCAGCTTGGTGCGCACCAGCCGCAGCGCCTGCAGCGAGGTGTAGCCGGAGATGCCGGCGTTGATCAGCTCGACCTGGACACCGGCGGGCGCGCGGGCCCGCAGCAGGGCCTCGGCCTGGCTCGGGTAGGCGTCGGGCGCGTCCACGCCGGCCCCGTAGGTCTGGCTGTCCCCCAGGGCGAAGGCCCGCCAGGTCCCCGCGGGCTTGGCCTTGGACACGTCCGGATGACGGAAGCCTTCGGCGTTGATGCCCAGCCCGGGGTTGGGCAGGTCGGCCCGCACCCAGCCCAGCTCGGCGTGGAAGGCCATGGCGTCTTTTTCGAGGTGCCGGCGCACCTGCTCTTCGGGGATGGTGGCCAGGCCGACCTGGTGGGTGAGCACCCGCAGCGCCAGCTCGGCGCCGACGAGCACCAGGACCAACACCAAGGAGGCATACAGCAGCTTGCGACCCGTGGACATGGGCCGATCCCTATCGCGCCCCGGGCCGCCGCGGGACGTTAGGCGGAACGGGTCACCAAGGAGCCTGCACCATGCTCACCGTCCACATCCTCCCCGCGGCCTGGGGGCTGCCTTCGGTCTCTCCCTTCTGCCTCAAGCTGCTCACCTGGCTGCGCCTGGCGGGCATCGAGCACGAGCCCGTGAACGCCAACCTGCAGAAGGCCCCCCGGGGCAAGGTGCCCTGGGTGGAGCTGGACGGCGAGATCATCCCGGACACCGAGCTGATCATCGGGCGCCTCGGCGCCCACTTCGACGTGCAGCTCGACGCCCGCTTCGACCCGGAGCAGCACGCCCGGGGGCACGTGCTGCGGCGGATGATCGAGGAGCACACCTACTTCGCGCTGGTCTGGGATCGCTGGATCGACGACGCCCACTTCGAGGAGTACCTGCGGCCCCTCCTGAAGGGGATGCTCCCTCCGGTCCTGAACCTCGCCCTGCCCAACGTCATCCGCAACGGCGTGCGCAAGCAGCTGCACCAGCAGGGCATCGGCCGCAACGACCGGGCCACCATCATGGCCAAGGCCTTGGCCGACCTCGACGCCATCGAGCAGCTGCTGGGCGTGGACTCCTTCCTGCTCGGCAAGCACCCCTCGAGCTACGACGCCGCCGCCTACGGCGTGCTCGGGAGCATCGCCTTCGGCCCCTGCAGCCCGGAGCTCAAGTCCAGGGTCGAAGGCTCCCGCCTGGGCCTGTACTGCCAGCGCATCCGCGACCGCAGCTGGGCCGGCGAAGAGCAGCCCACCATGCAGGCCCCGGGGACGCGGTCGTAGCAAGGCTCGGGCTCACAGGGAGAGCGCGGAGGACGCGGAGGCTCCGCTCCTTTGGAGGCACGGGTGGAGATGGTCGCAGAGGGGGATCGGCGCCGGGCGGAGGCTGGGATTTCGCTGCCGCTCCGCCCCCCCCCGCGACGCCTGCTCCCGGACGCCGACGCGGTGCGCGGCGAAGGCGGACAGGTCGACCACCAACAAGCCGCGCAAGGAGCGGTAGCGACCGAAACAACACCGCAGGAACCACCACTCCCCTCTCAACGCCCATCACCAACCGCAGCACCCCTACATGCGGCAGCCTCCGCGCTCTCCGCGTGCTCCCTGTGAACCCAGACGCCGACGCTGCCTACTGCACCGGCTGGTTGCAGATACCGCAGACGCCCGGATCGCCTCGGTAGACCGACATGCGGGCTTCGTAGCAGCCCGAGTGGAACCAGCGGCCGCAGCGGTGGGGGCACTCCTGGCGGACCTCGGGGCCCACGGGCAGGCCGCAGACCGCGCACTGCACGGTGGCGACGGCCTGGGCGTCCTGCACGGCTTCGTCTTCGACCTTCTCGGGGAGCTGCTCCACCGGGCCCCACCAGGCCAGCCAGCCGACCAGCACGCCCACTGAGCCGGCGAACAGGCCAGGCAGCCCGGCGATCAGCATCTCGGTGATGTCGATCCCCGAGAAGAACACGGGACCGGCCACGGCCAGCAGCGCCACGAAGATGAACAGCAGCAGGCCGGTGACGGCCACCCGCACCCGACCACCGCGGCCGCCCCAGGCGTGACGAGCCAGGGAGGTGGACAAAAAGCCCAGGGCGAGCCCGGGCAGCAGCACCACGGCCAGGCTGCGGGAGAACGACAGGGCCACACCCCAGCCCACCGACCAGGCGCAGACCAGCAGGATGGAGCCCAGCAGGGTCAGGATCCCGGCCCCGGCGTAGCCGCGGGTCTCCGGGTAGTCGGGGCGTTGCTCGTGGATGCCCGAGCCGGCGGGGGGCTCGGGGAGCAGGTAGACCAGCTCGCCGGGGACCACGCCCAGGGCACCGAGGGACTCGTCGTCGGTGAGCAGGCGGCCGCGGGCGCGCAGCCAATACAGCCGCCGCCGGCCGTCGGACCAGTGGGACTCGAGCCCGGCGTCGCGGGCGATGCGGGCGGTGAGATCCCGGGCGGGCAGGTAGGTGGGCACGACCAGATCGAGGGTGAAGGACTTCATGTCCACCACCTGCACCCGAAGCTGAACGGTCTGGGCCTGTGCCTGTTCCATGGGGGTTCCCTGCGCGAGCCTAACGCTGCGCCTCGACGGTCTTCTCGAGCTCATCGACGATGCGGCCCAGCGGCTGCAGCAGGCGCTCGAACTTCTCGAACCACTTCAGCCAGACCTCGTCGGCCTGATCGGCGGCGGGCACCGCGGCGTTGACCTGCCGGATGAAGTCCTTGTACTTCTGGATCCGGTTGGTGGTCTTGGGCAGCGGGTTGAAGAAGTCGTGCCCGTAGTTGATGAGCAGGCCGGCCGAGCGGTACAGCACGCGGTCCGGGGTGCCTTCCTCGATGAGCATCAGCTCGGAGCCCACCAGGGCGGAGTAGAAGCCCAGGGTGTCGAGCCCCAGCTCCTTGACCAGCGCGGTGCGGTAGAGGCTCTGGAGGATCTTCTTGTTGAGCCGGATGTACTCAACCACGCGGGGCTTGAGGTAGCTCTCGGCGGCGCGGGCCTGCCGCCCGGCGCGGGGCACGGGGAGCTGGACCTGCACCATGCGGCCCAGGCGGACGTTGATGCGGCACAGGGCCACGGCGTCCTTCTGGTCGTCCTCGATGGGGTGCAGACGCGGGGCGGACTTCTCGACGATGCGCCCGGGCTTCTCCTCGGCGGTGTCGAACACCGGCCGCAGGGCCTTGTCGTCCGGGCCTTCCACGTGGAAGAGCCACAGCATGTACTCGCCGTCCTGCTTGGGCACCTCGAGGGGCACCGCAGAGGCTTCCGCCAGCTGCACGCCCTGGCCGATGCGGGTGATGCCGAAGCCGGCCTGGATGATGGCCACGTACTTCTTCTTGCGCTGCTGGAGCTCGACCTGCAGGCCCTGCACGATGCCGTGGCCGTGCAGGTAGAGGCTGTGCCGCGCCAGGGACTTGCGGTTGTAGGTCTGCTCGTCGAGCAGATCCGTGGCGGTCAAGCAGAGGCCCTCGAAGGGGTTGATGCGAGTCAGATACTCTTCTTTGGCCATGGTGGTGCCTACTCTTCGTCTTCGAAGCGGATGGTGAACTGCACGTGGGCCGGCTTCTCGGTGGACACGATGCGGGAGATGCGCCTCAGCACGTCGGTGGCTCGCTCGCCGAAGCGCTGCTCGAAGCGGCTTCGGGTCTCGAGCAGCATCACGAAGTAGCGCGTGACCGGGCGACGGCGCGGGTAGAGGAAGTGGGCCGGCGGCTCGGCCGCCAGGTATCGATCGGGCAGGCTGGCTCCACCCGCCAGGTAGCAGCCACCCAGCACGACGGGGGGCGGCTTCTCACACTCGATGAGCTTCACCGGGGCGGAGGTCAGCACCCGCACCATCTCTTCGACGCCCTCGACGGTGCCGCGCATCCGGTACAACCGGATCGCCCGCCGCACCAGCTCGCGCTGCTCGTGGATGGCCAGGGAGGCGTCGAACTCGAAGTTCACCCAGCTGGCGATCCAGGGCAGGAAGCGGGGGTCGGCGTTGATGGGATCGGTCAGCTGCGGGAGCTGCTCGACCTTCTCGACCACCGTGGTCATCAGGTGCTGGAAGATGAAGAGGAAGCGCCGGAACGTGTCGGCGTTGTCGGCGGTGACGTCGGTGGTGATCGCCTGGTCCTGCACGCCCCAGCGCCGCTGGCTCACCTCGTCCGCGGGGATGATGTCGCGTCGGGTGGTGGGGGCCTGGCCCTGGTAGAGGGCCGGCAGGTAGCGGGTGTAGCCCCGCACGGGCACGTGCAGGATGATCTCGTCGTGGGGGGTGATGGAGAAGGGCCGCTGGCCCGGCGCCACCACCAGCTCGGGCTGGAGCATCACGAGATCGTCGGGGGTGTACAGGGTGGCGGGGGTGCCGTCGGGCAGCACCCGCCGGGCGCGCACGGCCATGGGCTCGCCGCCGCCCTGGGGCATGATCTCGGCCAGCCGCACATGCCCCACACGCTCACCGCGGCGGGCCTCCACCAGGCGGAAGCGCACGATGTTGCCCATGTGGCGGCGGAGGTAGGCCCGGGCGGCGTGGATGGGGAAGGCCACCCGCACGACGTCTTCGATGTACTGGAGATCGCCGGGGACCTGGGCGATGACGCCCAGCTCCCGCTCGGCCAGCTCGGTTCCAGAGGACATCATCAGGCTCCGAGCTCCTCACCCAGCACGCGGATGCGGCGGGCCCAGAACAGGTCGTGGTTCACCTGCTGCAGCACCTCGACGCCCTGGCCCAGCTCCCAGCCGGGGCCCTTGCGCCGCTGCGCCGGATCGCTGACGTCGTACAGCTGCACGCCGGAGACGTGCCGGATCTCGGGGATGTCCGAGACCAGGCGGGCGAGGTCCTGGGCGTAGAGCGTGCCGCCGAAGGGCCAGCCGTCGCGATCCAGGCCGCCGCGGTACGGGTCCAGGAAGCGCTTGACCCAGGCCACGGCCTTCTCGCGCACCACCAGCAGGTTGGCGTTGGGGCGCAGCCGCACGGTGAGGGAGACGTCGATGGGCCGGAAGGTGGCCAGGCGGACCTTGGGCTTGACGTTGATGAGGCAGCGCCGCCCCAGGTACTGCTGCACGTGGTCGCGCAGGCCCACGGCCAGGAAGGGATCGGGGATCTCTTCGCCCTCGCGGCGGCGGGGCAGGATCACCACCTCGACGGAGCCGTCCGGGGTCATGTCGCCGGAGCAGGCCGCGCGGGCGACCTCGCCGGAGGACTCCTGGGCGATGATCTCGAAGTCCGAGCGGGTGACCGCCCGGTTGCGGCTGGTCAGCAGGCTGGGGGCCCGGCGCACGATCTCCTCGATGGACTCGGCGTCACGGCCACCCACGGCGGGAAGCAGGTTGACCACCTTGACCCGGTCGGCCAGGCCCTCGCAGACGCGCACCGCGCCCGCGGCCACGTTGCCCACGGAGCCGGGGACGTAGTGGTAGACATCGACGATGATGTTGTTGGCGCCCACGGGCAGCATCCTGCCGCGCACGCCGTTGCCGAAGGTCAGGGTGCCCTCGACGGTGTCCACGACGAAGACCCGGTCGTCCTTGCCGGCGGTGAGCAGGTTGCCGTCGCGGGCGGGCACCCAGGTCTCCATGCGGCCGCGGCCGCGGTCCACCATCACCTTGATGTCGGGGAACAGCTCGGGGCGGGGGAAGAGCTGCCGCTCTCCGTCGCCGTGGTGCACGAAGATGGGCTTACGCCGCAGCCGGATGACCTGGTTGGGCACGCCGTAGCCGCTGAAGCGCTCGCGCTTGACCGACGCGAGGTTGATGGCGTCGACGGTGTTGAGCAGCAGGTGCGTGATGGGCGGCAGGGCCGGGAAGCTGTCCACCGGGAGATCCGCCGGCAGATCGAAGCGCGCCCTGAGCCAGAAGCCGTCACCGGGCACCGCGGGCGGGTCGGGGAACTCGAAGCTCAGCTGCCCGGTGCGGGTGAAGTCGTAGACCTGGGTGAGGCTGTCGTCGTCCGCCGTGGAGGACGAGGCGATGCGCTGCCAGGCGGTCTTGCCGTGCTTCTTCTTCTCGAGGACCTCCCAGTCCACCCGGGTGCCCTGGGGCAGGAAGCTCTCGCCGCGACACCGGAAGTTGATGGCGTGGCGCAGGCCCCGGGGAAGCGGCTTGTCGAAGCGCAGGTAGAGGGCCAGGTTCTCGTCGTCCAGGTCCATGAACGGGAAGAACGGGAAGAACTCGGCCAGCCGCCGCGCGGAGCGGGTGATGACCCGGGTGAGCCGGCGGTTCTGGTTGCGATGATCGAGCTGGGCCGACTTGGGGCCCGGCATGGGCTGGTCGTAGGTGCCGTCGCCCAGGGTCTTGTCCGCGCCGAGGCGCACCGAGTAGATGCGCGGGACCACCGGGTGCCGGTTCTTGTCCTTGTCCTCCATGGTGAGGTTGGACTTGATCAGCTCGAGGCGCAGCCAGGTGGTCTCCCGCTCACCGACGGTGTGACGGGCCAGCCCCTTGAGCTGGGTCTTGGGGTTGATCACCAGGCGGATGCGGCGCTTGCCGGCCTTCTTGGCGCCCTCTTCGTCCTTGGTGGCGAAGGTGAAGCTGGCGTACTCCTTCTTCTTGGACCAGACCACGCGCCAGTTGTCGGCGGCGCGGTAGGTCAGCTGGAGCAGGTAGTCGTCCACCGGCTCTTCGACGGGCTCGCCGTTGCACTCGAAGCCGACCTCGAGCTCCACGAGCACCGGCTTCTGGGCGCGGTTCTCGAACAGGTCGGAGCCCAGGTACCACTTGCGCCCGATGGTGGGGGGCAGCGCGGGGTTGATCTGGTAGGGCGACCAGGGGGCCTCGGCGGGCAGCAGGCGCTCGACCCGGCGCGGGTCGTCGCCCTGGTACATGTCGATCTCGACGGGACGCTTCCAGTCCAGATCGACCTCGAGGTCGGGGCAGAGGCCGCGCAGGAAGACGGTCTCGATGCGCTCTGCGCGCAGGTTGAAGCCGTCGTTGGCCATGTCGGCCAGGGGCCCGGTGAGGATGACGGTGGTGCCGCCCATGCGGACCTGCTCGTCGGGGATGGGCTCCCAGGACTCACCCCGCCTGTAGGACCAGCGGTAGGCGGGCAGGTAGCCGTTGCGGCCCGCCGGGAGGCCGCGATCGACCAGGGCGAAGCGCACGGTCCAGCCGCCGCGGATCGGGGGCAGGTCCGGCAGGGAGAACAGCAGGGTGCGGCCCGCGGCGCGGACCTCCCAGTTGTTCAGCGGGCGCTCGGAGCCGCCGCGGTCGTCCTTCCAGAAGACCTCGAGATCCTCGTTCATGCGGCCCGCGAGCCAGCGCTCGTACTGCAACCGGCCGCGCACCCACCAGTCGTTCCCCGAGACGGTCTCGGGGAAGGCCAGGGACTCGCCCGGCACCTCGAAGCCCTGGGGCTGCTTGATGCCCGGCATGGCGGTCAACAGCACCTGGACGGGCATGCCCAGGACCTCGTCGGGCTCGGTGTCCACCGACACGGGCTTCCAGCCCTCGGCCGTGGGGTACTCCCAGTCGAAGAAGGAGACGATGCTCAGGCCGTCCGAACCGGACTTCGAGCGCACCACACCGAGCCGCCCCACCGGGCGCTCTTCCTCTTCCGGGTCCATGTCCATCAGCCGGAAGTCGTCGTGGGTGAGGTAGAGGAACTGGTGGGGGGTGTAGGAGTCCGGGCCGAACTCCACCGGGTCCATGTCGAAGACCTGCACCCCGCGCCCCATGCCGAAGACCAGCGCGGAGCTGGAGTCGGCCAGGCGGTGGAAGGGCAGCTCGCGGACCAGGGGCCGGCGGCCGCCCTTGACCGCCACGACGCGATCCACGGTGCAGCCGTGGATGGTGAGCTGCTGGGAGGTCAGGAAGTCCAGCGCCGGGGCCTCTTCCCGCTGACGGGTGGCCACCCGCGCGAAGGGGGGCAGCTCCACCGTGGGGAGGTCGGCCTTGAGGGTGTAGGTGATCGGCGCCACGGCCGGCAGGGCCGAGCGACGCTCCTCGCCGATGAAGTTGAGGAAGTGGATGTAGGTCTTGTCCGGCACGCGGTTGAGCCGGAAGACGATCATCTCGGTCATCCAGGCGAAGAGCTGGACCAGCGTGATGCCGGGGTCGGCATCGTTGAGGTTGGTCCACTCCGGGCAGTACTGCGGGATCAGCGCCCGGGCTTCGGCTACGAGGTCGGCGTAGCGTCGATCATCGAGATTCGGGGGTCTGATGGGCATCTAGCGTCCACTCTTGTTCGTGAGCACGTGAACCAGGTTCTGGCGGCTGTTGGTGGAGATGATCCGGTAGTCCACTTCGACCCGGACCTCACCCTGTTTTCCTGTCTGCGCTTTCACGCCGTCCACCTCGATGCGAGGCTCCCAGCGCTTGAGCGCCTTCTCCACGTGGTGGGCGATCATGCTGCCCGTGGCGCGGGTGTTGGGCGCGAAGAGAAACTGGTGGATCCGGCAGCCGAACTCGGGCAGCATCGGGCGCTCGCCGGGCTTGGTGCCCAGGATGATGGTGATGCTCTGGCGGATGTTCTCTTCGTACTCGGAGGTGGCGACACCGCCACTGGCGGGGTCGAAGTGGAATGGGAACGCCCACCCACGCCCCAGGAACTCCTTGCGGATGGTCATGCGGCCGCCTCGCGGTCCAGAGAGAAAAAGGGACCGGGATTCTACACCAGCTAGCTGCTGCTTCCGAAGCTGTTCGAGCAGAAAGTGAACTCGGTGGTGTACCCCGTGCGCGGGCTGATGATGTGCCTGGTCGCCAGCACGAAGTAATTCCCGTTGAACGGCGAGTTCAAGCCATCGAGCGCAACCACCGTTCCAGCGCGCACCTGGTCGTTCCCCTGGATGGTCCCGGTGCCCCGACAGAACTGGCGCGCGAGACGCTCCATCTCCGCCGTGGCGATGGCCGTGGCCTGATCCTGGGAGCTGACCGGGACGTCGGTGATGTAGGCGGTGGTGGCGCCAAAGGCCTCTTCGGCGAGGGTGCCACCGACGGTGCCGTCGCCGATGGTGGTCACATCGCCCACAGCGCAGGTGCCCACGACCTCTTCCTTGGCCGAGATGTCCCAGCCCCTCACCACGACCTCGCTGACCTGATCGACGCTGTTGAAGGTCATGCGCAGCGAGCGGAGGTTCCCGCCCAGGGAGATCTGGTTCTCCGAGCCGCTGTACTGGTTGGAGAAGAACTCCAACATGTCGGCGTTGACCCGCAGGTAGAAGTTGTTGCGGGCGGCCAGGCGCTTGAGGAAGGCGATGTTGGACTCGTTGCGCTGGAGCACGTAGGGCATGGTGCCGCTGGTGCCTTCAGCGAAGACGGGTAGACCGCACTCTTCGCCCACCTCGACGACGATGTCGGAGTCCGCGACGTCCTCCCAGTAGCGGGTCTTGCGACCGCGACCGAGGATGTGCATGTGATCGAGCACGCGGATGGTGAGCGAGGACCCACCGTCCATGGTGAACGCCGGCTCGAGGGCCGTGATCTGCCCCGTGAAGAACAGCTCACCGCTGTCGCCGATCTTGGCCTCGACCTCGTCACCGATGTTGTAGCTCCACGAGGGCTGGCCTTCGGTGCCGCCCAGGCGGATGGTCATGATGGAGACCATATCGACGTGGTCTTCGACCACGATGGACAGGATGCCGTCGTCGCTGGGCTGAGTGAGGGGTTCGGCCTCGCCGATCTTGATCTCGTAGGACGGGACGCTCGACCGCGTGGACCCGCTGCTCTGAGAGGACATGGCGGCTCCTGACTAAAGGAAGAAGTTCTCGTCGCTGGCGTTGCCGAAGGCGTCGCCGCCGGTACCGGCCGCACCCTCGTAGTCGCCGTCGCTGGCCTGATCGTAGGCTTCGCCCAGGTCCTCGACGAAGTCCATGAGACCGTAGCTGTCGTCGTCACCGCCGGGCACACCGCCGCCGGGGGACTCGGACCCGCTGCCGGGACGCACCACGACCTCTTCGCCGCCCTCGAAGGGCTGCGTGGGGTCGTCGATGTTGTTGTCCTCGCAGATCTGCTGGGAGGTCGTGTTGTTCTGGATGGCCAGATCCGCCGGCAGCTGACCGGCCTGGGTCTCCACGACCCGGATCTCGTTGCCCGCCCAGCCACCGCTGGCCGCGCTGCCGTACTGGAACGCGTCGGGGTCCCACTCCTTCATCTTGACCTGGCACTTGGCCCGCATGGGGGTGCCGGTCGAGGAGAAGAGGGTGTAGCTGGTGGTGATGGACTCCACGACGCCGGTGAGCTCGAAGGTGCCCCACTCGAAGCGCACCGTGGTGGGGCGCTCCTTGCCCTGATCGGTGGCCTCACCGGAGCTGGGCGTGGCGTCGGCGTTGGTCATCACCAGCAGCTTCTGGACCCAGGTCGCGAAGACGTCCGTGGGCGTCTCCTCGTGGGTCGTGTCGAACAGCAGCTCCATGGTGATGGTGCGCGGCGAACCCTTCTGGAACTCCAGGGGCGAGGGGTCCTTGCCCTGCTCGTCCACCTCCTTCCAGGAGACCTTCTTGTCGACCTTGAACTCCTTGGGGTTGTACTGGACGGTGAAGGTCTCGTTGGCCTTCTCACCCTCGAGGATGTGGAAGGCGGCCTTGGTGGGATTAGAAGACGTCGATTGGGACATCAGGGTCCTCCAGGCGTCGGTCGTTGCGGGTGGAGAGCTTGTCGGTAACGGCGGCCAGGACCTCCCGGCCGAGTGTGTCGAGATCGACCGGCTGGGCCTCGCCAGCGGAGTCGGTGCCCGGTGTGGCGGAGCCTTCGGCCCGCGCGTGGGCGGAGTCTTCGGCCATGCGCACACGGCGCTGGGCCTCGAGCTGACGGCGGTCGACCTCGGCGATGTGGACCAGCTGCTGCAGTCTGCGCAGCAGGCGCATGGTGGCCAGACTCACCACCTCGCCGGAGCCGGACTGGCCATCGTTGCCGCGGCCGAGGCGCAGGGCCGCGCTCGGCAGCTTCTGGTCGGACCGCTCCCGAGCCCGCGCCTGATCGCTCAGACGCCCGGACGGGGTCACGACCGCGGCCTTGGCGGTGGCGGCCTGGACCTGACGCTGGATCTGCTTGACCACCTCGGCCAGCGGGGCGGGCAGGGCGCGGACGGCTGCCACGTCCTGAGCGCCATCGACCACCACGCGGGCGGCTTCCTGGGGCGAACCAGCGCGGGCCAGGGCGTGGAGCATGGCGCGGGCGGGGTGCCGCTCGACAGCCGGGGTCGGCGCCTCGATGGCGTCGAGGGGGAGCGCGGTGTCGTCGGGCTCGGAGGAGCGCTCGGCGCCCGGTGTGTCCGGATGGACCGGTTCCATGCGGACCGCGTCGAGCCCACGGGCCGTGGGGTGCACGGGCTGGGAGGCGCTGCGCATCCGGCCGGCCACGACCCCCGCGGGGCGGCTGTGCCGCTGCTCGAGGCGATCGAAGGCGGTGGCGGGCGGCGGGCCGGAGACCGGGGATGCGGCCTGAGAGGGCGCAGCGCTGCTGGCATCGGGCTGGGCCAGGCGGCGCTCGGGCCGCACGAGGCGGGAGGCTCGCGGCACGGGATGGGGCGGAGCCACAGCCCGCAGCGGCCCACCTTCGCGGGGAGGCTCGGCGCCGCGACGGGCCGGGGTCGCGGAGGCCGCGGTGGGCTGCATGGGCTGGGCGAGGGTGGCGTTGGGCGCCAGCACCCGCTGGGCCCAGACGGAGCGGGGTGAGACCGGCTCGCGCTGCACGCGTTCCCCGCGCTGAGCGGAGCGGTGGAGCACGCTGGTGCGGGCTACGGAGCGTGGGGCCGAGCCAGCCCGGGCCGAGGCCGGGGAGGCCGGCGTCGCGGGGGAGCCGGTGACCGAGGGTGCGGCTCGACGACGGGTCGCCGCCCGCGGAGAGCGACGGGAGGGGCGCGCCGCCGGCTGGACGTCAGCCTCGGCGGGCGGTTCGGGCAGCGCGAACACCGCGGTGGGCGCCATCAGGCCCGCGAAGGCCGGCGAGGGAGCTTCACCCAGCAGGACCCCGGCCCATGCCAGCAGCGGCGAGCGCTGCCAGCGGTCGACCCGGGCGCTGATCGGGCGGGGTCCGCCCAGCTGGAGGGCGCTGCGCTCGGCCAGCCGCTGCGCCAGACGACCACCCGCGGCCAGACCCGAGGCGTGGGTCATGCGCAGGCTCACGCGCGCGACCAGCGTCTCTCCCGGGATCCGACGGGCGGGGGCCATGGTGACTCCTGGCTACGAGTCGTAGGTGGTGACGGTGACTTCGATGCCGTGGTGGGCGAGCTCGAACATGTCGATGGCCAGGTCGGCACCGTTGGCGTTGAACGCGGGGCCTTCCCAGGCGACCGGCCAAGCGCGCTTGAAGGTGTAGCGGCGGACCTCGAGGCCGTTGAGCATCTTGACCACGATGGCGCCATCACGCCGACCGTGGAACTTGTCCTCGGTGACCTCTTCGCGCCAGGTCTGGAGCATGGTGTCGCCGGTCACGCCGTGACGCAGGACGATGTTCTCCCACCGGGTCTGGCCCGGGAGCTTGTGCACGAACTCGTTGAGCCCGCCCTCCTGGATCTCGAAGACCTCGGTGCTGGACTTGAGGCCGCTGCACTCGATGAAGTTCGCCACCTCGACCCCGTCGACCTCGAGGGCGAAGAACATGTTGCCTTCGGGATCGTTGAGGTTCTTGGCGCTGGCGTCCTGCCGTCCGTTGTATTTGGTCTCGGGCATGGATACCTCCTGGGGCGCTACGCTCCGCTCTCACCGAGCCGGAGATCGATGGTGATGTGTTCTGTCATGCCGATGGGGCGAAGCTGGACCCGCACGTTGAGTGTACCTTTTTCCCGCTCAACTGGCGGGTTTGTCTCGAGGTCGCACTGCACGAGGTAGTCGCCCTTGGGGGCGTCGCTGGTGATCAGCCCAGCACGCCAGAATTCCTCGAGTCGGATCTTGGCATTCCGCTCGAGAACGGCCCAGATCTTGGGGTCGTTGTTCTCGAAGACAGCCCACTCGTTGTCCCGTCGCAGCTGCTCCGAGACCATGGACACGACCCGGCGGCTGTTGATGCTCTCCCAGGTGGGATCGTAGCTCAGGGTGCGGGCCCCCCAGATGACCACACCGCGGCCAGCCTGGATGATGAGTGGGTTGATGTGGGCGTCGGACAGCACGCCGGTCTCCCGCCAGTCGAGGTCGACCTCGAGGGAGGAGACACCGCGCACCGGCACGTTGGCCGGCGGCCAGACGACGCCGAAGGGGTTGTGGCTGTGCTCGGTGCGCGCGTACACACCGGCGATGGCCCCTGACGGGGGGAAGAGCTGTTCCTTGCGCCGCACCCAGGGGTAGTAGATGGCCCCGAAGCTGCGGGTGGAGGGCATGCGCTCGGCGTAGCGCTGAGCCAGGCCGATGAGGGGGTCGCCGTGGAGCCCCCGCGGGCTGTCGATGATGAGGAAGCGGTTCCCCATCTCGGCACAGTGGGTCAACAGGGTGTCCCAGAGCTGCTCGGCCGAGCAGGAGACCCGGCCGCGCATGTCGACCGTGCAGGGCAGGTACGCGGCGTCGGGGACGATGAGGATCGCGATGTCCTCTTCGACCCGCAGGCGCTGCATGAGAGAGGCCAGCACGCCGTGGAGCGTGGCCTCGACGGTGAGGTCTTCGGGGCTGCGCACGCACACACCGAACAGGTGCAGCTGCTGCCCGCCGTTGTCGAAGAACGCACCCACCGCGCGGCTGGATGCATCCGAGAAGAGGTAGCGCTGGGGATGCTGCCAGAAGTCGACCGCTCGCTCGAGCACCAGCTCGGTGAAGTCACCGGCTGTGGCGTCATCGGGCCAGTCGTCTTCCATGACGAACGCGATCAGGCCCGTGATGTCGCAGCGTACGACCCCTGCCCGCCGCGTGGGCAGAGTCACATGCTGGACCGTGATTCCTGGCCGCATATTGATTCCCGAGCCGCCGAAGTCCCTCCAAGCCTTAGAAGGGCCTGGAGGGAACCATCAGCGCGATTCGTTGATCTTTTCGTTGATCGCCGAGATCTCCTTGACCCAGGCGTGCCGTTCTTTGTGCGGCATGTCCAGGATGAGGTCCCGGTCCCAGTGGAAGTGGTAGGCGACGAACGCTACCTCCTTGAAGATGTTCTCCAAGGGGTAGCTTACGATTCCCCCAGGCGACCGAACTCCCTCTCGAAGACGGCGCCGCACTCGGGGCATGTCACGCGTACGACCGCTTCATCTTCATTGATGCGGTTGTACATTTCTTCCAGGAACCGGAGATCCCCAGCGAAGAGGTTCTCGATGATGCCCGTATGGACCTCAGGAAGGTCGCCGAGCTTCGTGATGACGTTGGCCAGGAGGACAATGATCAAGTACGCCCGATTGCGCTGCACCCGCAGATCGTTCAGGGGAACGATCTCGTCGCGGGCGGTAGCCAGGCGCATCACGCCCTCCCGATGGACATTACCGTCTTTATCGACGTAGCCCCTCGGGAGGACGAATTCGTACTCGGTCTTGAGCTCCATTAGGCGCGCTCGATCTTCTCGACCGCGATCTCGACCTTCTCGATGGCCATGGACGACTTGTCGGCGTCCATGTCAGGCACGTACCACTTGCAGGGCCAGCCTTCGTAGAAGTTGTAGCGCGCGACTTCCGTCTGGCCGTCGTTGTCGAGGATGATGATCGAGCCAGAGCGGCGGTCGATCTTGCCGTCCTCGATGTTCTTGCGCCACTGCCACAGGTCGTCGGTCGCGGTGTAGCCGCGCTCGAGGACGATGTTGGCGTAGGTGGTGCGACCGGGCTTCTTGCGGACGACCATGTCGTTGCCCTGCTTGAACTCGATGATCTCAGTCTCCGAGTCCATGCCCGACACCGACTTGAAGCCGCCGACGATGACACGGGTGTCGCCGATGATCCCCTGGATTTCCAGAAGGAACATGAATCCGCCGTACAGTTCTTCCGTAGGCATATTGTTGAGTCTCCGTTTTTGTTACCGAAGCGCGATGGCATGCGATCCGGCGGGGGGGGTTTACACGGTGAGTGGGGCTATTCCTCGATGAGGCCGCCACCGTCCCACTGACCGATGCTGAAGACCACAAACTCGGCCGGCTTGACCGGGCAGATACCAACCTGCACGTTCACCTGGCCAGCGTCAATAAGATAGCGCGGATTCGACTCCTCGTCGCACTTGACGTAGAAGGCGTCCTCGGGCGTGGTGCCGAACAGGGCACCGGAGCGCCACACGCGCATGAGGTAGGCCCGGACATCGCGGGTGAGCTTCTTCCAGAGGGTCTGGTCGTTCGGCTCGAACACCGACCACTGGCTGCCGAGCATGATGGACTGCTCCACCATGATGAAGAGGCGGCGCACGTTGATGTACTTCCAGGAGGGGTCGGACTTGGTGGCCAGGGTGCGCGCACCCCAGCAGCGAATTCCGCGATCCTTGAAGTTGCGGATGACGTTGATGCCGCGGTCGTTGTACTGACCCTGCTCGATGCGGTTGATGTTCTGGGTCAGGCCGGTGATGCCGAGGACCAGCTCGTTGGCCGGAGCCTTGTGGACACCGCGCTCGCCGTCGACGCGGGCGTAGAGGCCTGCGACGTGGCCGGAAGGCGGCACGTACAGCTCGTTGCCGGTGGTCTTCTGCAGCTTGCGGCGGTTCGGGCCCTTGACGGCCAGGTGGTCCTGGTCGCCGGTGAACCAGCTGGGCTTGGTGATCTTGAACCAGGGCACGTAGATGGCGCCGTAGCCCTTGTCGGAGGCCGGCATGTCCATGTCGCCGCTCGAGACCATGGGGCCGTCGATGATGGCGAAGCGGTCCTTGCGGGTCTCGCAGAGCTCGAGCATCTCCTTCTGCTGGAAGTCCTCGAGGCCGGGGGCCACCATCAGCGCCATGTCATCGACATCGTCGAAGGCGTACAGACCGAGCTTGTCGGCCTGGTTCTCGCGGATGGAGATCATCAGGTCCTGGACGCCCATGAGGTAGACGTAGGCCTTGCCGCCGCCGTTGTCGAAGAAGCCGTTGATGGCCGCGACGAAGTTGAAGACGGAGGGCAGGGACAGCCAGTCACGGAACTGCTGCTGCAGGTCGTCGTTGCTGCTGAGGGCCTCGAACACGGCGTCGGCCGCGTCGTCCATGTCCTCGAAGGTCTGACCGATGAGCTCTTCCACCGGCACGGTCTCGATGAGGTACTGGGCGAAGAAGCTCTGCAGCCAGCGGAAGAACTCGGCC
>CAYZVO010000121.1:0-27097 GCA_964481655.1 uncultured Enterobacterales bacterium | reverse complement strand
CCCCCCCCCGCCCCCCCCCCCCCCCCCCCCCCCCGCCCCCCCCCCCCCCCCCCCCGCCGCGCGAGGCAATCGGCGTGGACGGAAAATCCGATTCCCGCGCCGCGCATTGGCGCCCACCCACCACGATGAGATGGAGCCCTCCATGAAGAAGGTCCTGTTCACCGCCCTCGCCGTCATCGGTCTCTCCGGCTGCGCCATGAAGGGCAGCCGCATCCCGGCCGCCACCATCCCGTTCGCCAAGGCCGACTACACCGTCATGGGCGAGACCACCGAGGAAGCCTGCGGCACCTACATCATCGGCATCGACTTCGCGCACCTGTTCAAGAACGAAGGCGCCGCGCCCCCGATGTCCATCGGTGGCTTCATCCTGCACGGCCTGCCCGCCGGCGGCATGGAAGAGTCCCGCGCGCTGTACCACGCCCTGGCCAAGATCCCCGAGGCCACCCACCTGCTGGACATCCGCACCGAGGCCGAGTTCAACGGCGTCGGCTTCCTGGCCTTCCCGCTGTTCGGCCAGCGCTGCGCCTGCGTGCACGCCCGCGGCGTCAAGATCGGCAGCCGTCCGAACCCCCAGCAGTAGCCGCGTTCCCTCGCGCCCACCAGGCTGGCTCCTCCGGGGGCCGGCCTGTCGGTGCTCAGGCTCCCGGGTGGGCGTTCACTCCACGATGGGCAGCTGCTCGTCGAGCCACCCCTCCAGCTCGGACTCGACGATCAGCTGATAGTCCTCGAGCTCGGCGGAGTTGGGGGAGTAGTAGTACTCCTGCTGGTGCTGGACGCCGATGTCTCCCCAGGTGAGCACACGGCCGTCGTGGGCGTCGTGCAGGGACCAGAGAAGCCGCATCCGCGCGCCGGCGGCACAGCCGGTGTTCTGCCCCACGAACCAGCCACCGTTGTGGGTGTAGTAGTGGACGACCATGGGCACCAGCACCGTCGCGGTGCCCGACGGGAGCTCGGGCAGCTCGCCGGCGTCGAGGGGCTGGGGCTGCAGCTCGAAGCGCGGCAGGTTCTGGTTGTCGCGGCCGTCGAACTCGCCGGAGCCCCGGATGGGGGTCTGGCGCGGGGGGCGCAGCGCGCGCTCCACGCTGGTGTCGATGGGCTGCCAGGTGAGCTGGTGGTCGGTCAGCAGCGAGGAGAGGCTGTCGCCCACCACCCGGGTGACCTGCTCGGTGTAGGCATCCATGTCCTTCAGGTCCACGCCCACGGAGCGCACCTGGTTGTCCTCCTCCGGCATCAGCTCGAAGCCGCCGGAGAACCAGATGTCGCCGACGTAGTAGCCCTTGTGGAAGGCGTCCATGGGCTCGAGGCGCTCGTGGACCGCCAGCACGATGGGCTGGGCCAGGCCCACGCTCGCGGGGGGCTCCGCCAGGGGGGCGCCCATCGCCAGGTGGATGTTCTTGGGCCCCCCGCAGGCGACCGCGGCCACGCTCGCGCAGAGGTACAGGCAGCGTGCGGTGCGCGCTGGGCTCATGATGTGGGCTCCTGCGCCTGGGCGGTCCGCTCGTCGAGCAGCTGATCCAGCTGCTCCCAGGCCCGCCGCAGGTGGGGGATGACGATGGAGCCGCCGACGACCAGGCCGATCTGCAGCGACTCCTCGATCTGCTCGCGGCTCGCTCCGAGGCTCACCGCGCGGTCGAGGTGGTAGAAGACGCAGTCGTCGCAGCGCAGCACGAGGGAGCCGACCAGGCCCATCAGTTCCTTGGTCTGGGGGTCCAGCGCCCCCTCACGGTAGCTGGCGCTGTCCAGGGCGAAGAAGCGCTGGATGCCCTTGCCGGCGCTGGACAGGATGCGCTGGTTCATGGCGTCCCGATAGCTGCGCTTGCGATGGAGATCGTCGTTCATGGGGACAGCCTATCGATGCGGGGGCGGGCCGGGCAACGCGGGGTCGCCGTCGTCCCCGGTGCCGGCCGCCTGGAAGGCGAGCAGCCCTGTGCCGACGAGCACCACCAGGATGCCGACGCCGTGGAGGGGGTGGGGCCGCTCGGCGAAGATCAGGATCGCGCCCACGATGGGCAGCACGTTGCTGATGATGGTGACGATGGGGGTCACCACCGAGGCCCGGCCGTTGGCGAAGGCGGTCTGGAAGAAGACGCCCGCCAGCACGTTCGCCGCCAGGATGATCCAGATGGGCCAATCCGTGGCGATGCTCAGCAGGACCTCGGGCCGGAACAGATCGAACTCTCCTCCGACCTCCTCGATGACCCTCTGGGTCAACACCTTGCCGAGCATGTTCGCCAGGCCGTAGACCAGGCCCGCGGCCACGCTGAGGGTGAGCTCGGTGGACAGGGACAGCCGCCGCAGGCCCAGGGAGGCCAGGGACAGGGCGGTGACCGTGACGATGAACAGCGCCAGGGGCAGGGGGGCGGGCTCGACGGAGGTCTGGCCGCCGCCCCCCATGCCCACCAGCGCCACGCCCACCAGGGTCAGGCCGATGCCCGCCCACTCGAGGCGACCGAGGCGCTCTCCGAGGAAGACCACCCCGACCACGGCCGCGACCACCCCGGTGAGACACACCACGGGCTGCACCACGGTGATGTCGCCGCGCCCCAGCGCCATCCCGAACAGGGCCATCCCGATGATCATGCCCAACAGCCCGAGCAACCAGGCTCGGTTCGCCAGCAGCGTGCGCAGCACGGCCGGGAGCTGACGGAGCACGCTCCGCAGCGTGATGCGGGGGAACTCGCTGGCCATACCCTGCTTCTGCAGGGCGGTGCCCACCCCCCAGAAGAGGCTGGCCACCACGGCGAGCAGGACTGCGTTCATCGCTGACCCCTCACGGGCTGGGCTCGCTGGGGATGTCCGGCCAGTCCCGGACCTCGGGCCAGCGTCGCTGGGCCAGCGCGAGGCGTCGGCGGGCCTCGTCGAGCAGGCCCTCGTCCACCAGGTGCTCGATGGCGGCGTGGGCCTCGAGGGCCGAGTGACCGGCCGACTCTTCGAGCCCGCGGAGCATGCGGGCGCGCTCGGCCTGGTGACGCTTGCGTCCCTCGACGCCGTCGAGGATGCGGTGCGCCAGCGCGCGGTTGCCCAGCCGGATGGCCTCCTGGGCGATGGCGAGCTGCCCGGACGGGTTGCCCCGCACCAGCCGCAGGGCTTCTTCTTCGAGCCGCTGGCGCTCGTCCAGGCGGCGGTAGGCGATCAGGCGCAGGCGCTTGCGGGCCTTGCCCGTGCGGTGGGAGCGCAGGATCACGGGGAACAGCAGCAGCCCCACCACCAACATGAACACCGGCGCCATCCAGGCCTGCAGCTGGATGCCGGTGAGCTGGACGAACAGCTCGACCAGGTCCTTGATGACGTTGAAGCGACCCATGGCGGTGGGCGGTCAGGGGCGCAGGGCCCAGTTGGCGTCGTCGCGCTCGCCGGTGGCCAGCAGGTAGCACTCGGTGCGGGCGACATCGACGACGGCGCGGGTGACGAAGATGCCGACGCAGCAGAAGCACATGCCGACCATCCAGACCAGGCCGGTGACGATCATGTAGAGCAGGAGCCACAGGCGGTTGCCCCGGGCCAGATCCCACGAGCGCTCGAGGGCCCCCATCACCCCCAGGTCGTCCAGGGCGATGGCGTGCATGCCGAAGTACAGGCCCAGCCCGAGGTAGATGCCGACGGGCAGCACCAGCAGCAGCAGCACGATCAACCCGATGATGGCCAGGGCGATGCTGTCGAGGAACACCCCAGCGCCGATGAGCACGGCTCCCGGCAGGGCCACCAGGAGCCCGATGCCGAACTGGATCCCCCAGGCCATCAGCTTGTACCCGATGACCGGCAGCAGGATGTCGGCCCCCCCGAACAGGGTGCCGAAGCGACCCTCGCCGGACACGATCACCTCGCGGTGGAGCCGGATGTAGCCCCCGTGGACCCAGGCCCGGAACACCAGGATCAGCGCCCAGCAGCAGAAGATGCCGCCCAGCACCAGCAGGATGATGCCGATGATGCCCAGCTCCGCGGCCCCGACGGAGCCTGCGAAGGACGACAGGTCGGGGCTCAGCTCACCCATCCGTGCCCCGAGGCTCTCCCAGTCGCCGTTGTCCCAGCTGTCGTACTCGTCCCAGGAGCCGCCACCACCTCCGTCACCGCCGCCGTAGTTGCCGCCGTTGCTCTCGGTGCACTGCATCAGGATCGCGCCGAGCAGCAGCGGCAGGGGGGCCAGCTTGAGGGCCTCGAAGCCCGCGGTGAGGCTCCGGCCGATGTCGAAGGCGTCGCGGAAGGACCTGGGCACGGTGCACCTCGGGCGGGGATTGCGGGCGGCCGCGCCTGGCGAGCCTGGCCCTGTCGGGCGCCTAACGCGTCGATGGGGCGTCCGGGCCCTTGCGCCGACGCATCAACCCGTAGATACTGTGCACCTGTTCGGACCATGCACGAGGGAAGCTTGGCGCAACGCGCGACCGGTCTGTGGCCCACTGCGAGGCGTGCCTTCACGCTGGTGGAGCTGATGATCGTGGTGGCGATCATCGGCATCCTCGCGTCGGTGGCGGTGCCCAACTACTCGGTGTTCGTGCTGCGGGCCAAGAAGTCCGAGGCCTACGTCTGCCTCGACGGCATCCGCACCGCCGAGTACGCCTACGAGGCCGCCTTCGACAACTTCATCTCGGCCCCCGCCAATCCCCCCGGCGACCTGGGCAAGCAGGCCCGCTTCTGGGACCTCTCCGAGGAACACTGGTACACCCTCAACTGGGAGCCCACCGGGGCGGTGCGCTGCACCTACATGGTGGAGACCTTCGACGACGACCAGTGGTTCCGGGCGGACTCCTACTGCGACATCGACGGCAACGGCGAGGTCGCCATCATCAAGCTGTACTCCTGGAACAGCGGCGGCCCGGGCACCTTCGAAGAGCCCTACCCGCTGCGCTACTAGCCAGCGCTCTCGGGCGTCTGGGCGGGCTCGCTGGCGGCCGGGCGCGCGCTGGAGCGGCACTCGGCGAGGGGCAGCCCGCCGGGCACCATCAGGGTGATGGTCTCGGCCCTGGCGAGCTCGAGCTGGCCGGCGAGGCGCTCGCAGACGGCCATGGCGGCGTCCTTGTCGCCCGCGCCTTCCCAGGTGGGGGAGAGCACGCCGATCCAGCCTCCGGGCACCTCGTGCAGCTGCTCGAGCTCCTCGGCCACGCCCAGCTGTGAGGACTGGTCCTCGTAGCTCACGCTCTCGCCGGTGTTGGGCTGGAAGAGGATGGCGATCATGACGGAGGCGACCAGCAGGAAGCCGTAGAGCAGCCAGGACTGGCGGGGAGGCGGCCGGCCCACCAGCACCGTCGGCTGGTGGTCCCGGGCGCTGGCCTGCAGCGCTCTGCCCAGGTCCTTGGACTCCGCGGCCTCGGCGCTCTTGCGGGGGATCAGGGCCCTGGCGCGCTCCAGGAGCCCTTCGAGGCCGGCCTTGGGGCGCGGTCCCGCCGCGGCGACGCGATCCTTGAGGTCGCCGGCGAAGCGCCCGATGGAGCGGGCGCGGTGGCGCAGCTTGGGGGAGAGGTCGAGCTCGTTGAGCTGGTCCCGGATCTCCAGGGTGCCGTCGGCGTGGGGGAAGACACCGTACTCGGCGCTGGAGGGCACGTCGGCCTCGAGCAGGCTCCGTCGCTGCCCGTAGTTGGCCTCGGTGAGGGGCTGGCCGCTGGCCTCGGCGAAGCGGACCAGGCCCTCGATGGCCCGCTGCAGCGGGCGCAGCTTGCTGTCCGCGCCGCTGTCGCTGCGGAGCTCTTCCTCCAGGGCCCGGCGCTCTTCGCGGATCTCGCCGAGCCGATGACGGGCCGCGCCTTCCGAGATGCGGTCCTCGGAGCGCAGCTTCAGGACCTCGAGCTCGTCGCGCTCGAGGCGCTCGAGGCGGCTGCGCGCCTGGGCCCGGCGGCTCTCGCCCCCAGCGACGCCACGGTCCGCGGCCTCGCGCACGATCTCGAGGGCCAGCTTGGGGTCCTCGAGGGAGGCGCAGACGTGGGCCCAGACGGCCTCATCCACGACGTCCACCGGGAAGAACACCTCGGGCTGGGTCTGGCTGCTGGGGTGCAGGTGCTTGGCCGGGCAGGTGTAGTACATGCGCCGGTCGTGGCCCATGCTCTGGATGGTCATGGGCTGGGCGCAGTCCGGGCACAGCAGCTGGCCTTCACAGAGGGCGAAGAAACGCCGGTTCGGGGTCTGGCGTCGTGGGGATGGGGGCGCGCTGGTGGTCTGGGGGCGCACGTCACGGCGCGTGCTGGTCACCACGTGTGACGGAGCCGGCGTCCCGAGCTCCCGCGGGGCGGGGGTGCTCGGCATGTCGATGGACGGCGGGCTCTCGGGCGTCGGCCCCCAGCTGGGGGTCGTGCTCGGCCGCACGGGGGGCGGTGCACCCCCGCTGCTGCCTGTGGCCTTGGGGCTGGCGCTGCGCGTGCGGCTCCTGGCGGCCTGCTGGGCCTCGTGGGCCCGTTGGCGCTCGCTGCGGCCCCCGCCCTCGTTGGCCGGGTCGGCCACCAGGCCCGAGGTGTCCACCAGGATGCCCCGTGCCTGGTAGACCAGCTCGACGACGGTCTCGTGCCAGTCGGGCTCTCCCTTGCGCACCAGGCGCCCAAGCTCGAAGACCCGCAGCTCGTCGAAGGTGCGGGCCTCCGCGTGGGAGCGCAGCCGCATGAACAGGGGGCGGTGTTTGACTGGGCCGGAGCCGGCGCTGCCCGTCTCCACGATGTGGTCGATGAGCATGCCCGGCCGCGCCTCGCGCAGCGACTCGAGGGCCATGCGCTGGACCTCGTGCGAGTCGGCCTCGCCGCGCTCCTGCGGCGACAACACCAGCTCGATGAACCTTGGTAGGGACTTGCTCACATCCACCCGCGGGTACGCGGCACCGCAGATAGTACAAGAACTCGGAGAGCCGCGGCAAGCCGCGCTTGTCAGCGTGACCTGGGGCTTGTCTGGGTGGGGCCGATGCAGCCGCCGTAGAGCCGGGAGAGGATGTGGATGCTGGCCTGGAGACAGCCAGGGCAGGCCGCCACCCGCTCGCGCCCGGCCCTGGCCCGGTCCCCGTTCCAGATCTCGGCCACGCTCTGCTCCCGCACGCTGCCGATGGGGGAGTGATCGACCCCGCAGATGATGATCTGGCCGTCGGGCAGCATGTAGAGGATGTCCTTGAGCGTGCGGCAGCGGAAGCGCAGGCTGCCCTGGAGGATCTCCTGCCTGAACACGTCGCCGGTGATGAAGCGGCCCACGGCGTGGTCCAGGCGCGGGAGCTGCAGGCGGGTGCCCACGTCGCGGTCCTGCAGGGCCTCGAGGGCGCGGGTCGGATCGTCCAGGAGCACGAAGTGCTGCGGGTTCTCGGCGGGGGAGGTGGAGCCGTCGAGGAAGGGGGAGACGTTGACGCCGGGGATGAGGTCCGCGCCGTAGGAGGCCGCCAGGGCCTTCATCTCCTGGACCTCGCCGATGCTGTGATCGGTGATGGAGAAGTTGATGCCCATGTGGAAGCCGAGCTCCCGCCGCAGGGGGGCGAGGGCCTCGATGGTGCGAGTGGCTTCGGCCCAGGAGCCCGCCACGCCTCGCTGGCGGTCGTGGGTGGCCTCGAGCCCGTCGATGGACACCCGCAGCTGCAGCCCCGGCCAGCCGACCCGACGCACGGCGTCCAGGATCGCGTCGGTGGCGGTGCCGTTGGTGGTGAGCTGCATGATGTAGGGATCGACCACCCGGCGCATCTCGGCCATGATGTCGGCCATGTCCGGGCGCGTGAAGGGCTCGCCCCCCAGCAGCTTGACGATGTCGAGGCTGCGCAGCTGGGGGATCAGGGCCATCCACTCGTCGGTGCTCAGGTCGTGCTCGTTGGGCGCGTGCCAGGCTCCGCAGGAGATGCAGCGCATGTTGCAGCGGAAGGTGGTGAGCAGGTAGCCGACGTGGGGGGGCGGCACCCAGCCGGGGCGCACGCGGTCCATCGTGGCGCTCATCGCCATGTTCCGCCAGGCCCGGGCGCGCTGGCGCAGCTTGCGGACGTGGGAGGTGGAGGGCATCACATGGTCACCATGGAGTCCAGGTTCAGCCAGCGCCGGATGGTGATGGCGGACAGCTCGCCGTCCTTGACCAGGCCCAGCCCGATCCGGGCGAAGTTCGCGAGGTTGGCGGCCTTGGCCAGCAGGATCAGGGGGCGCGGATCGCGCTTCAGGCGCTCATCGCGGTACAGCGACCAGAGCATCGAGCGGGGCACGAAGGGTTTGTTCAGCAGCACGATCAGGGCGAGCCAGCGCAGCTCGGAGGCGGGGCGCGGGTAGTCCAGATCCACCCGGAACTGCTCGAAGGCGTGCATGCCCTCGCCCTCGACGTGCTGGGGGCCGATGCGGCCCTCCCGCAGCAGGCGGCGGGCCAGGTGGGTGCGGGGGTAGATGGTCAGGCCGAAGAGGTAGAGCTCGAAGGGCCGCTCGAGATCCATCAGCAGGCGGAACAGGGCGTCGCGATCGTCCTCGGTGGAGGCGGGATCGTCCCAGATCACCTGGAGGCTCGAGCGGATCCCGAGCCTGGAGAACAGGGCCTGGGCCCGCCGGATCTGGTCGTCGGTGGTGTAGCGGTGGTAGAGCTCGTGGTTCACACGCTCGGAGGCCTGGATGCCCATGCACAGGGCGCGCAGGCCGGCGCGCTTCATCAGCTGCAGCCGGTCTTCGCGCACCAGCCGCGGGTCCACCAGGACCTCGAAGGGCAGGCCCACCCGCTTGGGCCATTGTCGCGCGAGCTCCTCGAGCCAGGGCTTGCGCATGGGGAAGACCTCGTCGTCGAAGCGGACCACCTTGATGCGGGGGTTGAGCTGCTTGGCCACCTCGAGCTCCTGCACGATGTTCTCCACCGAGCGGATGCGCCAGTCTTTGGCGATCGAGTGGTACAGCGGCTTGGTCACGGTGTTGCTGCAGTAGGTGCAGGTCCAGTAGGGGCAGCCGCGGCTGGCCAGCAGCGTGTACTCCGGGTTCATGATGTAGGGATCGCCGTGCTCGACGCTGGCCCCGTCGATGTACAGCTTGTGCTCCGCGGAGGCGAAGTCCCGGAAGGGCAGGGCGTCCAGATCCGCGGGCGGGGGCGCCAGGGGCATGCGGGTCACGCCGTCGTCGCGGCGAGACCAGAAGCCCGGCGTGCGCTCGGGGTGGTCGTCGCGGGTCCAGCGCTCGAAGAACTCCACCACCGAGCCCTCGATCTCCCCCAGGGCGATGTAGTCGGCCTGCTCGATGCACAGATCCGGCAGGAAGGTGGGGTGCATGCCGCCCCAGATCACCGGCAGACCCAGCTCGATGTGGATCCTGCGGGTCAGCGTGGTGGCGATGCGGTGGAAGGCCGAGGCCCGGACCGAGAAGCCCACCACGTCGATGCGCCGCTCCACCAGCGCGGCCATGAGCGCGCGGATCTCCCGCTCTTGGGGCCAAGGGAAGCGGTTGTTGCTCCAGTCCTTGAAGTAGATCTCCGTGACCGTGAAGCCCGCGCGACGCAGCGCGGTGGCCACGTACCGGATGCCGTTGTTCTCGAGGGCGTACAGCGACACCAAGGCGATGCGAGGACGCGCTGACGGAGGGGTTCGAGGCATGGGCTACCGGAGGGGAGGTGGTGGGTGGAACCTAGCGGCTGCCGCGTCGCTTCACAAGACCGCTCGAGTTACGGCCGCTGCGGAACGCCGGGCTCATCGCCCCGGCGACGGCGCCTATCGGAGAGGTCGAACCATGAAGCTGGCCATCATCGGAGCGGGAGGACGGACGGGCAGCGGCGCGCTGCGCGCGGCCATCGAGCGCGGGATCGAGGTCTATCCGGTCCTCGAGAGCGACCGTCAGTTGAGCTCCATCGCTGGCCTGGTCCCTGCCGGGCGTGAGCGCTACGCCGACTTCACCTCGGTCCCGGCCATGGTCGCGGCGCTGCACGGCTGCACCCACGCCATCGCGGCCATCCAGCCCCGCTGCGCAGGCCCCGGCTTTCCGATCCACGAAGGCCCGGCGGTGGAGGCCATCCTCGACGCCGTCGATAAGCTCGGCCTGGTCAAGATCCTCTGGTGCAGCACCCAGGGCGCCTACCACTGGTCCAAGCACATCCCGAGCAAGCAGGGCTACGAGCTCGAGATCAGCGTGAAGCGACGCGGCGGCAACTGGGCCATCGCGAAGTTCAGCGCCTACCACGACGAGATCCTCGAGGCCTACGTCGCCCCCTGCGACGGCGGTCGCCCCCGGTCGGTCCCCGCCAACGGCCACTGGGCCCCCGTGTCCCGCGACGACGCCGGGCGCCTGCTGCTGGCCTGCCTGGAGCGCACCCCCGTGGGCCGCGCCCCATGCCTCGGAGGGCCCGAGCTCTTCATGGCCCACGAGCTCACCGCGCTGGTGGACCAGCGCGCCAGCGCCGGCCGTGGCCGCCCCACCCGCTGCCCGGGGCTGCCCGACGGTGACCACGCTGTGCTGCTCGAGGACACCCTGACCTCCGCAGGCTTCCTGCCCAGCGAGCGCCTCGGGCCGTGGCTCGACGCCCGCCTGCTCGGCGACGCGGCTGGCGCGGTGCCCGCGCCGGTCTACCCCCGGGGTGAGCCCGCGCCGTCGGCGCTCGACGCCGGTGGGGACCTGCCCCTGTGGGAGCAGACCGGGTCCGTGCTGCGCCGTGTGATCCACGAGCTGCTCGGCGAGGACCTGCGCGCCAGGGGGCTCGAGCCCGCGCAGCTGGACTTCTCCGGGGCCACCACCCGCAACCCCCGGGTCGAGGTTCACGGCGGCACCCTGTCCACCATGCGGGGCGTGCGCGCCCTGGCCGCCGACGGCGCCGTGCTCGACGAGCGCGAGGTCAACTGGCTGCGGGACGAGCTCGCCGAGGAGCTCCGGGTGTTCTTCGGCCGGCGCATCCCCGACGCCGTCTGGGACGAGCTCGACCTCGGCGTGCGACGGCGCCTCGCCGAACAGCCCCGCTACCGCCGCGACAAGCGGGTCCAGGCGTTCGGCTCGTAGTCGTCGGCTGTCCGCCGACGGTGCCGGCTACTGCTACTGTCCGGCGTTCTGGGCGAAGGCCCAGCGGCCCACGACCACGCCCGCGATCAGCGGAAGCACCAGCAGCAGCCACCAGCCCAGCCACTGGATCACCAGGGCGGCCAGCACCAGGAACATGGCGGTGACGCCGGCCTTGACCCCGAGCCAGAGCATGTCGGCCATGGCCTGGGCCACGTGGCGGTGGAGCCACAGCCAGAAGATCGAGCGCACCCGCGCCGACGCCAGCTGCTCCGAGCAGCCCTCGGCGTCGGGATCGAGCCACCAGGCCAGGTCGGCCCCGACGGCGTCGCGCAGGTAGCCCACCAGCAGGCCGCGGGCTTCTTCGCTGCTGTGGACCTGCCAGGGCTCGAGCTCGTCCCGGCGGGTGGCGGCGCGGACCTTCTCGCTCAGGTCAGGCCGGAGCCGCCGGGCCTGGCGCAGGTTCTCGCGCCACTCGCCGGTGCGCGAGGGCAGCACCCCCGCCAGAAAGTCGAGCCCGAAGCCCTGGCTCGCCTTGTGGTGCAGCCAGGAGGTCAGGGTGTTGGGGCGCCAACCGCGGCCCTCCATGGGGGCCAAGGCCAGCCAGAAGATCACCGAGGACAGCAGCGCCGAGGCGAAGCCGAGGCAGAGCACCGCGGCGGCGACCCAGCCCATGGAGCCCCACCAGCGCATGCCGGCCATCAGCAGAGGGCCGCCCACGGCGATGGTGGTGGCCACCAGGGCCAGCACGACGGCGCGCAGGGCGCTGATGCGCTGCTGGGCCTGCTCGTGCTCGATCATCGAGGCGATGTGCTGCTCCCACCAGGCGGCGGCGTTGTGGGCGGGCTCAGGGCTCATGGCGATCCTCCGTGATCTCCTCGGTCTCATCGTCCTCGAGCTCGGGGTCGGGGACCGAAGGGGGCGCGGGCGCGAGGGCCTCGGGAGGCATGGTATCGCGTTCGGGGGCCCGGTGAGCGCTGGCCTGCACCGCACCCAGCACGCAGGACTGGGCGTCGGAGGCCAGCAGGGGAGGCAGCCAGACGCGGTTTCCGGCCATGCGCACCAGCACCTGGGACAGGCCCCAGATCCGCAGGATGGGACCCTGCATGCACACCGCGCTCTGGATCTTCCGGCGGGGCAGGATCCAGGTCCGCCGGATCCAGAACCCTCGCCGGGCCACCACCAGCTGGTCGGTGATGCGCCAGGCCTGCCAGCGCCAGTCGAACCAGCCGGCCACCATCATCGCGGGGACGGCCAGCAGGGCCAGCAGGCCCCAGCTGCCCCCCAGCAGGACCGCCACGAGCACCAGCAGCCCGCTGCGGACCAGGGCGCGCTGCTGGAGCCACACCAGGGCGCGGGTGGGGGCCGGCTCGAGGTCGCCTCCCCAGGGGTCCGCGTCCAGGCCGGAGACCAGCTCGCGGCACAGCCCGAACAGCTCGTCCTGATCGACCATGGGGATGGTCGCCTCGGCCTGGCGCATCCCGTCAGGGCCCGCGGCCAGGCCGGCGGTCTCCATGTGCAGGGTGGCGAAGCCCATCAGCCGCCGGAGCAGAGGCTCGTCCACGCGCATCAGCTGGATGCGCCGGGTCTGTAGCCCGACCTGTCGCCTGGTGAGCAGCCCGTGGCGGGCTTCGACCCGGTCGTCCCGTTCCACCAGCCGCAGGCCGTGGAAGCGCAGCAGGGAGTTGCCCACCGCCAGCAGCACCCCGAGCACGAAGGAGGCCAGGACCACGCCGGCGATGAACGCCGGGTGCATGCCCTGCTGCAGCGCGTTGGGGTCGCCCCCGCCCAGCTGCTGCCAGACCTCGAGTCCCACCGCGGCGATGACCGCCAGCACGCCCACCCGGCGGGAGGTGAGACCGTGGGCGAGCAGCTCGAGGGTGCCCACCGCCAGCAGCTCCCGCTCCCGGGGCTCGTCGGGCTCGCCCTCGGCGGCGTGGGCGGCTGCCCGTCGCAGCTCGTTCAGGCGGGTCATGAGCGCCTGGCCCTGAGGGACCGACAGCGCTGAGAGCAGCCCCTCGGTCTGCTCCCCGCCGGCGGTCTCGAGGCGCACCTCCACCAGCCCGGCGAGGCGGTGGAAGGGGTTGCGCACCAGCTCGCTGTTCTGGATGCGCTCGGGGCCGATCAGGCGGACCTGGCGGTACAGCAGGCCGGACTTGATCTCGAGGCGTCCGTCGTGCACCCGGTAGCGCAGGGTGGCCCAGTGGATCACCGTGCGTGCCATGGGCGCCAGGAAGAAGGCCGGCAGGTAGAGCAGGTCGAGCCAGGACAGCCCGCCCCCCGCCTCCGTGCCGATGACCAGGGCCAGCAGCAGGGGCCAGTAGGCCCGGACGATGCGCCAGGCCTGGGGGATCAGGTTGATCAGCGGCGAAGCGGGGTGGAGCCGGTTCCACACTTCCACCGGGGGCACGGTGGGCTCAGAGGCCATCCTCGCCCCCCACGCGCCCGGCCAGGTCGTCGCGGAGAGCCTCGGCGGTGGCGCTGTCCAGGCCTGGGATGCCGCCGTCCGCGGCCAGGCCGCTGGCGGTGAAGACCAGCAGGCGGGTGAGCCCGAAGAGGCGCTCCAGGGGACCCTGGCGGGTGTCGACGTGCTGGATGCGCGCGTGGGGGATCACGGACTGCTGCCGGAAGAGCACGCCGCGGGCCACCCACAGATCCTGATCGCGCACGGCGAAGCGGAAGCGGTCGTAGGACAGGGGCGGCCAGACGCCCACCTGCACGATGAACAGCACCAGCAGCAGCAGTGCCATGGAGCCCAGCGCGGCGATCAGGGCGACGCCCATGCCCAGGATGGTGAACAGCACACCGGCGGCACCGAGCCCGACGGGCACGAACAGGGTCGCGAAGCCCACCACGGCCTGGATGCGCCACAGGCCCACCACGCGGGGGTGCAGGCTCTGGAGCTCGTGGGGCTCGGGAGCCTTCGGTGCCACGGACGCCTGCTCGGTCACGACCCCACCGACTGCTGCCGCACGCGCTCGTACATCATCAGGGCGGCGGTCACGCTCAAGTTGAGGGACTGCAGGTCCCCGGCGGTGGGGACGGTGGCGATGGCGTGGCAGCGCTTGAGGATGGTGGCGGTGAGGCCCTTGTCCTCGCCCCCCAGCACCAGGGCCATCGGGCCGGTCAGGTCCACGCTCCAGTGGGGCTCTCCGCCGTGCTCGGCGCCGACGATGCGGACCCCTCGGCGATCGAGCTGGGCCAGACAGGAGGACAGGCCCTCGCGGATCACGGGCACCACCTCGGCGGCGCCCATGGCCACCCGCTGGACCACGGCGTTGACCTGCTTGCCCCTGACCCGTGGGACCACCACCGCGTGCACGCCGGCGCCCAGGGCGGAGCGCAGCACCGCGCCGAGGTTGTGCTCGTACTGGGGCTCGTCCACCAGCACGATGAAGGGCTCGACGCCCTGCTGCTCGAGCTGGTCGAGCAGGGCGCTCATGGTCGGGGCGCTCAGGGGCTCCACCCAGGCCATCACCCCGTTGTGGACGCCGGTCTCGCTGATGGCGTCCAGGTCGTCGCGGGGCACGCGGCGGATGGTCACGCCTTGGCTCCGGGCCGACTGCAGCAGGCGATCGAGCTTGGGGTGGGGGCGGGCGCGCTCGTCGAGCAGCAGGCTGTGGATCCGACGACGCTTGCGCTGAAGGCACTCCAGCACCGGGTTGCGCCCCTCGAGCTGGTCCTGGCCGCCCGGCCGCCGGAGACCGCTGGGCGCGGGCTTGCGACGGTCTCGCTGGTCGCGATGCCTCGGTGGACGCTTCCTGTGGGCCATGGGGGCTCCTGCGGCGCTCGGCTAGCGCGACCTGCTACCCCGCTTCGGGCGCTTGCGCCCGTTCTGGCGCTTGCGCTCGTGGGGCCGGCGCTCCCACCCACCCCGGGCCGGGCCAGGCTCGACGATGGTGCCTCGCCCGCGGCCGATGAGCTCATCGCGCCCCCAGGCCTGCAGGGCCTCCCGCACAGCGGGGGCTTCCTCGCGCTTCCAGTACAGCAGCAGGGCCCGATGGCGGGCGCGCTCTTTGGCGCTGTGGGCCACGGGGACCCGGCGTCCGCTGCCGGGGTCGATGCCGCTGTGGTAGATGGCGGTCGCGATGGTGCCGGGGGTGGGCAGGAAGAGCTGCACCTGCCGGGGGCGGATGCGCCGCTCCTTGAGGAACAGGGTCATGGCGATGGCCTCGTCCGGGCCCGCGCCGGGGTGGGCGGCCAGCAGGTAGGGCATGAGCTGGTAGGGCTTGTCCTGAGCGTGGCAGGCCTGCTCGAACATCTCCGAGAAGCGCTCGAAGGCCGCGATCGGCGGCTTGCGCATCAGGGCCAGCACGGCGGGGTCGGTGTGCTCGGGGGCCACGGTCAGGCGCCCCGAGACGTGCCGAGCCACCAGCCTGCGGAGGAAGCCGGGATCCTCGAGCAGCAGCTCGTGGCGCAGCCCGGAGCCCACGAAGACCCGCTGGACCCCGCGGACGCGGGTGACCTCGTCCAGCAAGCGCGCGTAGGCGTAGGCGTCCCCCAGGAAGTGCCGACAGCGGCGGGGGTGCAGGCAGCTGTGGCGCCGGCAGCGCTCCCGGGCCGCGGCCGAGGCGCAGGCCAGGCCGAAGAGGTTGGCGGTGGGGCCGCCCACGTCGGTGATGGTGCCCCGGAAGCCTGGGCGCCCGGCGATGGATCGCGCCTCCCGGAGCACCGACTCTTCGCTGCGGGAGACCACCTGCTTGCCCTGGTGCAGGGCGATGGCGCAGAACGCGCAGCCTCCGCCGCAGCCCCGGGTGGCCGTGATGCTGGTTTCGACCGAGGCGAAGGCGGGGATGGGCTCGCTGTAGGAGGGGTGGGGCCGCCAGGCGTAGGGCAGCTCGTAGACGCGGTCGAGCTGCTCGGCGTCCATGGTGGGGGCGGGCGGGTTGCACCACACCGCGCGGCCGCCGTGTCGCTGCAGCAGCGGGCGGGCGCTGAGGGGCTCGGCGTGCTGGTGGGCCAGCAGGGTGGCCCGGCCGAGGGCCGCGGGGTCCCGCTGGATGTCCTCGAGGGAGGGCAGCTCGATGGGGCCCTCGTGGGGGAGGGGGGTCTTCGCGCCCACCGGGATGGCGGTCCCGGGGATGTCCCGGCAGGACTCGAGGCCGCCGCCCGCGGCCAGGCGCTGTGCGAGCTCGAGCACGGCCTGCTCGCCCATGCCGTAGACCAGCAGGTCGGCCTTGCTGTCCAGCAGGATGCTGCCCCGCACCTTGCGCTGCTGGTAGTCGAAGTGGGCCCAGCGCCGCAGGCTGGCTTCCACCCCACCCAGCACCACCGGCACCCCGGGGTGGGCCTGACGGATTCGCGCGGTGTAGGCGATGCTGGCCCGCAGGGGGCGCCGCCCGGCCGCGCCGCCGGGGCTGTAGGCGTCGTCGTTGCGCCGCTTGCCAGCCGAGGTGATGCCGTTGACCACCGAGTCCATGTTGCCCGCGGTGACCCCGAAGAACAGGCGCGGTCGTCCCAGCGCTTCGAAGGCCTGGGGCCCGTCCCAGCTGGGCTGGGCGATGATGCCGACCGAGAAGCCGTGGGCCTCGAGCCAGCGGCCGATGACCGCGGCCCCGAAGCTGGGGTGGTCCACGTAGGCGTCGCCGGTGACCAGCACCACGTCGAGCTGCCCGCGGGCTTCTCGGCGGGTGGTGGGGAGGAAGCGGGTGCCCACGTGCGAGCGCCTAGAGCAGGCGCGCGGCGGTCTCGGCCAGCTCGGAGCGCTCGCCCTTGCGCAGGGTGACGTGGCCGGCGAGGCCCTGGCCCTTGAAGTGCTCGACCACGTAGGTCAGGCCGTTCGAGGTGGCGTCCACGTAGGGGTTGTCGATCTGGTAGGGGTCGCCCGTGAGCACCACCTTGGTGCCGTCGCCGGCGCGGGTGATGACGGTCTTGACCTCGTGGGGGGTGAGGTTCTGGGCCTCGTCGATGATCAGGAACTGGCGGGGGATGGAGCGGCCGCGGATGTAGGTCAGGGGCTCCACCTCGATGATCTTCTGATCGAGCAGCGGCTGGTAGCTGGGGGCGCCGGCGCCCCGGCCGCGCTTGGTGTCGCCGCCATCCTCGCCGTTGAGCAGCAGCTCGAGGTTGTCGAAGATGGGCTTCATCCAGGGGTTGAGCTTCTCGCTGATGTCGCCGGGCAGGAAGCCGACGTCGCGCCCCAGGGGGAAGATGGGGCGGGCCACCACCAGGCGGCGGTAGGCGCCCTCGTCCGCCACCTTCTGCAGGCCGCAGGCGATGGCCAGCAGGGTCTTGCCGGTGCCGGCGATGCCGTCGAGGGTGACCAGGCGGACCGAGTCGTCCAGCAGCAGGTCCAGGGCGAAGATCTGCTCCTTGTTCCGGGGGTAGATGCCCCAGACGGCGTCCTTCTGGCGCTGGACCCGCACCAGGCGCTGCTGGCGCGCGTCGTAGCGGGCCATGGCGCTCTGGTTGTCGCTGCGATCGGCCGCCTTGAGGATCACGAACTGGTTGGCGTACAGGTCGGGGTCCTCGAAGCTGATCCAGCCTCGCTGGTACAGCTCCTGGATCTGCTTCTCGGGCACGTCGCGATCGACCACGCCGGTGTAGTTCTCGTCGATCTGGATGTGGGCGTGCTCGTAGTCTTCGGCCTTGATGCCCAGGGCGTCGGCCTTCAGCCGCATGTTGACGTCGCGGGTGACGAACACCACGGTGCCCAGGGGCCGCTTGCGGCACAGGGAGTGGACCGTGGCCAGGATGCGGTTGTCGTTGGTGTTGGGCTCGAAGTTCCGGGGCAGCTGATCCGAGTCGAGGCCCAGGTCCACGACGAGCTGGCCGCCGCCGGGCAGGGGCACGCCCTTGGACAGGCTGCCCTCGGCGCGCAGGCCATCGACCGCGCGGGAGATGGTGCGGGCGTTGCGGCCGGTCTCGTTCAGGTCGCGCTTGAACTTGTCGATCTCCTCGATCACCGTGATGGGCAGCACCAGGTCGTGCTCGCCGAAGGCGTGCAGCGCGCCCGGGTCGTAGAGCAGGACGTTGGTGTCGAGGACGTAGGTACGGCGGACCTTGGTGGATTCGGTGTCGCTCACGGAACTCTCGCGGGGTGGGGTGGGGCGCTCAACGCACGCTGAGGACGGCGTCGGTCATCCCGCCGGTGGGCTCGTCCGACGAGCGCCGGACGTAGTCGATCTGGGGGTCGTGCAGGCGGATGACGCCTGCATCGTTGTAGCCGGTGCCCATGTAGACGTGCAGGGCACCGCCGCCGGGCTGGGGGCCGGGCAGGGCCGAGAAGGTGATGTTGTTGGTGCCGCGCACCAGCCAGGGGCCCAGATCGAGGATCAGCTGGGGCTCCCCCGAACGGACCCTGCGCACCAGGTTGCCGTTGACGAAGACCTCGACGGTGTGGCCGCTGGAGCGGTGGTCTTCGGTGACGAGCCAGTACTGGCCCGCGGAGACCTCGCTGGCCTGGGGCGTGGGCTGGGGCGCCGGGGTGGGCTCCGGCTCGAGGCTGTGGATCACGTAGCGGGGCGCGGTGATGTGGATGTCGCCGTGCTCGTCGATGTGCACGTCGGCGTCCTCGAAGGTCTGGTCCCGCATCCCGGTGGCGCGCACGCCGTTGACGTACAACTCCCCAGCGGCGCCGGTGGCCACGGCCAGCAGGAGCGCCGCCCACATGGGAGCTCAGTCCCCGCTGCTGTTGAGGCGCTCGCGGATCTCCTTGCCGGCACGGAACACGGGCAGGGACTTGGACCTGACCTGGATGGCGCCGCGGGTCCGCGGGTTGCGGCCTTCGTAGCCGTCGTACTGCCTGACCTGGAAGGTCCCGAAGCCGCGGATCTCCACCCGGCGCTGCTCACAGAGGGCGTCGCGCATCTGGTCGAAGACGAGGTTGACGACGCGGGAGGCCATGGCGTGGGGTACGTCGCCACGCTGGGCGACCGCGCGGATGAGCTCGCTCTTGGTCATGCGGGTGGGTCCAGGTGCTTGGGGTGATCGGAGGAAGCTGTTGAGCCGGCCCCCTTTATGGGCTGTCAACCGGGGGGGCAAGGCCCGGATCCCCCAGCGCCGTCAGCACCTCACCGGCGAGCTCGGGGGCCGCGCGGGCGGGGGTGGGGGTGGTCGGTCCGAGCAGGGCCTCCAGGCTGGTGACGCCGCCGTCGGTGATGCCGCAGGGGACGATGAGGCGGTAGGGGTTCAGGTCGGTGGTGAGGTTGAGGGCGAAGCCGTGCATGCTCACACCGCGGTGCACGTTGAGGCCCACCGCCCCGATCTTGTCCCGGCCGACCCAGACCCCTGGCATGCCCTCGCGCAGCCCGGCCTCGACGCCGCGGGTGGCCAGCCAGGCGATCAGGCCGCGCTCGAGGCCGGCCACGGTGGCCTTGACCCCCAGGCGCAGGGCGCCGAGATCCGCGATCAGGTAGCCCACCAGCTGGCCGGGGCCGTGGTAGGTGGCCAGCCCGCCGCGTTCGGTGCGGACCCAGTCGATGCCGTGCTGGGCCAGCAGCTCCACCGGGGTGGGGACGGGGGGAGGGCGGCGGCCTTCGGTCACCACCGGGGGGTGCTCGAGCAGCCACAGCTCCGACGGGGCCTCGCCCTCGATGACCGCGTCGCGGTGCTCGCGCTGGCGGGAGAGGGCGTCGCGGTAGGGCACGGTCCCCAGCCAGCGCCAGCGCGGGCTGGAGCGGCGGGGGGCGGCCGCGCTCACGGGTCGAGCACCAGCACGATCCTGGCCTCGGTGAGCAGGCTGGCGTCGCGGCTGACGGTCTGCATGCGGATGCTGTCGTCCACCGACAACACCAGGTCCACCTCGTCGCGCACATCCACCGCCCGGAGGATCAGCGGGTTGTCGCCAGCCCGCCGGTGGGCCCTGGGGTCGGCGGGGTCGCTCACGTACTGGACCGCCGTGCGCTTGCGGGCGACGGTCTCGTGGACCCGGTCCAGAGCGTAGAGCACGTCACCGTCGTGGGACAGCAGCCTGGGGGCCAGGGCGCCGCCGGCCTCGAGCCCGCGGGCATCGACGACGACGCCGCTGTAGCTCGAGGGCTCGCCCTCGGGAGGATCACCCGATGCGGCGCCGGCGTAGGCCGCGGGCCGCAGCCAGGTCGCGAGGTCCAGCTCGGCGATGATCTCGACCTTGCCGGAGCTGTGGTAGCGGGCCTCGGCCACGTGCCACGAGGAGGACTCCTGGCCCAGGTGCTCCCCGATGGGGGTGCGGGCGTCGATGAGGTCGCGGACGGTGGTCTCGTGGTCCAGGCGCACCCGGCCGGCGGCCTCGAGCATCCGCGGGCCGAGGCGGACCCGGGCCTGCTGCTCGACCACCTGCAGCTCGGTGTGGGAACCGGGTGCTGGCTGGGCTTGCTCGGACATGGTCAGCACCATGTTCGTCCAGTCCACCGTGGCGCCCGCCAGCTCGAAGGTGACCGGAGCGATGGGGGCTTCATCTGCGCCCATGGAGACGGGCACGGTGAGGCCGAGGATCAGCAGCGCGGCGCGGAGCATGCGTCGGGGTTCCTGGAAGGAGGGACCATGGACCTAGCGCTGGGATCCGGCGCTGGCAAGGGGTCAGGCGAAGCGGATCACGTCGGGGCGACCGAAGAGCTCTTCCGCCCCGGTGCGCAGCGCGTCGCTGGCGGCCACGCCGCGCTGGGGTGGGAAGCGCAGCTTGACCTGCGCGCGCCCCTGGTAGTCGATGTGCAGGCGGCAGGCGCAGGGGCCTTCGTGTTCCTGCAGCAGGGCGATGAGGGCCTTGCAGGCGGCGTCGTTGAGCTCGCGGTGCTCGAGCTCCAGCACGACCGCCCGGGCGGAGCGCCCGAGCACCTCGGCGGCCAGCTCGGCGCCTTCGGCTCGGATGCTGGGGAGCTCCTGGCCCTCGCGCTGTTCGATCTTGCCGTGGACGATGACGGGCTGCTCGGACTGCAGGGCCTCGCGGGACTGCTCCCAGGCTTCGGAGAAGAAGGTGCACTCCACGGTGCCCCGCGGGTCGCTCAAGGTGACGAAGGCCATGCGGCCGCCGCGCTTCGAGCGGATGGCCCGCGCCGCGGTGACCACACCTGCGACCCGGACCTCGACCCGGCGCCGGAAGCCGCCCTTGCCGTCGATGCCGTGGGAGGCGGCGAACTTCGGCAGGGCCTCGAGGGTGCAGGAGGTGTGCCGGGCCAGGTCCTTCATGTAGGGCTCGAGGGGGTGGCCCGAGAGGAAGAACCCCAGCGCTTCTTTTTCGTAGGCCAGGCGCTGGCCGGTGGGCCACTCGCCTCGGTCCGGGAAGCGGAAGGCTGGCGGTGGCGCCGCCGCGCCGCCGAAGAGGCTGGTCTGGCCGGAGTTGCGGGTCTCCTGTGCTCGCTGGGCGACGCGGATGGCGCCGTCGAGGCCGTCGAACATCGCGGCCCGGGCCAGGCCGGTCCAGTCGAAGGCGCCGGCCTTGACCAGGTGCTCGAGCACCCGCTTGTTGAGCTTGGAGAGGTCCACCGAGTCCAGGAAGTGGGTGAAGTCGCGGAAGCTGCCGCCCTCGGCGTCGCGGGCGGCCACGATGGCCTCGACGGCGGCGCCGCCGACGTTCTTGACCGCCCCCAGGCCGTAGCGGATGGAGGTGCGGGCGTCCGCGGGCACGTCGAAGGCGGCCAGGCTGTGGTTGACGTCCGGGGGCAGGATGTCGAGCTTGGCCCGCTGGCAGTCGCGGATGTAGATGAGCACCTTGTCGGTGTTGTCCGCTTCGATGGTCATCAGCGCCGCCATGAACTCGGCGCGGTGGTGGGCCTTGAGGTAGGCGGTCTGGTAGGAGATCAGGCCGTAGGCGGCGGAGTGGGACTTGTTGAAGCCGTAGCCGGCGAACTTGGCCAGCAGGTCGAAGATGTAGCGGGCGGTCTCGGCGGGGATGTCGTTCTCGGCGGCGCCTGCCAGGAAGCGCACGGCCTGCTTGTCCATCTCCTCTTTCTTCTTCTTGCCCATGGCCCGGCGCAGCATGTCCGCTTCGCCGAGCGAGTACCCGGACAGCAGCTGGGCGATCTGCATCACCTGCTCCTGGTAGAGCACCACCCCGTAGGTGGGCTGCAGGATCGGCTCGAGCTCTGGCAGCGGGTAGGTGATCTCCTTGCGGCCGTGCTTGCAGTCGACGAAGGTGTCCACCATGCCCGACTGCAGCGGGCCGGGGCGGTACAGGGCGATGAGGGCGACGGCCTCTTCGATGCTCTCCGGGCGCAGGCGCTGCAGCAGCTTCTGCATCCCGTCGGACTCGACCTGGAACACGCCCAGGGAGTCGCCCTTGGAGAGCAGCGCGTAGGTCTTGGCGTCATCCAGGGGGATGTGCGCCATGTCGATGTGCTCGCCGGTGTTGCGTTCCACCAGGGCGACCGCGTCGCGGATCTGGTCGAGGGTCTTGAGGCCCAGGAAGTCGAACTTGATCAGGCCGACGTCTTCGGCGGCCTTCATCTCGTACTGGACCACCGGGCCGCCTTCCGCGGAGTCCCGGTACAGGGGCGCGTACTCGACCAGGGGTTTGTCGGCGATGACCACGCCGGCGGCGTGGATGCCGGTCTGGCGGGTCATGCCTTCGACCAGCCTGGCCAGATCCACCACGCGGCGGACGCGGGGATCGGCGTTGTAGTTGTCGCGGAACGACGGCTCGCTCATCGCGTCCTTCAGCTTGATGCCGAGCTCGTCGGGCACCAGCTTGGCGATGCGGTCCGCGTCGTTGAAGGTGAGGCTGGCGACCCGGGCGACGTCGCGGATGGCGAGCTTGGCCTTGAGCTTGCCGTAGGTGATGATCTGGCTGACCAGGGGGGAGCCGTACTTGACGCGGACGTGCTCGATGGCTTCTTCCCGGCGATCCTGGCAGAAGTCGACGTCGATGTCGGGCATCGACACGCGCTCGGGGTTCAGGAAGCGCTCGAAGAGCAGCGTGAAGTGGATGGGGTCCACATCCGTGATGCGCATGGCGTAGGCGACCAGGCTGCCGGCGGCGGAGCCGCGCCCGGGGCCGACGGGGATGCCGTTGTCCTTGGACCAGTTGATGAACTCCGCGACGATGAGCAGGTAGGCCGGGAACTGCATCGAGATGATGATGCCCAGCTCGCGCTCGAGGCGTTCCCAGTAGACCTGGTGTTGGTCTTCGGGGATGTGCTGCAGGCGCAGCTTGAGGCCTTCGTGGCTGTACCAGCGGAAGTAGCCGTTCATGTTGCCGGCGCCTTCGGGGCGCGGCGGGATGGCGTCGCTGGGATCGGGGAGCCCGTAGTCGGCGGGCGGGGGGAAGGCCTCGTAGAAGTAGGCCCAGTTGCGGTCGGTGTCCGCGTCCTCGAAGGTGTCCGGCGGGGTGGTGGCCGGGAAGTGGTAGTTGCCGAACTCGAAGGCGAAGTCGCAGCGGGCGGCGATGTCCACAGTGCGGTCGATGGCGTCGCTGTCGTCGGGGAAGATCTCCCTCAGCTCGGCCTCGGACTTGAGGTAGGCCTGGTCGGTGGGGGAGTGGTAGCGGTCCGGGGTGTCCAGGGCCTCGCCCATGGCGATGGCGTGCAGCACGTGCTGGGTGACCACATCCGCGGGCTCGAGGTAGTGCACCGGGTTGGTGACCACGGTGTCCAGCCCGAGCTGAGCGGCCAGCTCGCGGCACAGGGTGTTGGTCTCGGCCTGCATGGGGAGGCCGAAGTCCTGCAGCTCGAGGAAGAGGTGCTGGGGCCCGAAGATGTCCAGCAGCGTCGCGAGGCTCTCGCGGGCTCGCTCGGGGTGATCCTGGGTCACGGCTCTGCCCACGGGCCCCTTGAGCCCGGAGGTCAGCGCGATCAGGCCACCGTGGTGCTTCCGCAGCAGCTCGAGGTCGATCCGCGGGCGGTAGTGCATGCCGTCGAAGATGGCGGCGGTGATGAGGTGGCAGAGGTTGTGGTAGCCGGCTTCGTCTTCACACAGCAGCACCAGGGACCAGCCCCCGAGCAGGCCCTTGGGGTCCTTGTGGTCGATGCCTTCGGGCTGGACGCTGATCTCGGCGCCGATCACGGGCCGCAGGCCCTTGCCCTTGGCGGCCTTGAAGAACTCGACCGCGCCGTACAGGTTGCAGCGATCGGTCAGCGCGATGGCCGATTGTTCGAGCTCGGCGGCCTTGGCGACGATGGCCTTGGGGGCCACCGCCCCGTCGAGCAGGGTGAACTGGCTGTGGACGTGGAGGTGGGCGAAGGCCATGGACCAGCGGGGGCAGGGGACCGGAGGAACATAGCCCACGGCCAGGACAGAATCTGGCAGTTCGACGCCTGGAGCCGGAGACCCTGGTACGCTGGAGCGGATGTCGAGGTGGAGGTGGTCCTTGCAGACGGTCTCGGTGGTCACGGTGTCGCTGCTGCTGCTCGCCAGCTGCGAGCCCCCCTGCGACCCCTGCGAGCTTGCGGAAGGGGACACCGACACCGACACCGACACCGACACCGACGCGGACGCCGACACGGACACTGCCACCGCTCACACCGTCTGCGCCGACGGCGATGCACCCTTCGCCACCATCCAGGACGCCATCGACGCGGCCGTCGACGGTGACACCATCACCGTCTGCGCCGGCCGATACATCGAATGTGTCACCGTCGCTGGTGTCGAGCTGGCCATCGTCGGCGACGGTACGGAGCTCACCGCCATCGACGCCTGGCTCTGCCCGGCGCTCTCGGCGACCGATGCGACCCTCGCCCTGAGTGGCCTCACCCTCAGCGGCACCACCCCCGCCTACGGCGGCGTCAGCGGCCTGCGCGCCCAGGGCGCCACCATCGTCCTCGAGGATCTGCGCATTGCGGGCAACCACACCCGGGCCGAGCAGGCCTTCGCCGTGGAGATCGAGGGGGGCAGCTCCAGCTGGGACGGGGTGCTCATGGAGGACAACAGCGCCTTCGGCCTGCTGCGCTTCGAGGACAGCGAGACCGTGATGCGACACATCACGCTGCGGGCCAACGCCTACTCGCCCTGGACCCCGGACGAAGGCTGGCTCGTCTCCCAGGAGGGAGGGGCCTTCGAGCTCGCCAATGCCATCGTCTACGAGAACCTCGTGAACCACGCCGAGGCTCCCTTGGACATCGAGGCGGGGGTCGTTCGCAACGTGGTCTTCTACGCCAACCACAACCACGCCGCCCCCGTCTTCGCCCGGGCCCAGCCCGGCGTGACCTGGGAGAACGGCATCTTCTTCGACAACGAGGCCTGTGGCCTCACCGTCGATCCCGGCGCCCTGGTGGCCTACAACGCCGCGGACGCCAACACCTGGCACGACTACGGCACCCACATCGACTTCTGCTTGGGGGAGGGGGCCCAGCTGGACGCCAGCAACCTCGACGCCGACCCCCTCTTCGTGGACTACCCGAGCTGGGACTTCCAGCTCTCGGCGGAGCACGGCTCCCCCTGTATCGACGCGGGCAACCCCGACCCGTCGTTCGACGATCCGGATGGGTCGCGCAACGACATGGGGGCGTATGGGGGGCCGTACGGATCATGGATGTGATATCCACCGAGCCCGTAGCGTATCGTCACCCCTCCCGGTGAGAGCCGAACCTCGATGAGCAGCTTGCCCAGGGCCTCGCGCCGGTCCTCCAGCGGGGCCTCGCGCCAGGCGCGGAGCACCTCGGCGCGGAAGCGCTCCGGGTCGATATCGTCGGGGCTGGGCAGCATTCGTTCGCTGGGCAACGCCGCCAGCTCCAGCCGGGCCTGCTCCCGCTGGGCCAGCAGGGGCGCGTTCAGGACCTTGGCGTCGTCCTGATCGATGAGCCCGTTGATCACCTGGGCGGCGGTGCGGCGGATGGTGGCGTCCAGGTTCCCGATCTTGCCCTCGAGCTGCGCCCGCTGGGCGGCCAGGGCCTCATCGGGGGTGGCCGCGAGCTGGGCGATGGTGTCCCTCACCAGGGTCTTCACGTTCTCGGGTGTGAGCACCCGCTCCCCGATGGCGTCCAGCACCAGGCGGTCGAGCTTGTCTGCCCGGACCGAGATCCCGGCGCAGGCTTCGGGGTTCTTCTGCCGGGTGGAGCAGTAGTAGAGGTAGGTGCGGTTCTTGGCGGAGCCTCCAGGGGACACGCAGACCGCGCCGCCGCAGGTGCCACAGCGCAGCCAGGGGGTGAGCAAGCCGCGGTCCCCGTTCCTGATGCGGTTGGCCCCGTTGCCCTTGCCCGCCTTGCGGTTGCGGTCGCGCAGGGCGCGCTGGGCCTGGATGCGTTCGAAGGTCTCGTCATCCACTGCAGCCTCATGGGTGTCGCGGGCGACGACCTCGCCGCTGTTGACCGAGTGGCCCGCGTAGACCGGGTTCTTCAGGATGCTGGCGACGTGCTTGGCCCGCCAGGCACCGGGGGCCACGCGGCGGTCCAGGTCGCGGCGTGATGGTGGGGCCAGGCCCTCGCGGGTCAGGGCGGCGGCGATGCGGGTCGCTCCGTTGCCGCTCTCGTCCGCGAGCTGGAACACCCGCTGGACCACCTCGAGCTGGGGGCGGGTGCGCTCTGTGACCACCAGGCGGCCTTCCTCGACCTCGTAGCCGAACGGGGGACGACCGTAGACCCACAGGCCCTTCTCGGCCTGGCTCCGCATCCCCCGCTGGACGCTGCCGGACAGCTCCTCTGAGTAGCGCTCGGCCAGCCACGCCAGGATGGGGCGGATCAGCTTGCGGATGGAGGCGTCCTGACCGTCCTGCTGGGTCAAGGAGATCACCTCGATGTCCGCTTCTTCGAGTACAGCCAGGGCGCGCAGGCAGTCGGTCATGTTCCGCGCCATGCGCGAGAAGGCGTAGACGTAGAGACGGTCGATGGGATCGCGCTGAGGGGCACATCTTCGTGGGCCTTTGCGTTGGTCTCGCTGGGCCTCGGCGCAGCGGATCATGGCCTGGTAGGAGCGTCGCTTGCGGGCGCTGCGCCCGCTGATGCCCTCGTCTACGAACCAGTTCCCGGGCGGGATGTGCACCCCGTCCTCGGCGGCACGACGGGTGATCACATCGCGCTGCTGCTCGATGGACTTGTCTTGCCTGGGATCGGAGCAACGAACGTAGGCGGCGCCGATGAGCATGGTCGCGGTCCCCTGGGTGATTGGGTGATTTCTATTGACCATAATTCCGGCAATGGTGCTACCCCTCGTTCGAAGAAGCTCCCCGGCGGCTCAGGTCGAGGGCTTGTTGGAGAACCGCCAGGCCGAGGGAGGAGGCCCAGGGAGCCAGGGAGGGGCTGCCCTCGTGGGTGATCTGCTCGCCCACCTTGGGGAGCCGACGACGCCGGGAGCCACCCTTCGAGGGGGCGGTCTCGGTGGCGCCGGGGGTCGGCTCGGTGGTGGCGGCGGGGGTGGTCACGGGCGGGGCTCCATGA
>CAYZVO010000120.1:0-27557 GCA_964481655.1 uncultured Enterobacterales bacterium | reverse complement strand
GGTCTTGGGCATCATCTCGCCCAGGCCCTTGAAGCGCATGATCTCGGGCTTGACCCGGGCGGGCAGCCGGCCCAGGATGCGCTCCTTCTCGCGATCGTCGGCCGCCCACCAGGTCTTCTTGCCGCCGGTGATGCGGTACAGCGGCGGCTGAGCCAGGAAGACGTAGCCGCCCCGGATGAGATCCGGCATGTAGCGGTAGAAGAAGGTCAGCAGCAGGGTGGCGATGTGGTGGCCGTCGCTGTCGGCGTCCATCAGCAGGATGACCTTGTGGTAGCGCAGGCGCGAAGCGTCGAAGTCCTTGTCCATGCCGCAGCCCAGCGCCCGGACCACGTCCATCAGCTCGTTGTTCTTGCGCACCTTGGCCAGCGAGGCTTGCTCGGCGTTGAGCACCTTGCCGCGCAGGGGCAGGATGGCCATGGTCTTGCGGTCGCGGCCCTGCTTGGCGGAGCCACCCGCGGAGTCACCCTCGACGATGAAGATCTCGGAGACCGAGGGGTCGCTCGAGGCGCAGTCCGCCAGCTTGCCTGGCAGGTTGAGCCGGCGGCTGATGGGAGACTTGCGGCGCACCTGCTGGACCGCGGCCCGAGAGGCCATGCGGGCGCGGGCGGCCTGGATGGCGCGCGAGACGATGGCGTCGGCGGCGGTGCCGTTGTCGTGCAGCCACTGCTCGAGATCAGCCCGCAGCATGGAGTCGATCTGGCCGCGGACTTCGGGGTTGTTGAGCTTGTCCTTGGTCTGGCCCTGGAACTGGGGCTCGATGAGGAACAGGCTGATGATGCCCACCACGCCTTCACGGATGTCCTCGGCCGAGATCTTGAGCTTGCTGGGGATCTTGTCGTGGGTCTCGGCGTAGGAACGCACGGCCTTGACCACGGCGTCCTTGAAGCCCTGCTCGTGGGTGCCGCCGTCCTGGGTGGGGATGCCGTTGACGAAGGAGTGCAGGCGCTCCTTGGGGCTCTCGGTCCAGACCAGCGCGATGTTGCTGCGGATGGGCAGCTGAAAGCCGCCACCGTTGATCGCGCCGTTGTCCTGACGATCCAGGGTGAACGACTCGCTCAGGATGGAGCGCTGCTGGGACTTCTTGACCAGGTGGTCCAGGTAGTCCTTGAGCCCACCTTCGTGCTCGAGCTCTGCGGTGACGCCGTTGGCCTCGTCGCGGAAGACGATGCGCAGGCCCGGGTTGAGGTAGGCCTTGACGTCGAGCTGCTCGCGCACCTTGTCGGCGTCGAAGACGCGGGCGCCGAAGATCTGCTCGTCCGGGGTGAACTGGATGCGGGTCCCCGAACCGCGGGCCTCGCGCACCCGGCGCACGGCGGCGCGGGGCTTGCCCCGGCGGTATTCCTGGCGGTGCTCGCCGCCGTCGCGACGCACGGTGACGGTCAGGCTGGAGCTGAGCGCGTTGACCACCGAGGCGCCGACACCGTGTAGGCCGCCGGAGGTGACGTAGGAGCCCTGGTCGAACTTGCCGCCGGCGTGCAGGGTGGTGAACACCAGCTCGAGGGCGGAGCGCTTGTGCTTGGGGTGGATGCCCACCGGGATGCCGCGACCGTTGTCCACGACCGACGCGGTGCGGCCGTCCTTGTGGAGGATGACCTGGATGTGTGACGCGAAGCCGTTCATGGCTTCGTCCACGGCGTTGTCCACGATCTCCCACAGCAGGTGGTGCAAGCCTTCCCGGCCGGTGCCCCCGATGTACATGCCCGGGCGCTTGCGGACGGCCTCGAGGCCCTCCATCACGGTGATGTCGCTGGCGGTGTACTGACGTGGCGCCATGGCTACTCCTCCCCCTGGACCTTGTCGAGGATGACCACCGGCTCGCGGATCCAGTCCACGAAGTGGCCGCGCTTGAGCACCACGGCGCCTCGTCCGGCGCGGGAGCCGCCGAAGCGACGGGGGGTGACCATCAGCTCGCGGCCGCGCTCGGTGTGCACGCAGGCCCCGCGGATGGTCGAGGTGGACAGCTCGTACGCGAAGACGCGGTCGTCCTCCCGCAGCTTCATGGCGAGGACGCCCTTGCCAGCGGCCTTGAGGATCTTGGCGTCGGCGACGGAGAAGGCCAGCGCGCGGCCCTGGTGGGAGGCGATGGTGACCCACTCTTCACCGACGCAGGGGTAGACCGCCACCACGCCGTCGTCGCCGCGGCCCACCCGCATGTAGCGGCGACCGCTGCGGGTGGAGGGCTCGCTGTGGGTCTCGAGGGAGAAGCGCGCGATGCGGCCGTGGCGGGTGACCGCGACGCCCCAGGGGGGCGGCGGGTCGTCGCCGTCGGCGAAGGGCAGCGCAGCCTGGGAGGCATCGGGCCTGGGGAGCTTCGGCATGTTGCGTGGGTCGAAGCTCTGGATGGCGACCACCCGCTCGCGATCGGCGAACTGGAAGTGCTTCTGCACAGGGCCGCCGTAGCCGGTGGTGGGCTGGACATCGTCGACCATGATCACGTAGGCGGAGCCCTGGTCCGTGAAGAAGGTGATGGCCGAGCGTGTCGAGCATCGGATGAGCCAGTCGATGCGATCACCTTCACGGATACGGATCTTGGAGATGTCCGTGAAGGAGCTCTGGCGCTTGATCCAGCCGTCGCGGGTGACGATGACGAAGGTGTCTTCGGCCACGATGTAGGCGTCGTCGCGGTAGTCGAGCTCGTCTTCATCGCTGGCGCCGATGCGGGTGCGGCGCTTGGTGCCGAACTTCTCGCGCAGGTCCGACAGCTCTTCGCGGACAACGCCCCACAGCTCGCGGTCTTCGGCGAGGATGGCCTCGATGCGCTCGGCCGCGGTGCGCTTCTCGTCCAACTCCTGGCGGATCTCGAGGATCTCGAGGCGGGAGAGCCGGTAGAGCTTGAGCTCGAGCACCGCGTCGGCCTGGAGATCATCGAGCCCGAAGCGATCCATGAGCTGCTCGGCAGCGTCGCGGCGGCCTTCGGAGCCCCGGATGATGCGGATGGCCTCGTCGAGATCGACGAAGATGATCTCGAAGCCCTCGAGGATGTGGATGCGCTCGCGGAGCTTCTGGAGCTCGAACTCGAAGCGCCGACGCACGGTGTCGAAGCGGAAGTCCAGCCAGTGGCGCAGCAGGGTCTTGAGATCGAGCCGCGCCGGGACGGGGACGTCGGAGCCGCGCTGGGGGATCAGCGCGGTGAGGTTGACGTGGTAGGTCTGCTGCAGGGGGGTGTGCTTGAACAGGTAGGCCATGGCGGCCGTGGCGTCTTCGCGCTTGCGCAGCTCGAGCACGATGCGGCAGACATCCGTGCTCTCGTCGCGCACGTCCTGCAGCTGGGGGACCTTGCGCTCGGCGATGGCGGCGCCGATCTTCTCGATGAGGCTGGCCTTGTTCTGGGCGTAGGGGATGGAGCCGATGATGATGTAGTGCTTGCGGCCGCGCTTTTCGGTCTCCCAGGTGCCCTGGACGCGGATGGGGCCGGAGCCGTTCTCGTAGATCTTGGTGAGCTCGGCGCGGGAGTCGAGGATCAGCCCGCCGGTGGGGAAGTCGGGGCCGCGCAGCTTGCGGCAGAGGTCCTTGACCTCGCACTCGGGCGTGGCGATGAGCATCAGCGCCGCGTCGATCACCTCGCGCAGGTTGTGGGGCGGGATGCGGGTGGCCATACCGACCGCGATGCCCTCGGAGCCGTTGACCAGCAGCTGGGGGAAGCGGGCGGGCAGCACGATGGGCTCGAAGAGCTGGCCGTCGTAGGTGGGCCTGAAGTCCACGGTGCGCTGGCCGATCTCGCGCAGCAGCTCGAGGGCGATCGGCGTGAGCTTGGACTCGGTGTAGCGCATGGCCGCGGCGGAGTCGCCGTCGGGGGAGCCGAAGTTGCCGTGGCCATCCACCAGGGGGTGCAGCAGCGAGAAGGGCTGCGCCATCCGCACCATGGCTTCGTAGATCGATGAGTCGCCGTGGGGGTGGTATTTGGCCATGCACTCGCCCACCACCGCGGCCGACTTGCGGAAGCGGCCCTGGGGCATGAGCCGCAGGTTGTGGTACATGGCGTAGAGGATGCGCCGCTGGACGGGCTTGAGGCCATCGCGGACGTCGGGCAGGGCGCGCGACGTGATGACGCTCATCGCGTAGTTCAGGTAGCGGCGGCGGGTCGCTTCGTGCAGCGCGACCGGCTCGATGCCGTTCATGGACGCTCCGCGGAATGGCAAGGAATGAGAAGGGGCAGGGGCTGGGTCGCCGTCCCGGGAGGGAGGCGGGGGGATGCGGCACTATAGCACGTTCACCACTGCATTTCCAAGCCCTCGGGGGCCGCCGACAGCGGCTGTCCAGCGGCCAGGCGGGGCCGCTCGAGCGCGGGACGCCCGCAGGGGTTCTACGGGAGGTCGAAGCCCCCGGGGGACTAGAGGCTACACTTCGAGACCAGCTCGAGGGACAGCCCGGCTACGTCCGCCTGGTCCACCACGTCCACGACCTGGCACTCGCTGTACAGGTCGTTTTCGCTCATCTCCGAACAGCCACTCTCGTCATCATCCAGGAAGGCCCAGATCTGCCAACTGCCGTCAGCGACGCCGGTGATCTCCCAGTCGACGTAGTCGTCGAACCAGTACATGTTCGCGTCGCCCACCTCGACCGAGGCCACGACCCCGCCGATGTCCTCGCAGTCAGCCGCGAGGAACACACACAGCGTGCCGAGCAGATCGCCGGAGGGAGGACAGGTGTCCACCGTGCGCACGGAGTTGCCGCTCACGACCGCCTCTCCGGTCGGGGTCGTGTCGCCGGTCTCCCCAGTGTCGACGGTCCCTGTGTCGTCCTTGACCTCGGCCTCGGGGGCGTCGAAGCAGGCTGGGAGCAGGGCCAGGGCAGCGAGGGTGCAGGGTGCGCGCATGGGAAGCCTCCATGAAGGGTGTGCAGGGGTTTCAACCACAGCTTGGCTCGAACCATCGCCTGGGTCACAGCGCCAACGTGAGAATTCTTCGGCGCAGCCGTCACCGAGCGTCAGCTCACGACGAAGAACTGGAGAAAGGTCCCACTGCTCACGGGGCGCCCGTGTCCCCCATCGCCCACGTGGAGGACGGTGTGCCGAGTCGATCCCTAGCGGAGCTCGCCGAACGCTCTGGTCAGCGCCGCGAAGCCTTCGACCGGGACCACCTCGGGCCGCAGCCCCGAGCCGATGCCCGCAGTCTCGAGGGCCGCCAGGGCCCGCTCCTTGCCGAAGGCCCCACCCAGGGACTTTCGCAGGGTCTTGCGACGCTGATTGAACGCCGCCTTGACCACCCGATCCAGCGCGTCGAGGTCCAGCCCCACGCAGGCTGGGTGCACCCCCAGCTCCATGCGGATCACCGCGGAGTCGACCTTGGGAGGTGGGTGGAACGACCCGGGCTTGATGCGCAGGCGCATGGTGCACAGTGCCCGGGCTTGCATCTCGACGCTCAGGGCCCCGTAGACCTTGCTGCCGGGTTCCGCGCAGATGCGCTGGGCGACCTCGAGCTGCAGCATCACGACCAGCTGCTCGAAGGTGCCGGGGCTGCGCACCATGCTGCTGACGATGTGGGTCCCCACGTTGTAGGGAAGGTTGCTCACGCAGGCCCAGCCAGCCCCTGGCAGCAGCGCGGCCCAGTCGGCCCGCATGGCGTCGGCGCGGTGCAGATCGAGGGACGGCCAGCGCTCGAGCAGCTGGTCGGCCAGGCGGTCGTCTCGCTCGACGCAGACCAGCCGGGCGCCGGCCGCGACCAGGTGCTCGGTCATGGCGCCCAGGCCAGGGCCCACCTCGACCACCGGGGTCCCCTCACCCACGCCCGCGATCTGCACGATGCGCTGGGCCACCGCCGGGCTGGACAGGAAGTGCTGCCCCAGGGACTTCCGTGCGCGGGTGCCCATGGAGCGCAGCTGCGACGCGGGGCCGTCGCGTGCGTCGCGGGAGCGGTCCCGGCTCATGCCGCATCCAGGGGCCAGACCGATCGAGCCCGCAGGTCGAGGCCGTGGCGTTCACCCAGCAGCAGTCGCTGGCGACCAGCGTGGGCGATCATGGCGCCGTTGTCGGTACAGAAACGGAAGGGCGGGATGTGCACGTCCAGCGGCAGGGCCATCAGCCGCTCTCGTAGGCGGGAGTTGGCCGCCACGCCACCGCTCACGGCCACCCGCCCGATGCCCTCCTGGCGCGCGGCCCGCATGACGCGGTCCGCCAGCACGTCGCAGACGGCCTCCTGGAACGAGGCCGCCAGGTCGGCGGGGGCCAGGTCCGGCTGGCGCTCGAGGGTGGAGCGCACGGCGGTCTTGAGGCCCGAGAAGCTCATGTTGAGGGCCGTGGCCTTGGGGCGCGGCAGGCGCACGGCCTTGGGGTCACCGTCCTTGGCCAGCCGATCGATCAGGGGACCGCCGGGGTAGCCCAGGCGCAGCATGCGGGCGACCTTGTCGAAGGCCTCCCCCGCGGCGTCGTCCACGGTCTGGGCCACGGTGCGGTAGTGGCCGATGGCGTCGGCGCGGTACAGGGTGGTGTGCCCGCCGGAGACCACCAGGGCCAGGAACGGGGTCTCGAGCGCCGGGTTGTCCAGGGTCGGCGAGAGCAGGTGGCCCTCGAGGTGGTTGACCCCCACGAAGGGCACGTCCCAGGCCAGGGCCGCGGCCTTGGCGAACGCGAAGCCTACGAGCACAGCGCCGATGAGCCCGGGCCCCGCCGTGGCGGCCACGGCGTCGGGGCGCTCGAGGCCCGCCTCGTCCAAGGCCTCGCGCACCGTTGGGGCGATGCGCTCGGCGTGGGCCCGGCTGGCCCACTCGGGCACCACGCCGCCGAAGCGGGCATGGATCTCCTGGGTGTAGGTCACGTCGGTGACGACCCCGTCGGGGCCCACCACACCCGCTGCGGTCTCGTCGCAGGAGGTCTCGATGCCGAGCACCATCATGGCTGCACCTCGCGTGGGGGGCGCCCCCTAACACGGGGGCATCAGGCGAAGAGGGCAGCCACCTCCGCCGATCGCTCGAGACCCTGCTGCACCGCCGCGACCACCTGATCGGCGGGCACGTCGTGGGCGTCGCGGGCGGTCTCCACCAGCGGCTCGAGGTCCAGCGCCTGCTCGTCAGCCTCACCCAACAGGCCCACCAGGCGCACCGGCAGGGGCGCCTCGAGCTCTGGCTCCTCCGCGCCGTGGTGCCCGCCGATGGCGTAGCCGAGGGTCTCCGGGAAGCTCCACTCGCTGGCCACCCATGACGCAACCTGGGCGTGATCCCAGCCGAACTCCCCGCGCTCGAGGGCCTCGAGGGAGCCGCCGTCGTTCTGCCAGGCCTCGAGCAGCGGGCCGTACTGCCCACCGCGGTGGGTCGCGAGCAGGGGCACAGCCATGTCCTGCAGCAGCCCCGCGGTGAACGCGATGGAGCGCGACGCCGGGTGCAGCAGATCCGCGAGCGCCAGCGCCGTGGTGGCGCGCCGGGCCGCGGCCCTCCAGAAGCGGCGGGGCCGGAAGCCCTGAGCGCCCCGACGGGGCAGCGCGTCGGCCACGGCGACCGAGAGCACGACCGACTCCAGCCGGCCGATACCCAGCAGGCTGACGGCGTGGGAGACCGAGTCCACCCGGCGCCCGAGCCCGAAGCCCGCACTGTTCACGGTGCTGAGGACATTGGTGCTCAGACCGGGATCCCGCATCACGATGTCGCCGACATCCCGCAGCGCGACGTCTTCCTGGCGGAGAGCCCGCAGGACCTGCATCTGGATGGCTGGGAAGGAGGGCAGCTCGGCCCCGCCCAGAGCGGCGGACAGCTCCCGTCTGGGGTCCACCTTCTTGCGCTTGAACAGTCCGAACATGGTGCGCTCCCAAGAATCTAGTCGGCTCGGCGTGCCATCTTGTTGGCGAAGATGCTCAACAGACCGCCGAGCATCACATAGCCCAGGATGACCTCGACCATGGCCACCGCCTGGGCGGCGCCTGAAGCGGGCAGCACGTCACCGTAGCCCAGCGTCGTGAGGGTGACGATGCTGTAGTACAGCGGCGTGAGCGCGGTCTCGTGGGCGCCAGGATCCAACTCCACGAAGGTGTAGATCACGCCGAAGACCGCGGCCAGGCAGACGGTCCACAGGCCCCAGCGCAGGAAGCTGCGGCCGCAGTCCGAGGTGGCCCACCAGACCTGGTACACCATCGCGTGCAGGCGGCTCTCGGCCCGGAACTCGGCCAGGAAGTTCTGGTCGAGGGCGAAGCGCCGCAGCAGGTAGGCGCCGTTGAAGCAGACGTCCCGGAAGTCCACGCCCACCCAGTCGGCCGACGCGTAGCCACCGACATTGCGCAGCTGTGCCCCCCGCAGGTCGGCGTCGCGCAGGCAGGCGCCGTCCACGCGCGTGTCTCCGAGGTCGACATTCGACAACACCGCCCGGGTCAGGTCGGCCCCTTCGAGGTGAGCCTCGCGGATACGCGCTCCGTCGAGCTTCACGGCCCGGGCGTCCACCCCCCTCAGGTCCGCGCCCGTGAGCGTGGCCCCGCACAGGTCGGCCTCGAACAGGCTGGCGCCGCTCAGATCGCAGCGCCCGAAGCCGACCTTGGGGGCGACCAGCCGCTCGAGCTTGGCGCCCTTCATGCTCGCCCCCACCAGCTCGGCACCCTCGAGGCGTGTCTCGAAGAGCGTGGCCTCGTCCAGGCGGGCGCGCATCAGCTGCGCGTCCCTCAGATCGGCCCGGGACAGGTCGGCGCCCCTCAGATCGTAGCCGCAGAGGTCGAGTCCCCGCAGATCGGCCCCCACCAGCCAGGCGCCGGCGAGGGAGATGGGCGCCGGAGGGTCCTCGCCTCGGAGGGCTTCGAGGTGCGCCTCTACAGCCTCGCGGCCCGGGGCACGGGATTGACGGTTGTCGCTCATGGGACCCTCGGCTGGTGCTGGCGCAGCGGGGCCTGCGCTCCACCCTTCATCGGCCGCCGAAGACCCGCCTTGAGACGGGATGTCTCGTCGGACGCGGCTACTCGCCGTCGGTCGTGGCCGCCGCGGGCTGGCCCTTGGCGGCAGCACCTTGCTCGAGGGCCTGGAGGTCGGGCTCCCCCACGGGGCCGCCCTTGACCTTCAGCTGCACCCCGTCGGCCCCCGGAGGTCCTCCGGTCATGCCAGGGCGCAGACGCCCGGGCATCCCCATGGGCAGATCGACCCGCTTGGGGGGCGCCTTGGCGTCCTCGGCCAGGCCCTTCTCCTCGAGCTCGGCGTTGCAGGCCTCGACCTTGGCCAGCGTGGCGGCGTGGTCGTCGATGTTCTTGCCCAGGGACTCCAGGCTGTTCGAGAAGGTGTTGGCCGGGGTCTCCCGGGGCGCGGTGGCCGCCGCGAGCTCGGCCTCGAGCCGCTCGATCTCCTTGTTGTAGAAGTTGACCTGGCGCTGGGCGCGCTGCTGGGCGCGCTCTTCGGTGGCCGTGCCCAGGCGCTCCTCGTTGGAGGCCAGGCGCTTCTTGTAGGAGTCGATCCTGCTGGCGAGCGCGGAGCCGGGGCTGGCGCCCTGCCACCCGGTGGCGCCGGGGATCAGCTGGCCTTCGAGCAGGCCGATCTTCTTGCCGCGGGAGCCCGCACCGAGCAGCCAGTCGTCCTGCGTCAGAGGCCGGCCTTCGGGCAGGGTGAGGTTGCTCGCGGTGACGATGAAGTCCACACCGGGCACGGCCTCGGCCAGCGCCTGCGCGTTCTTGGCATCCCAGGCACCGAGCACCACCACCAGATCGGTCTGGTTCTCGATCTCGGTGACAGCGCTCGCCACGGCGGGCACGGCTTCGGTGGCCTCGCAGCCCGCGGCGGTCTCGGGCACCGGGCCCAGGAACGCACCGACGAAGCCGATGGTCACGCCACCGCGCTCGACCACCCGGGACCCCGGGAACGGGCTGGCGCCTTCGCAGCTGAAGTTCGACGCGAGGTAGGGCAACTCGTGCTCGGAAGCCAGCTGCTGCACCTGGTCCCAGCCGATGGCCAGATCCGAGGGCGTCAGGCCGATGGCGTCCACGCCGGAGGTCGAGAGGTTCTCGGCCACCAGGGCACCCTTGATGCGGGTGGCCTCGAGCTGGCTCTCGGCCAGCCGGGCGCTGCGCCAGCACAGGCCGCCGCCGTCCGCCCCGAAGGTGGCCACACGGTAGCCGCGCAGGCCCACGATGCACGTGCCTCGCCGGGGCAGACCCCCCAGCTGATTGGCCTTTCAACCGCAGGGTTCGATCTCGCCCGCCAGGTTGGACTGGTAGACGAGCTGGAAGCTGCGCGCGGTGGCCGGGGGGGCCTCGGCGACGGTGTCGCCCTGGCCGCAGCCGGCGAGGATGGCGAGGAAGAGGTGGATCATGGCTCGGTGGCTCCTGATGGCTGGGCGGGCACGGCGCTGACCTGAGGCACGGGAAGCTCGCCGAGCGCCTCTTCCATGCGACGATGGCGCTCTTGCTTGTCGGCGTCGTGGCCTGCCTTGCGATGGTATTCGCGGACCGCGTCCTCCGCCACATCCACGACCCCCTCGGGGACGCGGTAGACGGTGGCGTGGTCGTCACAACGCGCGAAGTAGCGGCGGTGTTCCCGACCCTCCGGGTCGATCTCCGGCTCGGTCTCGTCACCCACGATGAGGGTGCGCACGGCGCCGGAGCTGTCGGTGAGCTGAACGGTGAGGCGGGGCTTGTCGAAGCCGAAGCGGGCGCCGTCACCCGGGTCCTCGGCCACGATGCTGTCCGCCTGCACCTCTGCAGCGCGCAGGGCGACCCGGGAGGGGGTCGAGCCCGGCACGGGCACGCCGTCGCCCCACAGCCACTTGTCGGCGCGGTACATCATGACCACCGAGCCCTCGAGATCGTCGTCGGGGGTGGCGTAGAGGTCCACCACCACGTCGGTCACCTCACCGACCCGCATGCGCATGAACTTCTCCAGGCGCAGCTCCTGGGGATCGATGAGGTAGTCCTCGAGCAGATCGTCGGGCCCGGTGTAGACCGTGAAGTCGTCGGACAGCTTCATGTAGGCGTAGCTGCGGGGACGGCCGATGCTGTCGTCCACCTCGGCCTGCTCGCCGATGACCAGATCGATGGGATCCCGGCTGGCGAACTTGATGAGGATGTGCGCCCGGGGCTGGTCCAGGCCGTACTTGGCGAGGTCCTGCGGGTGATCCTCGACGAAGGCACGGGCCTTCAAGGCGGTGACGCGGCCCAGCAGGCGGCGGACCTCTTCGCGGCTCGCCGGGTACTGGATGGGCTCTTCGAGCTGCCAGTGGAAGGGGCCGGTGCGCTGCAGCACGAGGCGCTGACCGTCAGGGAGATCGGCCTCGATGCGGTCCGCGTCGTTGGCGTCGTGGGTGGCGAAGCGGCGCTCACGGAACTCTTCCGGAGAGAGGCTGTAGTAGTCCAGCGCGGACTTCTTGACGGTGTAGACCGTGCCGCCGGCGGCCGGGCCGGTGAGCGGCTGGATGTAGAAGCTCACCGCAGAGGGGTTCGGATCGCCGGCCAGGAAGCTGAGGGACTCGCCGTCGCGGAAGAACAGCTCGACCTCGATTGCGTTCTCTCCCAGCCCGTACAGCTCCGGAGCCTCGGGCTCGTCGATCACGGTGGCCCGGGCGGACAGATCGTGGATCTGGTGCTTCACCCGGTTGACCATCGAGCGGGCCGCCGGCCAGCCGGGTCCTTCGACGATCCACGCGCCGTCGTCTTGCTCTGCCAGGGTGAGGGTGTCGTCGGGCCGCTGGATCACCACGCGGGTGAGCTCCGGCTTCTCGAAGCGGAACAGGGGGGCGTCTTCCTGGACCTGGACCTGCTGTGGGCCCGGATCGAGCCACCAGACCAGACCCACGACCACGGCCAGCACGGCCGCTGCGATGAGGGTGCCTCTGAATGCCTTCACGGTCTGCCTCCTGGCCGGGTGTCAGCGCCCACGGCGCCCGGCCCACACAGCGAAGCCCAGCATCATGATGAGCATGGGCATCAGGGCCAGGGCCACCCAGCGGATCATCGCGGTGTCCTGTTCGGTGAGCGCCAGCTTGCGCACGGTGGTGGGACGGCCCACCACCGACAGCCGGGCGTCGTCGCGCAGCAGCCATCGGAAGCTGTTCACCAGGAAGCTGGCGTTGCCCGGGCCGTCGGCGACCAGCGCGTTGAGCACCATGTCTCCGTCGCCCACGACCACCACGCGGCCGATGGGCATGCCCGCCTTGACCACGCCCTGGCCGGGCCCCAGCTCGATGGCGTAGGCCATGTCGACCGGGCCTTCGACGTCGAGCTCGGGCTCGTAGACCGCCGCGCCGCGCTCGAGGGCCCCGCCGCGATCGATCCAGCCCTGGCGGCTCGTGCGCAGCAGGTTGGCGGCCCGCACGCCCTGGGGCGCGGGGTCGATCAGCGCCAGCGGCGCCACGTGGGCCATCACCGTGACGAGGCGCTCTTCGAGCAGGTCTTCGGTGATGGCGTGGCTGCGGTAGACCGGCACCGGACGGTCGTCGTAGGGGAAGACCCGCAGCTGGTCCATCACGTAGCCTTCCTGCAGCTCCACCCCGAGCCGGGGCAGGACCGCGGGGGTGGGCTGGCCCACATCCAGCATCAGCATCAGGGCCCCACCGCGGGCCAGGTAGTCCACGATGGCCAGATGCTCGGGCTCGCTCAGGGCCGCCCGGGGGCGCGCGATGAGCACAGCCGAGGCGTCGTCGGGGACGGCCGGCGCGGCCAGGGGATCGTCGCGATCCCGCACCAGGTCGAGGGTCTCGAGCTCGTAGTGTTCCTGCTCGAGCAGCTCCACCAGGGAGGACATGCCACCCGGATCCGTACTCTCCGGGTTGGGCTCGCCGTGCCCCTGCAGGGCGTAGACCACGCGCTTGGCGTCGGTCATCAGCTGCGAGAAGGCCTGGTTCAGCGCGGCCTCCCCGAGGAACACAAGCTCGCGATCCGCGCCCTTGCCCCGGTTCCTGAACAGGTCGCGGCTGCGCAGGTCGACCCGCTGCTGGCCCCGCTGGACCACCACCATGCCGTAGTCGCGGACGCCCAGGGCTTCCGCGGTGAGGCGCTCGCGATCGAAGTCGATCCAGCGCACGTCGATGACCTGGGAGCCGTACTCGATCTCCTCGAGCAGGTCCTTGAGCTCGCGGTTCTTGAAGTAGGTGTCCTTCTTGCCGGCCTGGTGCGTGAAGCCGGTGATGGACACCGCTTCGCCCGCGACGTCGAGCAGCTCGATCTTGTGGATGGTGTCCCGCTGCAGGACGTTGGCGGACTCTTCGGTGAGGTCCCAGCGAGCGCGGTGCCGATCGGCCACGCCGTAGATCACCACCACCAACGCGACCACCATCACGGTGACGAGCGTGGCGTTGAAGCCGTAGCTGAGACGTCGCTTGAGGGAACGCTTCATCGCCAACGCCTCGACTCGAGGGTGCGGTAGGTGAGGAACAGGAACACGAACACGAAGCCCACGAAGTAGGCGACGTCGGCGGTGTCGATCACCCCGCGGGTGAAGCTGCGCAGGTGGGTGAGGAACGCGGCCTTCTCGAGCACCGCGGCCAGGCCGGCGTGGTCGGTCAGGCGAGCGGCCTGCCCGATGAGCCAGAAGGGAAGCAGGATGATGATGCCCGCCAACCCGGCGGCCACCTGGTCGCGGGTCAGGCTCGAGGCGAACAGGCCCGCGGCGCAGAACGCCGCAGAACAGAGGAAGAGCGCCAGGTAGGAGGTGGCCACGGTGCCCCAGTCCGGGTCGCCGTAGTAGGCGAGCACCCCGGTGAACACCAGCGTCCCCGCCAGCATGATGGTGCAGAGCACCAGGCTGGCAAGCCACTTGCCGATGATCATGGACCAGGGGTGCACCGGGGCGGTCATCAGCAGCTCGAAGGTGCCGCTGCGTTGCTCCTCGGCGAAGTGCCGCATGGTCAGCATCGGCAGCACGAACAGCAGCGAGATGGAGAGATTGCCCAGCATCACCCGCAGGCTCGCTTCACCCGTCAGGGTGATGCCCAGGTAGAAGAACACCCCCGCCAGGAAGAGGAACACGGCCAGGAACACATAGGCCAGTGGGGAGACGAAGTAGACGCGGAGCTCCTTGCGAAGGATGGCCCAGGCGGCTCTCATGGCTGGCTCCCGGTGGACTGCCGAGCGTCCTCGCGGCCGACGATGGCCAGGAAGGCGTCCTCGAGGGTGGGCTGCACCCGCTCGATGGAGCGCACCGTCCAGCCGGCGCGGCCGGCCAGGGCGGCGATGGCGGTGCGGGGGTCGGTGTCAGGGGCCGAGAAGACCTCGAGGACCTCGAAGCCGTCGCTGCCGGGGCTGGGCACGACCTGCTCGACCTCGTCGAGGCCGCCGACGCTGCGCGCGAGATCGTCGCCCCGCAGCTCGACCCGGTAGCGCAGCCCGCCGGTGGCCTGGGTGCGCACCTCTTCGAGGCTGCCCTGGGCCGCGATGCGGCCGCGATCGATGACCACGACCTGATCGCAGGTGGCCTCGACCTCGGCGAGGATGTGGGTGGAGAGCACGACGGTGCGCTCGCCACCGATGGCGCCGATGAGCTCGCGGATGCCCACGTTCTGGGCGGGGTCGAGGCCCGAGGTGGGCTCGTCGAGGATCAGCACGGGGGGATCGTGCACCAGGGCCTGTGCCAGGCCGACGCGCTGGCGGTAGCCCTTGGACAGGGAGCCCAGGATGCGGCGCTCCCAGCCGGTGAGGCCCACCATCTCCATCACCTCGCCGATGCGGCGGTAGCGGCCCTTGGCCGGCACCTCGCGGATCTCGGCCACGAAGGACAGGTAGTCGCCCACGGTCAGCTCGGGGTACAGCGGCGGGGCTTCGGGCAGATAGCCCACCCGCCGCTTGACCTGCATGGGGTCCTGGAAGACGTCGAAGCCCGCCACGATGGCGTCCCCCGCCGTGGCCGGCAGGTAGCCGGTCAGGATCCGCATGGTCGTGGTCTTGCCAGCGCCGTTGGGCCCGATGAACCCCAGCACGGTGCCCTTGCCCGCCGTGAAGCTGACGTCCTGCACCGCTGTGAACGGCCCGTAGCGCTTGGTGATGCCTCTGGCTTCGATCATGGACTCACCCACCCACACGACAACATCGAGCGTGCCGTGGAAGCTGGGGAGTGTAACGATCCCGACCCGCAGGGTAAAGACCAAACCACGCGGTTCCACGCCCACTCCCCTCCTGCAGAGAGTCCCTCCCACCGTGAACCTGTTCGCCGCCCTGTTCCTGACCGCCACCGTGGCCACCGCCGAGCGCATCGATCGCGTCGTCGCGGTGGTGGGTGACCGGGTGGTGACCGGCTGGGACATGCGGCTGGAGGACGCCCTCGAGGGACACATGCCCTGCCCCGAGCCCGTGCTCTGCGACGCCACCCGCGCCCCCATCGAGCGCCTGGTGGACCGAACGCTGATCCGCGGGCTCGCCGGCGACACCGCCACCTACCGCCCCACCACCGACGAGGTGGAGCGTCGGCTCGCGGAGCTTCGGGACAGCTGGCAGCGCCCCGAGGACTACCAGCTGCTGCTGGCCTCCCTGGGCCTGAGCGAGCACGACCTGAGCGGCCTGCTCTTCTCCCGGCTGGTGGTCGAGCGCTACGTCCAGCGCCACGTGGCGCTGCCGGTCTACGCCGGGGGCGGCGACGAGGCCGCCTACCGGGAGCGCTACACGACGTGGATCGCCCAGCAGCGCACGCTGGTCCGCATCCGCGTGGTGGAGGCCGACGACGAGCAGGAAGCCGGCCCGTGATCCGCCCAGCGCTCCCCGAGGACCTCGACGCCCTGGTCGCCCTCGAGCGGGCGGGCTTCGGCGAGACGGCCTGGAGCCGCGGGAGCCTGCGCGCCCAGCTCGAGGACCCTGGCTCCTGGGTGGCGGTGGCCCCCGCCGACGGCCCGGTCGAGGCCAGCATCACCGTGCGCATCGCGGTGGACGAGGCCGAGCTGCTGCGCATCGTCGTGCTGCCGGAGGCTCGCCGGACCGGGCTGGCCCGGGCCTTGATCGCCGCGGGCACGAGCTGGCTCGAGGCCCGCGGAGCCCGCCGCCTGTTCCTCGAGGTCAGCGCTCGAAACCACGCCGCGGAGGCCTTGTACCGCGGCCAGGGCTTCGTCACCTGCGGTCGCCGGCGGGGGTACTACGGCCCCGACGAGGACGCCCTGCTGCTGGAGCTCCCCCTGACCCCCGGATCACCGGCGTGACCGGCCCCCTGCTCGCCCTGCTCGTCAGCGCCGCAGCAGCGGGCAGCGACGACCTGCCCTTCGAGCGGCTGCCGGCGCGCTGCCGGGCCGACCTGCTCGTGGACGTCACCCTCGATCGCGACAGCGATCTCGACGCCGTGCTCGCCGCCGCGGAAGTGGCGGGCCTGCCCCTGCAGCTGATGGTGCGCCCGGCCCAGGTCGAGGGCTGGGGTGAGGACCTCGAGGCCCTGGCGGCCTCCGGTACGGAGCTGGGCCTGTGGCTGCCCTGGCCACGCCAGGCCTCCCAGCCGCGAGCCGACGCCCCCTCCCCCGCCTGGGCCCGCCTGCGCCAGGAGCGCCGGGAGATCAAGCGGAGCGTGGGCGCCGCGCCGCGCACCGTGGGCGCCAGCAGCCTGCCCGCATCCCTCGAGGGCGTGCTCGAGGCCTTCGGCTTCACCCTCCTGCTGCCAGCCCCCGACGGCCTGTCTCGCCCGCCCCGCTACGCGATCCCCATCGGCGGTGGCGCCAGCGCGGGGGTGGTGCTCTGGCCCGTCCAGCCTCTGGAGGCGGACGCCGAGCGGGGACCGGAGGGCAGCCTGGTGGCCCTGCTGGATCGCACCACCAGCGAGCTCGAGGTCGGCACCGGCCCCGTGGTGCGCCTGGCCCTGCCGGCCCGGGCGTTCACCACGCACCCCGCGCTGCTTGCCCGCTGGTCCCGCGAGGTCCTGGAGCCCTGCGGCGTCGCAGCGCTGGGACGCCGCGCCGCCGAGGCCAGCATCCGGAGCTGGCTGCGTGCGGGGGGTGGCGAGCTCATCGATGACAGGGAGACCTCCGCCGACGCGCTGGGCCCCACAGTGGTCCTGAGCGCCCAGGAGCTCGACGCCATCAGCCGGACGCTCAGCTGCGCCGACGGCGGCTCGACCCTGGTCCGGCCGGCCCCCGAGGCCCCGAGCCTGGCCGAGTCCTGGCTCGCCCTGGCCCTGACCGTCGACGGCCGCGAGCCTCCCCTCGATCTCCACCCGGTGCTCCCGCCTCAGAGCTCACCCCGCTCCACCCTCCCCGCGGCCGGGATCCACATCCCCCGCGCCACCCTGCAGGCCGCCATCGGCGATCTGATCCCCGCCGCTGAGCAGCAGATCCCGGCCTTCGCGCGGGTCGGGGAGCACGGGCTCACCGCGGCCGAGCTGCTCTGCGCCCTGGCCGGCGCGGTCCAGGGACAGGACCCCGTCCACGTCACGCGGACCTACAGCCCCGAGCCCTTCGCCCCCGGGCTCGGCTGGGACTGAGCGGACGCCCTACTGGGTGCCGAAGGTGTAGGGCTTCGAGAAGTTCTGCGGCTTGGCCATGTTCTGGAACTTCCAGGACGCGATGGCCTGCGACATGCAGGTCTCGAGCTCACGATCGGAGACGGTGTGGGGAACCACGCCGATGCCGGCGGTTGAGCCGGAGGTGGTGATGGTGAAGGAGACGTCCCAGGTGCCGGCGAGGTCCGGGGTGTTCTTGAGGCGCCGCTCGTAGCAGGTGTTCATCTGCTGGGAGTAGGCCTTGAGCGCGGTACCGACGGACTTGCGGATCTCTTCCGGGTCACTCAGGGCCACGGAGTCGAGGCCCGAGCGGCTGATGTCGATCTGGGGGACGTTCAGCCCGATGCTCCCGACCTGAGGACCACCACCCGGTCCCACGTCGATCTCGCGCTCTTGCAGACCGGCGAGCTCGGTCTCTTCGGCGTTGGCGCCGCCGGTGAAGTCGTAGCGCTTGGGGCCGGAGCTGGTGCCGGTGTTCGCGGGCACGTTGGTGACGGTGCTGCCTTGGTAGCTGCGGCCGGTGTTGCCCGGCTTGCCCTGCTCGGGTTGCTCCTCCGGCTCGGCGGTGGGGAGCTCGTGCTCTTCGGCGGGCAGGATGAAGAAGCCGTTGTCGGCTTCGGCCTCGAGCCGGGCGAGCTCAGCGGCCTGGCGCTGGTTGTCGATCCGCCACCACAGCACGGAGCCGGCCCCGATGACCACCACCGCCACGAGTCCACCGACCGCCGCGAAGACACCCCAGCGGCGCTGCTGCTCTGCCTCGACCTGTTCTTCGACGCGCTTGCCGACGCCGGGATCCGTGGGGGTCTCGTCCCCGGGGATCTCGATCACGCACTTCGGGCAGTGCCCGCCAAAGCGGGCGAGCTCGTCGTCGATGGTGGCCTTGCAGAACGGGCAGTGAGCCATCGTGTCTCCGGGTTTCCCGCTGCTGACGGGTTGGTCCCGTGTTGGACCGGGCGAGTGTATCACCTGCTGTGGATGCAGACCAGGACAGGGATCCTGTCCATTCGTCAGACACCCTCGTCGGCCTGGGGGTTCCGATGCTGAAGCCTGATTCTACCATCCTTCGAGACTTTTTTCGTTTCCACGCCCATCGGTGGTGACGCGCCCCTGGAAGGGCCGGCTGCGCGTGGATAGGCTGACGACGCCCGGCGCGCGCCGCGCCGGCCGAGCAAGGAGGACCCGTGGGCACCACGCGCGATCTCATCACCTCATCGCTGGTCGACTCCGTGCTCCCCTACCTGGAGCGCGCCCTCGAGGACGTGGTCTACGAGGTGCTGGACCGGCGCCGCGTGCCCACCAGCACCGATCTCGACGAGCTGCGCAAGCGCCAGTCCGAGCTCGAGTCCCGGGTCGGCGTCCTCCAGAAGCGCGTCGCCGAGCTCGAGGATCAGCTCGCGCAGCAGTGATCCCCCGTCAGGGCGCCGCGATCACGCCGTACAGGGCGTCCTGCAGGTGGACGATCACGTTGCAGGCCGCGTGGAGGAAGGCGCCGGTGATGACGCCGCCGCTGCGCTCCCGGAGCAGGCCGAAGAGCAGCCCGGGGAAGAACGTGGCGAAGTGCCACCACTGCACCTCGACCAGCGAGTGGCCGAAGGCGAAGAACAGCGCGGCGATCCACAAGCCGTGGCCGAAGGGGATGCCGGCCACCAAGAAGCGCCGCGGCAGGACCTCGTTGAGCCGGGTCTGCACGTAGCCCCGGTAGAAGAACTCCTCGGGGATGGCCACGAAGAACAGGTGGTAGGCCACCAGCACCGCCGCGTGGGCGGCCACGATGGTCCAGGGATCGGCGGCGCCCAGGACGTCCGAGAGCCAGGGGGTGGTCTCGGCCTCGCGGGCGTAGCGGACCAGGTTGGTGAGGCGGGGGCTGTGGCCGAACAGCAGGGTCTGGTAGAGGTGGTAGCCCACCAGCCAGGGCACCAGCCCGATGGCGAGCAGCCGCAGGTTGGTGCCCAGCGCGGCCCTCCAGGCGCCGAGATCCCGGAACGCCGGGACGTAGAGCCGGTAGCCGTAGCTGTCCACCCGCCGCAGCTTGCAGAGGGCCACGGGCCCGTAGATGAACAGGAAGGGCACCAGCGCCAGCACCACCTCGTGCAGCCCGATGCCGGCCTGCAGGCCCACCACCGCGCGGATGGCCAGCAGGACCACCAGCCACAGCAGCGTGATCTCGACGAGCGCGCGCCGCAGGCCGCGGGGATCGGTGCTCAGGGTGCGATCACCGAGATCCTCGGAGCTGTCGACGCTCACGCGTCCTCCCCGTGGATGACCACCACCGCCTCGCCCACGCCCAGCTCGAGGACCGCGGCGGCCGAGCCGTCCCGCACGGAGATCTCGAGGCGGCCGGTGGAGCCCACCAGAGCCAGGGGCTCACCGCAGGGGACCTCGGCGTAGGTCCGGAGCAGGGGCACCCGCTGCCCGCCCAGCTCGACCTGGGCCCCGGGACGCAGCTGAGCGGCGCGCACGCTGGTGATCAGGTTGCCGAAGTGGTCTTCGTAGAGGATCTCGCCGGCCACCATGTCCATCACCTCCCGCGCCTCGGGGAGCTCGAGCTGGACCAGCCCACCGGCGGGAGGCCCCAGGCGTTCGATGGGCACGCCCACGGCGAGGTGCGCGGCGACCGGCGACATGATGTCCCGCCCGTGGAAGGTGGAGGATCCTCCGGGGAGGTGGAAGGCGGGATCGTCGGCGACGACGACGCGGCCGGGGTCCAGGCGACGCTGCAGCGGGGTCAGCAGCCCGTTGTCGGGGCAGACGAAGCGACGCCCGCCCAGCTCGCAGGCGACCACCCTCCGGGCGCTGCCGACCCCCGGATCCACCACCACCAGGAAGATGGTGTCCTCGGGGAACCAGTCCACCGCGCTGTCCAGCCACAGCGCCCCCACCAGCACGCTCTGGGGCGGCACGCCGTGGGTGACGTCGATGACGGTCGCTTCCGGCGCGATGCGCGCGATGACGCCCTTCATGATCCCCACATAGGGGTCCTGGGTCCCGAAGTCTGTGAGGATGGCGATGGTGGGCATCTCTGCTCCTGAAGGAGGCCCACCTATCATGTTAGGGGCGCCGCCTCCCCGGAGTGTCCATGAGCCCGACCGGCCTGACGACCCGCGCCCGCGACCTCATCGCCCCTCCCCGCGACATCGCGCGCTGGGCCTTCCAGGTGAAGCTCCGCCAGGCCCTCGACCCCAGGCGACCGCAGCGCCTCCGGCGGCTGTGGCCCCTGTGGCGGGCCGCCTACCTGGCCGGTGGCGCCCAGAAGCAGCGCATGCGCGACGAGCTGGGGGCCATCTTCGGCCTGGAGCGCGATGCTGGCTGGATCGAAGACAGGGTCCGCGGCAGCTACCGGGTGGCGCTGCGGGTCCACCTCGAAGAGCTGCTGATGGGCGAGCTGACCGCCGAGACAGTGGACAACTTCCTGGACCTGCAGGGGCAGGACAAGCTGCAGCAGGCCCTCGACCGCGGCCGCGGGGTCATCATCCTCAGCGCCCACGCTGGCAGCTTCATGCTGCCCATCGCCTCGCTGTCACTGAAGGGCTACCCCTACACCCAGTTCGCCGCCCGGGGGCTCCCCCCTGCTGAGGTGGCCGAGGCACACCCCGAGGCCCTGCCCACCAACCGCTGGCAGCGGCGGGTCATCGAGGTCAAGGAGTCCCACGAGGACCGCCTCCCCGCCAAGTTCGTCACCATCCACACCCCCACCCGCGCGCTCTTCCGCCTGCTGGCCGACAACCAGCTGGTGGCGCTGGCCTTCGACGGGCGCCAGGGCAACCGCTGGGTGCGCACGCCCTTCCTGGGTCGCCAGGCCCTGCTGAACCCCGGCGCCTTCCGCCTCGCCGCCAGCACCGGCGCGGCCATCGTCCCCACCCTCTGCCGCACCCCCGACGGCGCCACCAGCGTCTGCCGGCTGGGGGAGCCCCTGATCCCCGAGGGCAAGGACTGGCGCGGCCTGATGCGCCGCTTCCTGGACGAGCACGCCGATCCCTGGCTGCGCGAGCACCCCCAGGAGTACGGCACCTGGCTCTCCCACTGCCGCCTCCGCGCCGCCATCGACGACCACCCCCTGTTCGTGGACTACGCCCAGGACGAGCGCTGGAAGAAGCACCCGGAGCTATAGGCCAGCCCGGGCTCACAGGGAGAACACGGAGGACGCGGAGGCTGCCGCTCGCCTCGAGCGTCGGGTGGTGGTCCGCGCTGCGTGGGTGTGCCGCTGGGCGTGGGCAGGGATAGCGCTGCCGCTCAGCCGCCGCCGCGTCGCGCCCACCTCGAACACGACAATTCGAGCTGCTGTGTTCATCGGGCTGGGCGAGTACGTCTCACGCAAGGAGCGGCAGCTCCCGGACTTCGCTACAGGATCCACCGACTCCCCTCTCGACGCGCGCCTCCACCCGTGCCAACCCGCCATGCGGCAGCCTCCGCGTTCTCCGCGGCCTCCCTGTGGGATGGTCTCGTCGCGGAGGCCCCGCTCGCTACCACATGCTGAAGACGGGGTTGCGCTTCTGGACGTCCGCGAGCATGGCCCGCTGGCCGCCGTAGTCGTGGCCGGGGAAGATCTCGTAGTTCTCCTGGACCGCGGCGAGCCGCCGCAGGCTGGTGGCCATGGCCTGGGGGTCGGAGGTGTCCAGATCGACCCGGCCGCAGCCCTGCACGAAGAGGGTGTCGCCGGTCAGCAGCTTGTCGCCGACCTGGAAGCAAGCCGAGCCGGGGCTGTGCCCGGGGGTGTGCCACACGGTGATCTCGACGGCGCCGACCTTGATCACGCCGCCCTCGTCGTGGGGCACGATCTGGGCGTCGGTGAGGCCGCAGCGCTCCTTGAGCAGCTCTGCGTCGCCCCGCTGCACGTGCACCGGCCCCAGGCCCGCGCGCACCAGCTCCTTCACGCCCGGCACCGGGTGACCCCAGAGGTTCCCGCCGGCGTGATCGCCGTGGTAGTGCGTCACGACGGAGCCCACGACCTTCATGCCGTCCTGGCGGGCGCGCTGCACGAGGCCCATGGGATCCCATGAGGGGTCCACCACTACACACTCCCCCGCGTCGCGATCGCCGATCAGGTAGGCGAGGTTGACCATCTGGGTGGCCGCGAGGTCGCCGGCGGCGTGGTCCCGGCCAGACAGGCTCTGCACGAAGTAGCTGGGCTCGGACATGCTCTCCTCCTCTCTCGGCGAAGCCTAACCCCCCTCACCTGCCGACTCCGCGACGCAGCTCACGGAACCCTGTGTTCGGACAGGCAAAGCGGCTATCCTCAGATCCGCAACGCGACCCCGGAGGCCCCATGTCCCGCGCCCTCTTCCTGCTCGCCCCGTGGCTGATCTGCGGCTGCCCCATCCCCGAGGACAGCGCCAAGACCGACGACACCGCGCCGGGGACCGAGACCCAGCCGCCGGATGAGACCGGCCCCGTGTGCGAAGAGGACGCCGACGGCGCGATCCCGGACGGCGTGACCTGGCTCGAGACCGGCTCGTCGGGCAACCGCTACACCCTCGCCGACGAGGGCCTGCAGTCCGCCTACCAGGGCTACGAGGGCACCTACAACCTCAACACGGAAGAGATCTACGCCGCCAACGGCTTCGATCTCGAGGCCCCGGCCACCATCTACGGCGCCCGCGTCGTCTGGGGTCACATCCCCGCCGACGACATGCCCGCCGAGATCACCCTGTGGCGGGACTTCTCCTCGGACTTCTACGCCTTCGACATCTGGGACCCCTACGGCTCCTACACCCGCTGCGTCGGCCCCGACGACGAATACAGCGAGATCACCTACGCCTTCCCCGAGCCGGTGGAGGTGGGCCAGCCCCTGCCCGTGTTCATCGGCTACCACCGCCCCGAGGTCACCACGGGCGACGACGGCGCCTACGACTTCGCCTGGCCCGAGGCCGTCTACGACGCCCCGGTGGTGGGCGGCATCCCCGATCCGCCCGTGGCCGGTGTGCGCTGGCCCAACGTGGACACCACCTACTACTACGACGGCCAGATCATGCCGTTCTACGGCTTCGAGATCGAGCTGGCCGTGATCTTCGACGACAGCCTGGCGCCGGAGGACAAGCCCTTCCAGGACGACGACGTCCTCCGCGCCTCGAGCCGGGTGGCCTGGGGCGACTATGACAACGACGGCGACGACGATCTGATGACCAATGGCCCCACCCTGTACCAGAACCAGGGGGACGGGAGCTTCGAGAACGTCACCTCCACCGCGATCCCCGGCGGCACCAGCTACAGCTCCGGCGGCGGCGTCTGGGGCGACTACGACGGCGACGGCTGCCTGGACTACTTCGGCCAGGGTGGCTCCTACACCATCGGCGAGGTCCTGCTGCACAACAACTGCGACGGCACCTTCACCGACACCTGGGCCGAATCGGGCATCGACGACACCCAGGACGAGCGGGACTGCGACGGCGACGGCGCCGCCGAACACAGCCCCACCGAGGGCGCCGGCTGGGCCGACTACGACGGCGACGGCCTGCTCGATCTCTACCTGGCCAACTACGAGTGCAGCTCCTCGCACGACTACTACGAGAACTACGACGACCGCCTGTTCCGCAACAACGGCGACGGCACCTTCACCGACGTCAGCGACGAGGCCGACATCGAGACCAGCAACCAGGCCGGCCGCGGGGTCACCCCGGGGGACTACGACATCGACGGCGACGTGGACATCTTCGTGTCCAACTACCGGCTGGACAAGAACTTCTTCTACCAGAACCAGGGCGACGGCGAGCTCACGGAGATCGCCGGGGACAACGGCACCAAGGGTCTGTACAACATGGAGTGGCGCAGCTACGGCCACACCATCGGCTCGGTCTTCGGGGACATCGACAACGACGGCGACTTCGACATGGTGCACGCCAACCTGGCCCACCCCTTCTACTACCACTTCTCGAACCTCACGATGGTGCTGATCAACGACGGCAGCGGGGTGTTCGAGGACGAGGCCGACGCCCGGGGCATCTACTACCGGGAGACCCACTCGAACCCCGTGCTGTTCGACGCCGACAACGACGGCGATCTCGACCTGTTCATCACCAACGTCTACGCGGGCCGCGACAGCGACTTCTACACCAACGACGGCACCGGGCACTTCACCCTCGCCAACTGGGAGAGCGGCCTGGTGGTGGACAACGGCTGGGGCGCCGCCGCCGCGGACTACGACAACGACGGCGACGTGGACCTGGTGGCCTACGACCTGTTCCGCAACGACCTGGACAACGGCTACCACTGGCTTCAGGTGCGGGCGGTGGGGACCGACGGCAACACCGCGGCCCTGGGGGCGGTGATCCAGGTGGACAGCGGCGACCTGTCCCAGCTGCGCATGGTCAGCGGCGGCTCGGGCACCTCGAGCCAGGACGCTCAGACCCAGCACTTCGGCCTCGGCGAACGGGACAGCGTGGACAGCGTGACCGTGTACTTCCCCTACCAGGACGAGCCGGTCACCATCGACGATCCCGGCGTAGACCAGCGGCTATGGATCTACAGCGATGGCAGTCATTCCAGTGGGTTCGCGCCCAACCCCTAGGGTCTACATGAAGCCCTGGGTGAAGCCGACCGCGATGGTCGTGTTGTGGGACGCGGGGTCCGGGATCTCGGGGATCTCGCTGATGAGGCCCTGCTGCACATGGTGCACCGCGTCGGCGCCCAGGCGCACCGCGTGGGAGAGCTCGAGGGTCACCCCCCTGCCCTGCCCCAGATCGTAGGAGGCCCCCAGCCCGGCGCCGGGCAGGAAGTGCCAGCCGCCGTTGCGGTCCGGGTAGGCCAGCTCGCTCAGGTCCGCGGCGTCGTAGGCGTCGTAGCGGCGGATGCCGAAGAAGGCGTGGACGTTGGGACGGACGGGGCCGAAGGCGATGGGGGCCACGGCGATCCGGGGCTCGATGACGCCCCGCAGGGCGGCCGCGGGCTTGTACTCCTGGGTCTCCACGTTGCCGTCGCCGTCGCTCCAGCGCTCGTAGCCGGTGCTCAGGAACTTTCGACCCGAGACGACCCCGAGGCGGGCGCCGGCCTGCAGCCAGTCGAAGGGCTGGACCATCAGGCCGCCCCCGAAGGTGGAGCCCACGCCGCTGGTGAAGGTGTCGTGCTCGTAGCGGCCAAGCTCGGCGTCCTGAGCGCCCATGACGCTGAGCCGTACGTCGTAGCTGCGGCCCACATCACCGATGGCCAGGCCGGCGAAGGCCTGGGCCACCAGCAGGTTGCTGTCGCCCGAGGGCTCCCGCGGGCTGCGCTCCCGGGGTTCCCGGGGGGTGCGCTCCTTGCGCTCCCGAGGTTCGCGGGTGCTGACCCGGCCGACGTCCTTGCGCTTAGGCTCGCGGGGCTCGCGCTCGGCGCGGGGCTCCCGGTCCTTGCGGCGACCGCTCTCGGGCTCCTCCACCGCGTAGTAGTCCTTGTACAGGGACTCACCGGGGTCTTCGGGCTCGGCTGGCGCGCTGCGCTCGGGCTCCTTGTTCCTGCGGGCCAGCAGGCCCTCGCGGCGGTTCTCGGGACCGGGCGCGTTCCCAGCGTCCGGGTCCGCCACCGGCTCGGGGGGCGCGGTCATGCGCTCCACCAGCACATCCGTGGCCTTGGCCAGGGCGACCGCGAAGTCGGCCTCCTGGCCTGGGACGATGGTGCGCTCGACAGTCTTGAAGGCCTGGTAGCCACCGTCGCGCTCGTAGAACTCGACGCGGACCTCGATGCTCTCGCTGGCGGTGCCCATGTTGTACAGGCCCACGGTGCCCACCAGGGCGATGGTGGTGCCCGGGAAGTAGGACCACAGCCCAGAGGGGCAGGTGATGGACTCGCTGCAGCTCTCGGCTTCCTCGCCCGCGACCGTCCGCAGCTGGTCCCCGTCGATGAAGGCGACGTCGCGCTGGCGGAGCTCGTCGATCACCAGCGAGTAGAACATGTAGGCGAGGGTGAAGTCCTCGGCGATGACCGGCGTGAACTCGGGCACCAGCACATCCTGCGCCTGGACCGGGGCGCTGATGAGGGCTGGCAGCAGCAGCAGCGGGTGCATGGAGGCTCCAGGGGCTCGTGCGGGCCCATCCTAACAGCAGTGGAGCGCGCGCGGGGGCGCCGGAGCAGCTGTCGAAGCGGACAAGTGGGATTCCATCGAATAGATCGGCGCGGGGATCGTCGCCACGCCGCGCGCGAACCACGCGCGCCCACCCCGTCCGGACGATCCCGGGCCGCACTCCCCTCAGACGAGGCCGATCACGATGTCTCCGCTCTTCCTCGCCGCCGCCTTGCTGACCTCCGCGCAGGCCGCACCGCCCGCGTTCGTCCCGGACGCCCGCTTCGGGCTCGCGCTGTACTGCACCCCCACCTGCACCGACGAGCGCATCGACGCCATCGAGGCCACCCTCGAGGCGCTGCCCTCGCGGCGGCGGCTGCCCCGCGCGGCCGGCGAGCCGATGCGCACCATGGGGCTGCTGACGGTCGAGGACTTCGGCCTGCCCCACCTCGAGACCCTGGGCGCCCTGGCCGACGGGCTCGGCGAGGACGCCGCGGCCTCCCTCGAGACCAGCGAGGAGGTGCTGGTGGTGAGCTTCGCCGCGCCCGCGGAACGGATCACCGAGCTGAACGACATCGCCTACCCCGCCTTCCTCACCGCCGTGCAGGCGGGAGGCGTGATCGAGGACATCACCACCGGGCGCCTGTACGACGCCGACAGCTTCGCCGCCCACGCCGAGGCGGCCACCGCGTCGCCCCTGGACACCAGCGCCTTCTTCGTGCTGCAGGCCGCGGGGGACGAGGGCGAGACGAGCACCGACCTCGAGACCGTCGGGCTGCGCGCCCTGGGCCTGCACGACGTCCGGGCCGAGAACCTCCGGGAGGACGAGCTGGACGACTGGGTGGCCCTCATCAACGCCCTGGTCCAGCTGTCCTGGGAGCAGGGCGGCCTGCAGCAGCGCACCTGGATCACCGAGAGCGCCATCGGCCTGACCGCCGCCCGCCACCGCGCGGTGGGCCTCGAGGGCACGGTCTACGCCATGAACGCCGCCTCCACCTGGTCCACCCGCGTGGATCCCATGGTCACCATCGGCTTCGACGGCCGCTTCGACGCGGATCCCGCCTACCCCCTGGACTCCTACCCGAGCGCCATGATCGACGGCGAAGCCCCCGATCCGGTTCCAGAGCCCGAGCCAGAGCCAGAGCCAGAGCCGGAACCCGATCCCGATCCCGATCCCGATCCCGATCCTTCGATCTCCGATACCGATCCCGATCCCGATCCTCCGATCTCCGATCCCGCCCCCCTCCCCCCCCCCCCCCCCCCCCCCCCCCCCCCCCACGCCCCCCCCCCCCCCCCCCCC
>CAYZVO010000119.1:6812-27709 GCA_964481655.1 uncultured Enterobacterales bacterium | reverse complement strand
CTAGGCTGGTTCGAAACCGGATCCCTGGTCGGGTTCCCACATCGCGCTTGGTGTATGCTGCCTCCACCCTGGAGGTGGACTTGCGCACATCGATCCCCTGCCTGCTCCTGGCGGCGCTGGCGCTGACAGCCTGCACCGCCACGCACCGCACCCGCACCGTGGGCAAGTCCCACGCCGCGGCCGAGGTGGCCCTCGGTGGTCCCATCACCACGGCGCTGGGGCCCCCTGTGCCCATGCCGGTGTTCTTCCTGGGTGGGCGCTACGGCATCCGGGACGATCTGGATGTCTCCATGGGGTACAACCTCACGGCCCCGGCGGTGCCCAGCATCCCGCTGCACCTCGAGACGGGGGTCCACTACGCCCCCATCCAGCCGGGCCTGGGCGAGCAGCCCGAGGATCAGGGCTGGTCGTTGGTGACCAACCTCGAGCTCGTCTGGTTGGCGGACTTCGAGACCGGCTTCATGGTCTTCCCCACCCTCGGAGCCACCGGCGCCTACCGCTACAAGTTCATCGCCCCCTACCTGGGGTTCACCGCCGGCGCGCACTTCTACCGGCCCTTCGAGCGCACCAACTGGCTGCTGCTCACGCCTCATCTGGGGCTCGAGTTCATGGCCGGTGAGCACTTCGGGCTCACCCTCGAGGCGGCCTTCATGGATGTCGGCAGCAACTACTACGGCAGCGGGCTCGAGTGGGTCTACCTGGCCGATCCCGACGACAAGGAGGTCGAGCGCGCCGTGTTCATGCCGATGATCGGCTTCACCTGGGACTTCGACACGCGCCCGAACATCGGCGGAGGTGAGCAGTGAGCCGCATCCCCCTCTTCGTGACCCTGCTGCTGGCATCCGGCTGCACCGACAACACCCTGGACTCGCTGTTCTGGGAGAACTGGGGCGCGGGCAGCATCGAGGACTACCACGACCTGCCCCTGTACCAGGGCGACGACCCTCCGGACTGGCTCGACGAGGCCAGCATCGAGCGGCGGCTGTACATCGAGATCGACACCGCCTACCTGCTGGCCGACAACCTGCCGCCCTCCACCGGCGAGTTCATCCACGGCGTCTGGATGCCCGCGCCCATCGACTGCCCGGTGGAAGAGTGCCCGCTCATCGACTCCGACGTGACCTTCGTCTACCAGCACGGCAACTCGGGCGATCTGTTCCGCTACTGGTACCGGGCCGTGTCCCTGTGGACGATGGGGGCCAACGTCTTCATCTACACCTACCGGGGCTTCGGCATCTCGAGCGGCGACGAGCCCACCCGCACCAACGTGCTGGCCGACGCCGAGACCGCCATGCGCTTCGTGCACACCCTGCCGACCGTGGACACCACCCGGGTCATCCCCTACGGCTACTCCACCGGCGCCATCCCCAGCTCCTGGATCGCGGGGGAGAGCGAGTGGTCCGGCAGCATCGCCGGGCTGATCATGGAGTCGGGCCTGGACAGCATCGAGGGCGTGCTCTCCATGGGCACCGCCACCGAGTTCCCCTCCGGCTACTTCCTGGACAACACCCTGTTCGACGGGCCCACCTTCCTCGAGGGTGACCTGCAGGCGCCGGTGATGAACATCTGGGGCTCCCAGGACACCCGGGTGCTGCGGGAGCAGGTGGAGCGCTACCACCAGGTCCTCGAGGGCCACGACGACTACAGCTACTACTACGGCGAGAGCGACGATCCCGTGGACACCTGGATGGCCGAGGCCGCCCACCGCAACGTGGTGCACTGGCCCTTCGCCGCCCCGCTGCACATCGCCGACTACTGGGACGTGGACAACGCGGGCAACTGCTGCATCCACCCCTACGAGTTCCAGTTGTCCGAGAACGCCGACTTCCTCGAGGCCACCGGCAAGACAACCGGGGAGGACATGATCGCGGCCAGCGAGGAATACCGCACCCTCGTCGCCGACTGGGTCCTGTCCAAGCTACCTTGAACTCCCCTTCACACGGAGCCCCCATGCGACTCGTACCGATCCTCGCCCTCTCCCTGGTGCTGTCCGCCAGCTTGATCGCCTGTGGCGACAAGGACGACACCGAGGCCCCGGAGGGCGACACTGACACCGACACCGACACCGACACCGACACGGACACCGACGCCGACGCGGACACCGATGCGGACACGGACACCACCCCCTACGGCCCGGACAACGTCTGGTGGCACGCCAACGCCAGCGACGTCCCGGAGGGCCTGCAGGGCACCGGCTGGCGGGTGGGCGACACCGCCTACAACTTCACCCTCATCGACCAGAACGGCGACCAGGTGGAGCTGTACCAGTTCTACGGCCGCACGGTGATGCTCGATCTCTTCGCAGAGTGGTGAAGCACCTGCCAGAGCGACGCAGGTGCGTTGCAGCAGTGCTGGGAGCAGCAGGCCGAAGAGACCGGCGCCATCATCATCGGTGTGATGCTCGACGGTGCGCAGCCGAGCAACATCGACTCCTGGGTGGGCCGCTACGGCGTGACCTACCCCATGGTCGCGGACCCCACCGACTCCCTGTCTGGTGGACTCAACGGTGGCTACCCCACCTACCCGGTGATCGGCCCGGACATGGTCATCCAGAACAACGACCTCTTCCCGTTCAACTGCGGCGGGCTCGAGGGCTATCTGTAGGCCCATCCCCCCCCTCTCCCTTCGGGGGAGAGGGACCGGGGGTTGAGGGGCTCCGGGAAGGCTAGCGCTTCTTCTTGCGCTTGGTCTTCTTGCGGTTGGACTTCTGCTCCCGGCGCTGGTCCCTGGCGGCCTTGCGCCGGGCGCGGCGGTTGCCTTCGCTCACCTCGACCGGGCGGGCGTCGAGGATGTCCAGCTGGGTCAGCTCGAGCCAGGGCTGCTCGTCGTCCCGGTGCAGCCGGCCGTGCAGCCGCACCCTGTCGCCGGACCGGATCAGCTGCTCCGCGGGCTCGAGGCCCGGGATGTCGGCGCCCTTCAGCTCCAGGTGCTCGTCGCGGGTGAACGGCTCGGTGGCCTTGGGCACCACCCACAGGGGCTCGTCCTGCAGCTCGATCCAGAAGCCCGGGGCGTAGCAGTGGGCCTCTTTGTAGACCCGCCTGGTCTCGCTGTCCCGGGTCTTGGCCACCCAGGTGGCCCGGTAGAAGAACCCCAGGCAGCTGTAGCCCCTGATGGGGGAGGAGAGCTGTTCGTCCCCTTCCTTCAGGGTGCCGGTGAAGATGACCTTGCCGGGGCGCACGCCGGTGATGGAGGTGCGCTCGCCCGCCGAGGAGAAGGCGTCTTTGATCTTGTTCCAAACCATGTCTGACGCCTAGCCGGAACGGTGTCTGGAGGCCAATGGCTCAGCGTCGCCGACGCCTCAGCCCGAGCAGCCCCATCAGGGCGAGCCCGGCACCGCTCGCGCCACCGCCCCCACAGCCACAGCGTCCGGGCTGGTCGCCACCGCTGTCGCCGGGCGGTGGGCTGTCCAGCCCGGTGTCCTCGACGGGGGCGGGGGGCAGGGCCACCGGCACACCATCGGCGGTGGCGACGATGGCGAAGGTCTGGGCGTCGTCCACCAGGCGGGCCGCCGTGACCTCGACGGTCCAGGTGCCAGTGGCGGCGCCGTAGACCGAGACGCCCTCGATGTTGTCCAGCGTGTTGTTTCCGGTGTCGGCTGGCGCTGACGGGTCCTCGGGATCGAGCACCCACGGCTGACGCTCGACGCCGTCGGGGTCGAACAGGCGCAGGTCCAGGTCGTGCTGCAGGACGGGCTCGGCCATGGCCTCGCCGGGTGGATCGTCCCAGGTGAGCATCACGCGCAGCTCGTCGGCGTCGGCGGGGAGCGCGAGCTCGAGGGACCAGGAGGGCTCCTCCGTCGTGACCTCGGCCAGCCGGAACCGAGGCTGCTCGTCGCTGTGCTCGGCGAAGGCCGCGACGGCGTGGGGGGCCCAGACCATGCCCCAGCCGGTGGCGTAGTCGGGGCCCTGCCAGCTGGGGGTGGGGGCGTCCAGGTCCGGGTTGGTGCCCGAGCCTTCACCCTCGAGATCCATGGCGGTGGCGGTGAGCACGGCCTTGTAGACCGCGGGCGGGGGGAGCTCCCCGAGCCCAGCCTGCTGCCAGGCGTCGATCATCAGCGCCGCCACGCCGGCCACAGCGGGGGCCGCCAGGCTGGTGCCGCAGCTGCCCACATAGGTGGGGCCCTCGTCGGGTACGGTCACCCCGAGCACGGCGGGATCGAGGCGCAGCTGGGTGAACTCGCCGCTCCAGCTGTCGTGGGAGGCGACGTCCAGCTCTACGGTGCGGGGCTCGCCGGTGCCGGGCATGAAGAAGTCCATGTGGCGTTCTTCGGCCCAGCCCCCACCGCTGTTGGTCCAGAAGATCTGGCCCGAGGTGACGGTGCCGGCGTGGAAGCTCAGCTCCACGGTGTCCAGGCTGGCGGAGTCCCAGGACAGCTCGGGGCCGTGCATGTAGGGGTCGCGGCCGGTGACCGTGGTGCGCAGCAGCCCATCGGAGACCTCGAAGGACGTGAGGTCGTGGGCCGGGGCCCAGCCTTCGGCATCACCGTCGGTGTCGAAGCTCCAGTCGAAGGCGGCCTCGCCGTCTCCCAGCACCCGCATCCGGTCGATCTCGACCCCCACGTTCATGGTGTCGTAGCAGCCGGGGGCCATGACGTCGGGCTTGAGCCGTCCATCGGCGGTGGGGCCCATGCTCGAGAAGTCCGCCAGGCTGTCGTCGTTGGCGTTGGTGGCGCCCACGACCACCAGGTTCTTGGCCGCTGCGTAGTCGGCGATGGAGTGGTAGCCCTCGCTCGCCGCCTCGTTGGCCGAGGCCCAGAAGAAGGGGATGGCCTGGGGCAGGATCCCCTCGCCGTTGTGGAGCAGCCCGTCCAGGGCCACCGCCTCGCTCTCGTAGTCGCCGCCGGTGCCCTGGCGGAACGAGAAGCTGCCCAGTTGGGCGTCGTAGGCGGTCACCGCGTCCACGATCTGGTCCCCCAGGGTGAAGACCCGGGTGGTGCTGGTCTCGTAGAAGGCGATGGCCAGCTCCGGGGCCACGCCGGTCCAGCGGTAGGGCTCCCAGTCGGCGTAGACCTGGGTGGTGCCCGCGCCGCTGCCGCCCAGCACGCCGCCGCACTGGGTGGCGTGGGAGCAGCCCGTGCCGTCGGTGTCTCGCAGGACCCGGCCCGCGAGATCGGGATGGGTCTCGTCCACGCAGTCGGGATCGAACAGGGCGGCGATGACGCCCGCACCGCTCAGCGCGTAGCTGGGGGGATCGCCGCTGCCCGGCCGGACCTCGTCCACGCCGATGGCCTGGGTGACACCGCTCAAGGTGGGCAGCGCGGGGCCGGCCCAGGGCTGGATCCAGGCGACGGGGTCCCAGCCGGCGAGCTGCCGGATCAGGACGGCGTCGCCGGCCAGGCGGCACAGCCCGGCGGCGTCGCAGCGGGCGCCGGGGGCCCGCTCCTCGAGCGCGGCGGCGAAGGCGTCCCGGTCCACGTCCCGGAAGGGGTGCAGCTGCAGCTCGGTGGTGTCCAGGTGGCCGTCGAGGGCTGGCCAGAGGGCCTGGTCGAGGCGGTCCCGGGGTTCGATGGGGCCGAGCCAGTTCACGCCGCTGGGGAGCGCGCCCGCGGCGGCGCGGGTGAGCGCGGCGTGGTCCAAGGCGACCACGAAGCCTCCAGGGCCGATGGCGCTCACGGCCCGGACGCCGAGCCGGCTGCCGAAGTCGTGGTCACCGCGGGCGAGCAGGTGGGCCCGTCCCTGCCAGGGTGTGGTCCCGTTCAACCCGGCGATGTCGGTGGGCTCGACGGAGCGGGCGTGGAGCGCCAGGCGCGACTTCAGCGCCATGGGCGGGGGCTCTGCGGCCAGCAGGGGTGCGACGGTCAGGGCGAGGACGAGCTGGGCGGTCACGGGCGGCTCCCGGGCTGTCCCCAGCCTATCGCTCCCGCAATCTCAGGTCCGCCACCACCGCCCTGTGGTCCGAGACCACGTCGGGCAGGACCCGGTGGTCCACGAACTCGAGGTCCTCCGAGATGAGCACCCAGTCCAGGCGTTTGTCCCAGCCGGGGTAGGTGGCCAGCGCTGTCGACTCCGGCTCCCACGCCCGCAGACCGAGGGTCCCGGTGAGGGTCTGCAGGGTCTCTTCGTCGTCACCCCAGCCGCAGTTCAGATCCCCGGCGAGCACCAGCGGGCCGTCGATGGTGGCCAGCCAGCTGGCCAGCACCCGGGCCTGCCGCTCCCGGACCTTGGCCCGGGCGAAGTCCAGGTGCACGGAGACCAGGGTGATCTCCACCCCCTCGGGGGTGGCGAAGCGCACCAGGGTGGCGCCCTTGCTGAAGGTCGGTGGCGAGGGGGCGAAGGTGCGCTGGCGGGTGGCGCTGGGCTGGGTCCAGCTCAGGGCGCCGGTGCCGTAGTGCAGGCCGCCGCCGTCCACGTGGGGCGAGTGCACAGCCCAGGGCAGGCCGGCGGCCCGGGCCACGGCGTCCACGTGGTCGAAGCGCCCGCTCCAGATGCTGGGCCCGTCGGCCTCCTGCAGGGCCACCGCGTGGGGACGCTGGCTGCGGACCAGGGCGCCGGCTGACTGCAGGTTGGCGGCGAGGGTGTCGCGCTTGCGGAACCCCTGGAAGCGCCCGTCGCTGCGGCCGTGGGCCAGGTTGAGGGACAGCACCCGGAAGGTCCCTGGCGGGAGCCCGGCGGGCGCGGCCACGGGGCCGTCCAGCTCGACGCGCTGGGTGCGGGCCTCGCGGTCGCGGGCTCCGGAGGTGAGGACAGGGACGCTCAGGCAGGCCAGGGCCGAGCCCAGCAACAGGGTCAAGGCCACGATCCACCTCGCGCGACGGGTTCGCATTGGTGGGGGTACGCAGCAGGGGGCCGAGTTGTTGCGTCGGTCCTAGGGCCGGTGCGCGAGGACCGCGCGCACGAAGTTCGCCCGCGAGAACTCCCCCTCGGTCAGCAGCACGTGGCCAAGGTCGCCGCGGGTCCCCGTTCTGAAGACCCTGCGCAGGATCGCGCGCTCCGTCTGGCCCTGGTCGTGCAGGCTCGTGACCGCCTCGATGGCCGCCTCGACGCGCGCGATCTTGTTCCGCAGCAGCGGCCCTGGATCGTCGCTGTCCAGCCCGTGGCCCGTGAGCATCCGTCGTGCGCCCAGGGCCTCGACCCGTCGCAGGGAGCTCAGGTGGGCGAAGGGGTCCTCGTGACGCATCACCGCGGAGGCGCCGCGGGAGACGAGCAGATCACCGGTGAACAGCCAGCCCTGCTCGGGCTCGAAGAACGCGGTGTGGGTCCCGCTGTGGCCCGGGGTGGGCACGCAGATCAGGGTGCGGGCGCCCGTGTCGAGCTCGGCGGGCATGTCTTCGGGCTGGTAGTCGTCCGGGTGGCCGTAGAACAGTCGGCGGTAGCGGGGCAGGGGGCGCACGCCCTCGCTCCATCGCTCCTGGGGCTGGCGGAGGTGGACCGGGCATGCGTGGCGGGCGGCGACGGGCCCGGCGTTGCCGGCGTGGTCCTCGTGCTGGTGGGTCAGGGCGATGGCCCGCAGCGTGCGCCCCTCGAGGGCCTCGAGCACCAGCGGCCTGACGTGGGCGAAGCCGGTGTCGATGAGCAGCTCGTCCACGACGTAGGCGCAGATGGGCACGCCCAGCCGCGCAGACGCCGCGCTGGTCATGCGCAGCTCGGTCAGGCCGGGCGCGAGATCACGGCGCTCGAGCCCGAGGCCCCGTCTGCCGAGGGACGAGAGGATCACGCGGGGTTCGACCGGGTGGCCACCAGGCCGAACAGGTAGCGGGGCCGCATGGGGTGCAGCGTCGGGTCCGTGAAGCCAGCGGCGCTCACGGCGTCACGCACTCGATCCTGGTGGCGGGTGGGGGGACCGTGCTCACCGCGGAGCATGGCCCCCAGCTTGTGCATCAGCGGCCCGGAGCCGGCGAAGTCCACCACCACCAGCCGCCCGCCCGGGCGCAGCACCCGGTGCAGCTCGGTCATCCCCGCGGCCATGGTCGCCGGCGGCAGGTGGTGCATCATGATGCTGCTGGTGACCAGATCGAAGCTGGCGTCGTCGCAGGGTAGATCCTCGATGAGGCCCTCTTCGAAGCGGGCGGTGATCCCGTGTCTTCCAGCCTTGGTCTGGGCGAAGGCGATCATCTCCGGGGAGGGGTCGATGCCGAGGATGCTCGCTGTGGGCTGCTGCCGGCCGGCCTCGATGGCCAGGCTGCCGGTGCCGCAGCCCACATCCAGCATGGACTCGTGCGGTGCCAGCTCGGCCAGGGCCATGGTGCGGCGGCGGAAGCCCCGGGCCCGGCCCAGGGACATGACCTGGACCATGGCGTCGTAGGCCCAGGCCCGGTGCATGACGTGGCCGTCGGTGTGCGCGTGCATGGGGTCCCCGAGGCCTAGTAGGGGCTGAGCCGGTCTTCCCAGCGGTACTCGTCCCAGTCCGGGGCCTTGATGTGGTAGCTGGGGGTGATCAGGCCGTCGCCGTCGGCGTCGAAGAAGATGGGGTTGGCGAAGCCGAAGGGGGTCGCGGGCCCGTCCACCTCGGCCGCACGCAGGCGCTCGATGGTCAGCTCGTCTTCGTCGGTGGTGTGGTACGGGATGTAGGGGAACATGCCGCCGATGCCGTAGACCACCGCGGCGATGTAGGTGTCGGTCTCGATGGTGAGCGTCGCCTCGACGGTCTGCTCCAGGCGGGTGCCGCCTTCGGCCCCGGCCACCTCGTCGAGCTCGAGCTCGGTGCTGACCAGCAGCTCGCCGTCCGCGTACAGGTCCAGGGTGTCCACGGGGACCCAGGGGGCGGCCTGCACCCGCACCTCGAGGGTGACCTCCTGTCCATCGACATCGATCAGCTCGCCCTGCATGCCCGAGCTGCCGCCGTCGGCGCGGCTGGCGGTCATGGTGACCAGGGGGCCGAAGCTGCCGGAGAGCTTGTGATCGTTGACCGCCTCGACGAAGGCGTCCTCGTCCAGCAGCTCCACGTCGTCGGCGCCCACGTAGACGAAGTTGCGGGGCCAGCCGGAGCTCTCGACCCGGAGGGTGTGGGTGTCGGAGTTGGAGGTCGCGGTGACCTCGAAGCCGGCGGAGAGCAGGTTGAACCAGTCGGACAGGCCCTGCACGTTCATCCAGGTCATCACCTCGAGCGCGGTGAAGCCTGGGCCGAACATCTCAGCTCCCTCGGGCACGCCCGCGGCCATGGGGTCGTAGGCGTCGGGGCCCACACCAGGGCCGGTCTCGTCGAAGACCAGGTCGATGACGTTGAAGTAGTTCTGGGCGTCGAAGGACGTGGGGATGGCGCGCGGGTGGTAGATGTGGATGACCTGTTCGCGCTCCTGGGACTGGGCCCAGTCCAGGATCTCGACGGGGGACTTGCCCACCCAGTCGTAGGCGCCGCCGTTGGGGGAGTCCGGCACGTACTCCATGGGGAAGGCCGAGAAGTGGCCGTAGTCGAAGGTGGTGATCTCCTGGCTGGGGATCGAGGTGATCCAGGGGTCCAGGGCCAGCTCGGCGGTGCGCTCGGTCAGGTCGGTGACCCGGGCGTGGTTGGTCTCGGCGCGGACCTGCACGTCCTCGGCGGCCAGGTTGTAGAGGCGCTCGTCGTCGGTGAGCACCAGGTCGGGGCCGGGGGCGGCGTGGTTGTGGAAGTCGCCGGTCATCCAGCCGGTGGTGTCCAGGACCCGGTTGAGGCTGACCTCGACCGTGGCGTCGTCGCCCGCCTCGAGCTCGAGGGGTTCGATGACCGCGTCGTACTCCATGCCCCGGGTGAAGACGAGGTCGTAGGAGCCGGGCTCGAGCTGGAAGCTCGTGCCCTCGGGGGGCAGGTCGATGAGGCGTGAGACGCCTGGGGGCATGGGGTCGGTGTCCTGCCAGTCGAAGGCCCGATGGGGCGGGCTGGGGTCGATGCCCACGACGCCGAGGCGGGCGGGCAGGGCGTCGCCGCTGCCGTCGGTGACCGCGACGGTCACGGTGGCGGTGGGGGGCAGCTCCAGGTCCTGGGTCAGCTGGTCGTAGGCGTCGATCTCGAGGATCTCCGGGTCTTCGTCGCCGCCGGCGTAGGGGCGGCCGGCGTCGGCCCAGACCAGGTCCACGGGGCCCTCGGGGACCGCCATGGTCCAGGCCCCCGTCTCGTCGGAGCGGGTGCCAGCCAGCACCTCGGTGCTGCCGCCGGCGTAGGCCACGATCTCGGCGTCGGGGATGGGATCACCGCTGCCTTCCTCGGTCATCATCCCGCCGATGGTGGCGATGCCGGGGGGCTCGTCGGCCAGGGACCACAGCTGGTCCATCACCGTGCCCAGGTCGGGACCGATGGCCAGCACGTTGTCGAAGGCGTAGCTGTCGCCGGGCGCCAGCTCGGCCGCCGCGGCGTCGGGCCAGTCCAGCACCTCGAACAGGGAGACACCGTGAAGGATGACCGAGCCGCCGGCCATGTAGGCGGCGCCGTGGGTGGCGGGCTCGAAGGGCACCGGGCCGAAGCCGTAGGCGGTCTCGTCGGAGACCGGCAGCAGCGCGCCCACGGTGGTGGTGGGCAACGACGTGAAGCCCCCCAGGCCCCGGTAGAGGTTCTCGGCCAGGCCGCCGTGCACCATCCAGGCTGGCTGCAGCGCGTCGGTGTCGCTGCCGCTGTTGGTGACCTCGGTGCGGATGCGCACGAAGCCTTCGTCGGCGTTCAGGGTGTAGGTGATGCTGATGTCCCAGGGGGGCACGTCCATGGAGTCCACCGGCAGGTCGAGCCCCATCATCAACCCCAGCCCCACCGCCGCGTCCACGTAGCCGGAGCGGGCGGCCACGCCGTCGAAGCGCACCACCGCGGCCCCGTCGCTGCCGTCGCTGACGATGGTGTACTCGTCGGCGGAGCAGGTGTAGGCGGCGTTGAGGTACAGCCCCGCCTCGCCCCAGCGATCCCAGGCCTGGCCTGCCTCATCGAGCACGCCGGCGTCGATGATGTTGCCGCCGTAGGGGTTGAGCTGCAGCGCGCGCCCGGGGGCCTGCAGGGTCACCCGCACGTGGTCGTTCTCGAGCACCACATCGCCGGGCACCGCCTGGGCCAGGGGCCCGATGTGGGCCTGGCCGGCCTCTTCGACCACCCACACCGACGCGAAGCCGGCCGGCGCGGTGTCGCCGGTGTCGTCCTTGTCACAGCCGTCGCAGGCGGGAAGGGACAGCGCGAGCACGAGGGGGAGCAGCGAGTGACGCATGGCGAGGACCTCCACGGTGGAAGGATAGGACACCGAGCGTTGTGAGGCCACGCCTCGCCGTCCGCGACTACGGCATCGTCGTCACGAACGTCCTGCCGTCCCGGTGGCAGAGGTTCTGGACCAGGTCCCGCCCGCACTTCGCCGCCGGGGGTAGCCCGCCGCCGGGCTCGACCCAATGACCCACCATGTGGAAGCGCTCGAGGCCGGGCAGGGTCTTCTTCATCCCTCCCCTCATCATCATCTTCATGACCTCGTGGCTGAACATCCAGCCCTCCACCGACCCCCTCCAGTTGCCGGTGTAGCGGGCGGTGGTCAGGGGCGTGGCCACGTCCACCACCCGCACGGCGTCGGCCAGCCCGGGGATGCGGGCGTCCAGGGCGGCGATGACCTGCTGGGCGATGCGATCCTTCTCGGCCTCGTAGGCGGCGCGGTCCTCGCCGAGCGTCTCCCAGCGGTCCCAGTCCACGTCGAACACCGCGGTGCACACGGTGTGGCCCGGGGGGGCCATGTTCGGGTCGAAGGCGTAGTGGCGGAAGCCGACGCGGGTCAGCTCCTGCCCGGCGATGTCGATGGGCTCATCCAGGAAGTAGGCCACCCCGTGGGGGTGCTCGCCGAGGTCCAGCTCCACACCCAGTGAGACCATGATGATGGGCTCGAAGGGGGGCAGCTCGTCGTAGTAGCGCTGGATGGTCTCGTCGATGTAGCGACCGCCGAGCATCTCGAAGATGGTGTTGTGGCCGTCGGCGGCCGAGACGATGGTGTCCGCCCGGTGCTCGGTGCCGTCCTCGAGGCGCACCCCGACCGCGCGGTCGTCTTCGACGATGATCTCGGTGACCCGCGCCTTGTAGTCCACCTGCCCCCCCAGCCCGAGGAAGCGCTGCTCGATGGCGCGGGCCATGGGCAGCGAGCCCCCCAGGGGGTAGCCACCGGCTCGGGCGTACTGGGTGGCCATCACCACCAGCACGGTGACGGTGGGGAAGCCCGGAGGGTAGACCTTGGTGAGCACGTCCCGCAGGAAGGGATTGGTGAAGCGCTCGACGTAGCTCGCCCAGTCCTGGCCGTTGTGGCGCCAGAACACGTCGGCCAACGGGAGGACCTGCCACAGGGCCTGCAGCCCTTCCATGGGCCCCATGCGCTCCCGGGCGCAGAGGATGACGGGCGGATCGAAGCGGGACAGATGCCGGATGGTGCGGGTCATGCCGCGGATGGCCTTGGCGTCTTCCGGCGCCATGGCGATCATGTGGGCCTCGAGCTTGTCCATGTCGGTGAAGAGCACCAGCTCTTCGCCGTCGGGGTTCACGATGTGGGCGAACTCGTCGAAGTGGACGAACTCCGTGGCCTTCAGCACGCCCAGCTCACCCCAGATGACGTGGAAGCTGGACACCGGCGCGGTGCCCATGACCCAGTGCACGCAGCCGTCGAAGGTGTAGCCCTTGCGCTTCCAGGCCGTGAGCAGCCCGCCGGGCTTGTCGTGCATCTCGAAGATGCGGGCCTGGTAGCCGTTCATCTGCGCGTAGCAGCCGGTGGAGAGGCCGGCGACCCCAGCTCCGATCACGATGATGTCGTCGGCCATGGCGCTCCCGGCGAACCCGCGAGAGGGGTGCGCCCAGGCCACTATCCCGCTGTGCTGTACTCGCCCGCTGGTGTCAGAGCAGCTGGATGCCCACGCTCAGGCCCGGCCAGGCGTAGGCCTTGACCTTGCCGGTGTCGCTCAGGACCTGCACCCGGCGCCCCTCGGGCTGGCCGCAGGTGGTGGTGAGCACGTTCCAGCTGGGGCCCACCGTCAGGGCCAGGCGCGGGGCCAGGGCCATGCCCATGTTCGCCCGCACCGTGGTCGTCTGGTACAGCGTGCCCCAGGGCACGCCCCGCAGCTTGTTGCCCCGGAGCATGCCGTCGGCGTCCACGAAGAAGGGGCCGGGCAGGTTCCAGTGGGCGCCCAGGCCGAGGGTGGCGCTGACGTCGCCGGGCCGGATGGGGTTGAAGCCCAGGGCGTAGATGTTGTGCAGCCAGGAGCTGCCGTGCTTGATGCCCTGGCTCAGCTGCCCGGTCTCGTCCATCCAGGTGTCGATGTGGAAGCGGCCGTTCGGGTAGATGTTGACCAGGCCCAGGCCCACGCCGTGCACGTCGTCGGCGATGTTGACCACGCCCACCTGCACGCCGTGCACCGATCCGCTCACGATGTTGAGCACGCCGGCCTGGCCGCCGTGTACGTCGCCGTCGACCACGTTGAACACGCCGGCGGCCTGCACACCGCCCACGTCGCCGTCGACCACGTTGAAGACCCCCGCGGCTTGTACGCCGCCGACCTCGCCGTCGACCACGTTGAAGACGCCCGCGCCCTGGAAGCCGCCCATGGGGCCATCGACGACGTTGAAGACGCCGGCACCCTGGGCGCCGCCCATGGGGCCGTCGACCACGTTGAAGACACCGGCGCCTTGCACGCCGTGGGCGAACTCGGACTCGATGTTGAACACGCCGGCGGCCTCGACTCCCACCAGGCCGGCGCTGTAGCCGCCGATGACGTTGGCGGAGAACACGCGCACCTGGCGGTCGCCCACGATGGAGCTCGAGCCGACGCCGGGGAGGAAGTCGACGCCCAGGAAGACCACATCGTGGGGGGGCTCATCGTCCACGATGGGGGCCGGGGCCTCGACGCCCTCGAGCATGATGTCGATCCGCGCCTCGTAGTCCTCATCGCCATCGACCGAGACCGAGACGTGCACCTCGTCCTCGGCCAGGGCGGGGGCGCTGACGACGAGCAGCAGGGCGGCGGTGAGCAGCTGGGTCCGCATGGCCTACTCCCCGTACACGTCGATGGTGCCGGTGATGACCGAGGCGCGGACGTGGCTGTCCGCGTCGCAGTCGCAGCTCACCCCGTCGGTGTGCACGGCGCCTGTGACCACGTCCAGGTCCATGTCGTAGCAGCCCTCGGGCACGATGATGGTCATGTCGCCGGTGACCAGCTCGGCGTCCAGCAGCTCGAAGTCCTCCTCGAGCTCCAGCTCGATGCTGCCGGTGACCACCGAGGCCCGCAGCTCATCGGTGACCAGATCGTAGGCGTGGATGCCGCCGGTGGTCAGCTCGAGGTCCAGCTCGCCGGTGGCGCCGCGGATGTCCAGCTCGCCCGTGGTGAGGGTCGCCAGCACGGGGCCGACGTCGGCGAGCTCGAGGGAGCCGGTGGTCACGGTGGCGTCCACCTCGACCCCGGGGGGCACGACGATGCGGAAGTCGGTGGAGCAGCTGAAGGCGCCCACGGGGCAGCGACCCCGCACGGTCAGGATGCCGTTGCTCTCGTAGACGTCGATGTCCGGGCAGCGGCGGTTCCAGTGGCTCTCCCACTCGACCTCGGCCCCGTCGAGCTCGGCAGCGACCAGCTCGACCTCGCCGGTCTCGACCTCGATGACCACGGTGTGGATGGACTCGTCGATCTCGGTGAAGCCGCCGTCGTGATGGATCTGCATGAAGCAGCCCGCCATGGCGAGCGCAGGGGTGAGCGCGAGGGCGCGGTACAGCATGAGGGTCTCCTGAGCCGGACTCGGTTCGTTCGGCGCACGAGCGCACGCTCGCCGCCAGCCACACGCCCATGGGACACCGGTGATCGAAAGAAGTGACACCGCGATGTGTCCTGCGCTCCTGACGGCGCTCATGCCCCGGCTCACCCCCGCTCGACGGACGTAAAATAGAGAATACTCTATGTCTGAAATCCAGCCCCGGAGCGATCATGCGCATCGCCATCCCCTCCGAACAGCCCGGCGGTCTCGACGCCGCCCTCTCCGCCCACTTCGGGCACTGCGCCTGCTTCACCATCGTCGATGCTCAGGACGACGAGGTGACCGCGGTCTCGGTGCTGCCCAACGCCCCCCACGGCCAGGGTGGGTGCATGGCCCCCGTCTCCTTCCTGAAGTCCCATGGAGTGGACCGCATGGTGGCCGGCGGCATGGGCATGCGCCCCCTGCAGGGCTTCCAGCAGGTGGGGATCCAGGTGCACTACCACGAGGGTGCTGCGCGTGTGTCCGACGCGGTGGGCCTGCTCCTGGCCGGGCAGGCGCGGGTCTTCGGTCCTGCGCAGGCCTGCGGCGGCGGCGGCGGGGGCTGTCACGGGCACTAGCAGGTCGTTAGGGCACCCATCCCCCTTTTCGATGGGTGCCCCATGTACGTCGTCGCCTTCAACGGATCGCCCCGCCGGGACGGCAACACCGCCACCATGCTCCGCACGGCCCTGGCCGAGCTCGAGGCCGCGGGTGTGCGCACGGAGTTGGTGCAGCTGGGTGGGCTGCATCTGCGGGGCTGTCGCGCCTGCTACGGCTGCGTCTCCCGCAAGGACGGCCGCTGCGCGATCCAGGATGACGAGCTGAACGGACTCATCGAGAAGATGCTCGATGCTGACGGGATCCTCATCGGCACGCCCACCTATTTCGCGGACGTGAGCACCGAGGTCAAGGCCCTCATCGATCGGGCTGGCCTGGTGACGCGGGTCAACGGCAACCTGCTGCGGCGCAAGGTCGGCGCCGCGGTGGTCGCGGTGCGCCGGGGCGGCTCCATCCACGCCTTCGACACCATCAACCACCTCTTCACCATCTCCGAGATGATCGTCGTGGGCTCCAGCTACTGGAACCTCGGCATCGGCGGCGCCAAGGGCGAGGTCGCGGACGACGCCGAGGGCATGGACACCATGAAGACCCTGGGGCGCAACATGGCCTGGCTGCTGGAGCGGCTCGAGGACTAGCCGTGCGCCCCCTCGCGCTCCTGCTGGCCCTGTCGCTGCAGCCCCTTGGCTGTCGCGGTGGTGAACGGTCGCCCGCGCAGGAGCCCGCGCCGCCTCCTGCCGCCGGCGAACGCCCGAACCTGCTGGTGCTGCTGCCGGACTCCATGCGCGCCGATCGCCCCTTCGCGACCCGCGACGGCGAGCCCGTCGCGCCCCGGCTGCAGGCCCTGGCCGACCGGGGTGCGCGCTTCGAGCGCTGCACCAGCTCCGCGGGCTGGACCATCCCCGCCCTGTCGGCCGCCATGACCGGTCGCCACGCCCGGCTGCCGCGGCCCCACGAGCCCAAGCTGGGCTGGGAGGCGGAGTCCAAGGAGAGCCTGCCCGAGGTGCTGGGCCTCTACGGCTACCAGAGCACGGCGTTCGTGGGCGCCCACTCCGGCGGCCTCGAGGCGGTCTTCTCCGGGCGCTTCGACGCGGTGGTCCGCGCCTCGGGCGAGCAGCCCCGGGAGCAGGGCGCGAGCGCCGAGCTGGCGGACTGGCTCGAGGCGGGCCCCCAGGAACCCTTCCTGGCCTTCGTGCACGACGTGGACCTGCGCTTCGTGATCGAGCCCGACGAGCTCGCGGCGCTGCCTGGTGCCTCCGCCGCGTGTGCAGAGCACCGCTCCCGCAGCGGCGAGCCCAAGCCCCTCGAGATGGAGGATCTGCGCGCCTGCCTCGAGCTGGACGACGCGGCCGCGGCGGCTCTCATCGGTCAGCGCTACGACGACACCATCCGCGCTTGGGACGAGGGCCTGGGGCTCGTGCTGGCGGCGCTCGAGGGCAGCGGCCTGGATCAGCGCACCGTGATCGTGCTGGCCTCCCCCCACGGCCACCACCTCGGCGAGCACGGCCGCTTCGGCCACAGCACCCTGTACGAGCCCGACCTGCGGGTGCCGCTGCTGTGGGTGGAGCCCGATGGTGGTGTCGCGGGCCAACGCCTGGACCCGCTGGTCCAGCTGCTCGACCTGACCCCGTCGCTCCTGGCCCGCGCGGGCGCCACCCTGCCTGTGGGTCTCGACGGCGCCTCGCTGCTGCCGCTGCTGGGCCTGGCCGAAGGCAGCTACGCCGAGCGGGACGCCTTCGCCTTCAACGACGCCACCAGCTTCGCCCTGCGAGCCGACGGCCTGGAGCTGCAGCGCCTGCACCCGAGCGGGGGCCAGCGCGGGCCCATCCGACATGAGCTGTACGACCTCGGCGTCGATCCCGGCGAGGACCACGATCTCTGGTCAGACCCTCCGCCCCCCCGCGCCGCCCCGCTGCACCAGCGCCTGCTGGAGTTCGAGGGACAGGTGCGCGCTGCCATGGCCCCACCCGGCCCGGCCGCCCACCCACCCCACGACGACCCCCTCCGCCAGCACCTGCGCGACGAGGGCTACTGGAAGCACGTGGAGCCGGGACGGGACTGACTAGGCGACGTAGCGCTCCAGGAACGCCAGCCTGCGCGCCATGCGCGCCATCACGACGCGCACGCCGGGGTGGTCGGGCTCTTCCTTCAGGGCCCTGTACAGCAGCAGCTCGGCCCGGCTGTGCTCGCCGCGGGCCTGGGCCGCCAGGGCGGCCAGGGCCCACCACAGTGGACGCAGGGCCTGGGGAGCCTCATCGGCGGCGGCCGCCACGACGGTGGGCTCCACCGAGCCCGATTCCACCAGGGCCAGCAGCTCGGCGCTGGGGCCGGTGCGCAGCAGGCAGTGGAACAGCAGGGTGGGATCCACGCCGGCGACCCGGGCCCGCAGCGCGGTCTCCCGGGCGGCCTGGTGACGTCGGGTTGGGGGCAGGCCGAGGATGAGGTGTTCCCAGCCGGCGACGCTGGGGTTGGCGAGGAACGCCTGCACGGCGCTGTCGAAGCCGGGGTCGATGGGGATGGGGTCGGGCAGGGGTCGGTCGGTCATGGCTGGCTCCACTGCTAGGGACAACACCTGCCATTGCAGGGTCCATGCCAGCCCAAAGACGAGCTTTGACCGTTCGTGACCGTCGAAGTGTCGAACGGATCGTCGAATTTTCGACGATCCGACCGCTAGTTGGGATGGGTCCCGCTGGGGGCCTCGGGCTCGAAGACGCCATCCCGCAGCACGTGCCGGGTGACCTCGATCTGCTCCTGACCGCTGCCGCCGTCCTCGACGTCGCCGTCGTACATGACCTCCTTGACGGTCACGGCCTTGGCCTTGGGCTCCCACTTCAGCTCCGCGTAGGAGTAGACCGGCGCGTCGGCGTAGTGGTGGTCCTTGATGGCCTCGCGCAGCACACCCTTCTCGGCCGGCTTGGCCGCGGTGTAGCTGATGTAGTGGGTGGCCGAGCCCGAGCCGCACATCTCGCGGCCGGGGGTGTGGAGCTTCAACAGGGGCAGGCCGGTCTCCGCGGCGGTGGTGACCCCGGCCCACATCTCCTCCTGGGGGCCTTCGATGTCGAAGGTCTCGCCCAGGTCGAGCTGGGCGATGGCGTCCCGGCCGCTCATGCCGGGCTCCCGGATGCGGATGACCTTGTGGTAGTCCCAGCCCCAGGTGACCACGGCCACCTCGGTCTCGCCGTCCTGGTCGAGGTCGGCGTCGATGCGGGCGGGGGTGAGCACGCCGCCGAAGAGCGCGCCCTGCTTGCCGCTGCCTTCGACCTCGATGGCGTACCAGCGGCCGGTGCGGCCACCGACATCGGCGCCGTCGGCCAGCAGGGCCTTGATGATCACGGGGGTGCCCAGGTCCAGCTCGGTCACCACCGGCGCGTCGGTGCTCGCCGCGGCCCGCAGGTTCACGGCGTGGCCAGCCACGTACAGGCGCTGGCCCGGGGCCCAGGCTTCCGCGGGGAGCCAGTCCACCCGGATGTTGGTCCCGTCGGCGGTGGCGAGGGAGGCGGCGAGGATGAGGGGCAGCAGCATGGGGTCTCCGGGGCTAGCCGCGCTTGTCGAGGCGCTGGAGCACGCCCTTGACCAGCAGGGGCAGCACGGTGGTGGCGTCGGCCATGACCTCGGCGAAGCGGCCGCCTTCGTCGGGGGCGGCGAACTTGGCCCAGGACACGCCCTCGCTGTAGGTGCAGCCCGACAGGTGGCCCCAGTGGGGCGGATCGGGGCAGATGCGCACGCCGCGGGAGAAGCGCGGTGCGTGTACGTTCAGGCCGTCGAGCTTCATCAGGTCGAGGGTGGGAGCGACCTGCTGGGCCCAGTTGCGGGGCGCGCCGCCGCCCAGGGTGAAGATGCAGAGCTGGCCCTGCCGATGGGACTCCACCAGCCGGGTGAACTCGAGCAGATCGGCGAACTGGTTGAAGGGCGGCAGGGGGACGTCGTCCAGCGGGCGCTCCTGGTCCTTGTTGCGCTGGACCAGCCGGTTGAAGACGTCCAGCGCCATCTCCGAGTCGGTGAAGGCCGGGATGTAGACCGGCACGTTCATCTCGGCGGCCACCGACAGGATGCTGCGGTGCTGGGGGAAGTGGTCGAGCAGGATCTGGCCCAGCCGGCGGCAGAAGCCCGCGGAGCCTTCGGGCGGGCCCCCGTTCAGCGCCGGGATCAGCAGCTCGAGCTTGTCCTCCATGAACTTGTCGAAGGCGTCGAAGCTGGTCTCGAGCTCGATGGAGTCGTAGACCCGGCACAGGCCCTTCTCGGCGGCCTCGTCGTCGGGGATTCCCGGGGCCTCGTAGTGGTGGAAGCCCAGGTTCTCGAGCACGTCGTGGGTCAGCAGGGCGCCGGTGCCCACCACCACGTGCACCAGCCCGCGCCGGATGAGCTCGCAGAAGATGGGCCCCTGCTGGGCCACCGTGAGCGCGCCGCTGACGGTGAGCACCACCAGGTTGTCGGGCTCGGAGAACATCAGCTCCAGCACGTCGGCGGCCTTGCCTAGGTTGCGGCCCTGGAAGCTGGTGCGGGCCATGCGGGCCAGCATCTGGTCGAAGTCGGCCACCTCGCCCAGCTCCATGCCCTGGAGCCGGGTCAGGCCCTCGCCGCTCGAGAAGTCGTTCTTGTCCCGGTCAGCGGGCTGGGCGGCGGGGCGGCTCTTGGGGCAGGTTCCGGACACGGTGACTCTCCACTGGGGGCGTTCCCAGCGGGGATAACGCAGGAATCCGCCTAAGGCTGGGGGCGCCCCTTCAGGGCCCTGGGGATGAGCGCGATGCCCGCGCCGATGGCCAGCAGCTCGACCAGGGTGAGCAGGTGGATCACCAGGGATTGGGCCGCCAGGTAGGCGGAGGGGTCGTCCAGCAGGGGCGGGATGAAGGTGGACGCGATGAACACCACCAGGCGCTCGATGGCCCACAGGGCGAAGGCGCCGCCCAGCAGGATGCCGGCCGCGGAGGTCCTCAGCCGCAGCAGGGCCACGCCGGCGACGATGAGCAGGACCACCACCCAGCCCAGGCTCAGCAGGGCGTTGATGACGGTGCCGATGTCGAACGCGGGGCTCATGAGCGACCTCCCTTGGCGGGGCGGAGCATGAACAGCCCGGCGCCCACGATCAGGACAGCCACGAGCTTGAACAGGTCCAGGCCGTACAGCACCCACTGCATGACCGTCCAGCCCACGAAGCGCATCAACACCAGGTCGGCCACCAGCCAGGCGATGTCCATGGCGCAGGCCGCCAGCCAGCCCAGGGCGATCAGCCAGGCCCCCTCGCGGCCGACGCGAGCCTTGGTGAGGCGGATGGCCACCACCACGGCGATGAGGCCCACCAGCAACGACACGAGCAGGTCGAGAACCGAGCCGACGTCGTGGATCCACTCGAACCACATCCAGTACATGGGCACCTCCCGGGGGTCGGAGGGCCCTCTATCCCCGTGCGGGCCGTCCATCCCGACTCGGGTGAGACCGGCGGCGTCGCCCCGGGTGCAGGAACGTTCTCGCGGGCTGTCCGCCTTCCGTGGGGCGGTGCGTCCAGAGAAGTGAGCGCAGGGCACAGTCGCCCCACCTCACCGAAGCACCCCCCAGCCAAGAGGACGCCATGAGCTGCTTCACGCACACCCCCCCCACCGTCGATGCCGACGCCCTGCGTCGCGCCCGCCAGGGCACCCCCCAGGGCGAGTACCACGTGGACGCCGACGCCCTGCGTCGCGCCCGCCAGGGCACCCCCCAGGGCGAGTACCACGTGG
>CAYZVO010000119.1:0-6712 GCA_964481655.1 uncultured Enterobacterales bacterium | reverse complement strand
GGACGCCGACGCCCTGCGTCGCGCCCGCCAGGGCACCCCCCAGGGCGAGTACCACCGCTAGGGTCCAGCCGGGCGGGTCGAGCCCGCCCAGGAGGTCGGCATGATGCACGGATCCCAGGCCAGACGGCGACGTCTCCCTCACCGCCATACCTGCAAGTGCTGCGGTCAGCGGCGAGCGGTCGCCCGCTTCCCGCGAGGCTGGGCAGCTCGGCTCGACCACGATCTCTGCCAGCAGTGCTGGCAGTCCGCGATGGACCGGGCGCGTGCTGGGCAGCTTCTCAGCCTGGAGTCCGTGGGCTGGCCCGAGGCGATGGCGGCGTAGGGGTCGCGCAGATCTGCACGGGCTCGATGCTGGCGTGGTCCACAGCTACTTCAGGTCGAGGGACTCCACATCCTCGATGCTGAGCCCAAGCTCGATGCGCAGCTCCTCGTTCCATGCCCTGATGAGTCGATCGACCTTCCGAGGCGTGTAGCAGGAGGCGATCTGTTTGTGCTTCCAGCTCGTGATGCCTGGGACTCCGATGGCGGCTCCAGTCGCGGCCGCGGCCCCGCCCGCGGCGAGCGCCCAGCCCACCATCTGGATGTCGGTGTCGATGTGCTCTGTGGTCGCCATGGTCCCTACGAGCAGCGATGCCCCGACGACGCCGAAGCCGATTCCGAGCCGTCGTGCACGGATGCGCTCGCGCTCGAGCCTGTCGAGGGTCGCTCTGTCACCCGTGAGCCTGGCGAACGTGCGGGGACTGTGGGGGTAGCCTCCGCCATCGAACACGGTCCAACTCACGTCGGTGCTGGTCATCGGTAGGACCGCGCCGTTTCCGGCGTAGAGGTAGGTCGTGTTCACGGTCTGGACACGGTCGCGTACGAGCCGTCGGTTCTTGTAGGCGATCAGGGCCCCGCGCAGCTGCGCCTCGGTCAACTCCGCTCGTTCCGGTTCGGCGTCCTCTGCGAGTTCATCGGCCTCCACAACCAGCGTGTCGCCGCTGCTGCCCACAGCGCCGCAGGAGCCGTACACCGCCAGGTCCCAGAGCTCGGTCTCCGTCGCTTCGAGCCGCAGACCACAGGCCGCTCCCTCGCGCTCGAGCGCGAGCGCCATCTCTGCGTTGTCGTCCCCGATCAGGGGGACTTGCACGAGCCGAACGTCCTGATCCCGTAGCTCACGACCGAGCCGCTTGGTGGCTTCGGCCCCCGCGACCCCGACGAGCAGTCTGCTGCTGTGCTTCGACCACATCGCCTCGATCACGGGACCCGGCTGATCCGTGGTCACGACTTCCCCAGCGAGCAGCGCGATGAGCATCGCTTCGACTGTCACATGTCACCTCCCTGCCGCAGCATACATCATCGACTCGCCAGACCCGACACCGAACGGCCGTTGCGACCACGGACTGGTTCATCAGTGCTGGCAGCCCGCGATGGACCGGGCGCGGGCGCGCTGGATCAGCTCGGCGGTGGCCGATGAGTGGGTGGGGGCGATGGCCGTGGAGGGGGGGCTCGATCCCGAGCCTCATCCCCCCCAACCCCCACAACGAGAAAACCCGCCATGAAGGCGGGTTTCTAATGGCAGGGGTGGAGGGACAATCGCGCGCCCGAAGGGCAGGCAGCGCGATTGGGGGATGCGAGCCGCCGGCAGGCGGCGATGCACCACGCTCGAAGAGGCCCTGCACCCCAACGAAGAAACCCGCCATGAAGGCGGGTTTCTAATGGCAGGGGTGGAGGGACAATCGCGCGCCCGAAGGGCAGGCAGCGCGATTGGGGGATGCGAGCCGCCGGCAGGCGGCGATGCACCACGCTCGAAGAGGCCCAGCGCCCCAACGAAGAAACCCGCCGTAAAGGCGGGTTTCTAATGGCAGGGGTGGAGGGACTCGAACCCCCGGCCGCCTGATTTGGAATCAGGTGCTCTGCCAACTGAGCTACACCCCTACAGAGCCGGCGCACCATATCGCTGGGGGCTCGGGGGGGCAAGCCCGCGTCGGTGTGGGACTCCATTGAGGGCTCCCGCGTCCGTGCGCGCATCAACCGTGAGAGTGTCGAACACTCGGGCGTTTCGTGAGCGCTCGAGGCCGGGTCTGCGCTCGCGAACCGCTGGAATGCCGGCCACTCCCGGGGTTCGTGGCGCTTGTGGGGGCGATCTGCGCTCATGGACAGGCGAGGTGTTCGGCACATCCATGGTTCGTGGCGCCCGTGGGCCAGGCGCCGACTACTCGGGCTCGAAGGTCCGCAGGTAGGCCACCAGGTTCTCGAGCTCTTCGCGGGACAGCTTGTTGTAGCCGACCATCGAGGTGCCAGGGCTGCCGCGGCGGATGGAGCCCATGATGGCCGCGTCGGTCTTGCCCTCCCACCAGCCCGCGGCGGTCAGGTCGGTGGGGGCGGGCTTCAAGGCTCCGCCGGCGGGGCCGTCACCCCCGCCGCTGGCGCCGTGGCAGATGAGGCACTGGGCGTCGTAGGTGGCCTTGCCCTTGCTGGAGTCGACCTTGGGCCCTGCGATCGCGGCCGTGGTGGCGAGGCCGGCGATCAGGACGAGGGCGATGGACGCGGTGCGGGTCATGGGGCCTCCGGGTCGAGGGGCACAGCATAGCGCCGGCCGCAGCTCGCTGCCCAGGCGGCGCTAGTCTCCGCCTTCGACGTCCGGGGCGTTGCCTTCTTCGGTCGGACCCTCGGGTTCGGCCTCTTCGTCCTCGGCCGGCTTCTTCTTCTTGGGGCTGTCCAGGCTCTCGATGTAGATGAACACCCGGCGCATGTCCTGGCGGCTGATGGACTCGTGGTAGGCCGGCATGGGGCCGGACCCCTGGCGGGCGGTGGCCACCAGATCGCCGCGGGTGTCGGGGTTCGAGATGCCGCGCAGGGTGGGCACCGGGACCTGCAGCGAGTCGGCGGCGGGGCCGTCGCCCTCGGCCTGGCGACCGTGGCACTGCCAGCAGTGCTTGTTGTACAGGTCTTCGCCCCACTCCGGATCGGACTTGCGCTTGGTGGGCCAGTCGGACTTCTCGGCCACGGCCTCGCTGGCGCCGATGAGGGCGACGAGCGCCAGCGTTGCCAGCGTGAGGGCGAGCCGGGTGCGGGACATGGGCGCGTTCCTGGAGTTGGGGGAGGGAGGTCTCCCGCTAACCCCAATGGGCGCCATCCGGGAGCGCCGAGGGCCTGACGCTGACCCCGAGAGGCCTTCGGCGCGGAGCAGGACAGAGGCTGTGCTCACACTCTGGGCACTGAGCTGTTGTCCGCCGTGGTGCCGCGTCGAGGCTTCGGGCGTTCAGTGATCCACACCCGGAGGCCCCCAGTGAGCACCGACATCGCAGCACTCCTCGGCCAAGACGCCGCCTTCCTGCTCGAGCACCAGAGCACCACCATCGACGCGTCCGACCTGCATCTTCCCGGTCCGGACTTCATCGAGCGCGTCTTCGTGGACAGCGATCGCCCCGTGCCCGTGCTCCGCTCCCTGCGCAGCCTCTACGACCACGGGCGCCTGGCGGGCACCGGCTATGTCAGCATCCTGCCGGTGGACCAGGGTATCGAGCACAGCGGCGGCGCCAGCTTCGCCCCGAACCCGCGCTACTTCGACCCCGCCAACATCGTCGAGCTGGGCCTCGAGGCCGGCTGCAACGGTGTGGCCTCGACCCTCGGCGTGCTCGCCGCGGTCTCCCGCAGGTACGCCCACCGCATCCCCTTCATCGTCAAGCTCAACCACAACGAGCTGCTGACCTACCCCAACACCTTCGACCAGATCATGTTCGCCAGCGTCGAGCAGGCCTACCAGCTGGGCGCGGCCGGCGTGGGCGCCACCATCTACTTCGGCAGCCCCGAGAGCGGCCGGCAGATCCAGGAGGTCGCCCGGGCCTTCGAGCGCGCCCACCAGCTGGGCATGTTCACCATCCTGTGGTGCTATCTGCGCAACGGCGCGTTCAACGCAGATGGCGTCGATCACCATGCCTCCGCCGACGTCACCGGCCAGGCCAACCACATCGGCGTGACCATCAAGGCCGACATCATCAAGCAGAAGCTGCCCGTCTCGAACGGCGGCTACCCCGCCATCGGCTTCGGCAAGACCCACGACAAGGTCTACAGCGAGCTGTCCAGCGAGCACCCCATCGACCTGTGCCGCTACCAGGTGGCCAACACCTACATGGGCCGCGCCGGCCTCATCAACTCCGGCGGCGCCAGCGGCGCGGACGACCTGGCGGCCGCGGCACGCACCGCGGTGATCAACAAGCGCGCCGGCGGCACCGGCCTCATCCTGGGGCGCAAGGCCTTCCAGAAGCCGGTGGCCGAGGGCGTGCAGATCATCAACACCGTGCAGGACGTCTACCTGGACGACAGCGTCACGGTGGCCTGAGGTGCGGGTCCTCGGGAGCGGGGGCTACCAGGCGCTCCCACCGGGACCACCGTAGGCGCCGATGTCGCTCGTCGTGCCGTCGTCGTCGGTGACGCTGGGGTCGCCGGCGTCGATGAGCGATGAGGACGAGGACAGGTTCATGTCCCAGGCACTGGCGTCGCTGCTGCTGGTGTCGGCGTACCAGGGGTCCACGGACAGGTTGCCGTCGCTGCCGGTCGGGTCGGTGAAGTTGTAGAAGGTGTCCGATCCGGTGTTGCCGTAGACGTTGTTGTACTCCCAGTCGCCGATGTAGGCAGACCACTTGACGTACATCGCCGCCGCCGCGGCCCAGTCTCGACCGTAGACGGTGTTGTCCACGATGTTGATGTGGTGGAAGTCGGTCTCGATGGACGAGTCGGCGCTGTTCAGGTACAGGCCGCCCGCATACACCTCGATGCCGGCGGTGGCGCTGTTGCCGGTGATGTCGCCGTAGGAGATGCTCGAGGGGGCCTGGGTGTACAGGTTGATGCCGGCGGTGTCCACGTCGTAGTCGGCCTCGATGGTGTTGCCGGCGATGATGAAGTGGTCCAGCACGAGGGAGCCTCGGAGGTAGGCCGCGCCCGCCACGATCTTGTTGGTCGCGGAGATGTCGTTGCCCCGGATGTCCACGTGGTCGGCGGTCACCGTCGCGTCTGTGCCGTAGATGAGGCCGTAGCTGTTGCCCCGCCCCCTGGACTCGCTCACGACGGTCCAGACGTTGCCGTGGAGCGCCAGACCGCTGATGTCCGCGTCGGTGCTGGAGAGGTACAGGGCGCCGTAGTCGTTGGCGGTGGACACGCTGATGTGGCCGACGACGTTGTCGCTCAGTGCCACGTCCTCCAGCGTCGCGACGCAGTCGTCGCACCGCACCAGGCCGTAGCTGTACAGATAGTCCGCAGCGTCGGTGGTGACGCTGCTGTCCTCGACCTCGAGATCCGTCACGTCCGCGATGGTGCTCCACATGTCCAGCACCGGACCGTAGACGTAGATGTCCTCGCAGCTGATGTCGGTGTGGCTGTCCGTGTAGCGGATGCCCTCCAGGCTGACCTCGCTGTCCTGTGACTGCAGGAAGCCGCCGTAGAGGTTGCACTGGCCGGGGGCGCCCGAGCTGCTGGTGTCGAGCCCCGTCACGGTGACGTCGGTGATGATCGCCTCCGATCCGTCGAGGACGAAGACGCCGCCGAACAGGTTGACCGACGACGCCGAGCTGGGCTCCTCGAGGACCAGATCGACCTCGCTCACCTCGAGCCCGTCGACCATCAATGTGCCGTCGTACACCGCCACGAAGCCGCCCGCCAGGCTCGCGTCGTTGGCGGTGAAGCTGCTCTGCTCGAGCAGGACGTCCTCGAGCACCAGGGCTGCGCCGTCGATGGAGAACACCCCCCCGTCGATGCGCTGGGTGCCAGTCTCGATGTCCGCGCCGCTGAAGGTCAGGCCGCTGATGGTCAGCGTGGTGGAGTCCACCCCAGCCGTGGTGTTGTCCACGGTGATCATGGGGGCGCTGCTGCCGGGGTCCAGGATGGTGGCGGCGCCGCCGTCCTGGCTGGTGATGGTCAGGGTGCGCCCGGACAGGTCCAGCTGTTCGCTGTAGGTGCCGGGCTCGAGGCAGATGGTGCTGCCGTCCGCCAGCGCGTCCGCGGCGTCCTCGATGGTGGCGTAGTGCGTCGGCACGGTGTCGGCGTCGGCGCTGCCGTCGCAGTCCTCGTCCAGCCCGTTGCAGGGCAGGTCGGTGGCGTCGGGGTTCACGGTGGCATCGCCGTCGTCGCAGTCGCTGTCGTTCGACACGTAGCCGGAGGGGGCGTCGCAGGCGTCCGCGCTGGTGGTCGGGTCGCCGTAGCCATCCTCGTCGATGTCCGCGTACCAGGTGGCCCGGCCATAGGCGCCCGCCTCGTCGATGTCGCCGTCGCAGTCGTTGTCGATGCTGTCGCACAGCTCGGTGGCGGTGGGGCTGACGGCGGCGTCGCTGTCGTCGCAGTCCGTGGCGTCGGTCACGGTGTCGGCGGGCTGGCTGCAGGCCAGGGTGGCCGCGCTGGCGTCGCCGTAGCGGTCGCCGTCGTCGTCGGCGTACCAGGTGGTGGCGCCGGACACGTCGTCGTCGGCGTCGTCGATGTCGCCGTCGCAGTCGTTGTCCTAGCCGTCGCACAGCTCGGCGTGCGCTGGGTGGATGTCGTCGTCGCCGTCGTCGCAGTCCGTGGCGTCCACGACGTGATCCTCAGGCTGGCTGCAGGCCATGGTGGTGTCCGCGGCGTCGCCGTAGCCGTCACCGTCGTCGTCGGCGTACCAGGTGGTGGCGTCGGTGGCGTCGTCGTCGTCGGGGGCCCCGTCGCAGTCGTTGTCCAGGGCGTCGCACAGCTCGGGGGCGCCCGGGAG
>CAYZVO010000118.1:0-27732 GCA_964481655.1 uncultured Enterobacterales bacterium | reverse complement strand
GGCCATGGGTGCCGCCGCCGCGGGCGCGTGGGGCGCCACGGCGACGGTCGCCCCGACGCAAAACGCCCGGGCGGACCTTCAGGAAGCGATCGATGCGGTGGAAGAACAGGGCGGAGGAACGGTGGCGCTGGCCCCTCTCCCCCGGCCCCTCCCCCCACGGGGGAGAGGGGAGGAACTAGGGCTGGAGACGGCGCCGGCGGCGGCCGATGAGGGCGCCAGCGAGCAGCACGAGCAGGCCGATGGGGCCGACGGGCTTGGCCGCGCTGCAGCCGCCGCCGCCGCGCAGGCGCTCGTCGAGGTCGCAGGCGTTGCCCACGCCGTCGCCGTCGGCGTCGTGCTGGGAGGGGTTCGCGGTGGTCAGGCAGTTGTCGCAGGCGTCGCCCACGCCGTCTTCGTCGGCGTCCAGCTGCTCGGCGTTGTCCAGCTCGAGGCAGTTGTCGCAGTCGTCGCCGACGCCGTCGCCGTCTTCGTCCTGCTGGTATTGGTTCTGCACGTCCGGGCAGTTGTCGCAGCCGTCGCCCACGTTGTCCCCGTCGGCGTCCAGCGCCGAGCCGGTGGCGTCGGCCAGGTCCGGGCACATGTCGCAGTAGTCGCCGACCCCGTCGCCATCGATGTCCGACTGATCCAGGTTGTAGTCGGTGGGGCAGTTGTCGCAGGAGTTGCCGATGTCGTCGCCGTCGCTGTCGGCCTGGTCGTCGAACAGGCCCGGGCACATGTCGCACTCTTCGCCGTACCCGTCGCCGTCGTCGTCGTCCTGGTCCTCGTTGGGCGTGTCAGGGCAGTTGTCGCACTGGTCGCCGTCGCCGTCGGAGTCGGGGTCGAGCTGGTGGGGGTTGGCCAGGCCCAGGCAGTTGTCGCAGGCGTCGCCCCAGCCGTCGCCGTCCTCGTCGGTCTGGGTGGGGTTGTAGACGCTGGGGCAGTTGTCGCACTCCGCGCCCATCTGGTCCTTGTCCCCGTCGGCCTGCTTGGGGTTGTAGTCTTCCGGGCAGTTGTCGCAGATGTCCCCGATGTCGTCGCAGTCTTCGTCCAGCTGGTCGAGGTTGGGGTCCTCGGGGCAGTTGTCGCAGGACAGGGTGACCGTGGAGTCCGGCAGGCCGTCTTCGCCCAGGATGGAGAAGGTGCCCCAGGACAGGCCGTCACCGTCTTCGTCCAGGTCGTCCACGGGGAACTCGCAGCCGTTCGAGGCGAAGTCGTAGTAGTAGTCCGCGCTCGAGTAGTCGCAGTCGGGGTCCGAGATGGTGGGCTCGTCGACCAGGTCCACGGCGTTGCAGTTCATGTCCTGGGACAGGTTGTTGTAGCACTCGGCCTGGGCTTCGGGGCCCAGCTGCGCGAGGAGAAGGCTGAGGATCAGGGGGTTGGTCATGGGCTGTCCTCCCGGGGCTCAGGCTCGTCGTCCTGGAGCTCGTCCTCGTCGTCGTAGAGGTTGTCGAAGTCGGGGAGCTCTTCCTGGTACTCCTTCAGGTGGCTGCCAGGAGGCTCGTCGTCGTCGTCGAGCATGTCGCGGAACTGGTCCACCGCTTGTTCGTCGTCGCTGGGGCCCAGGGGGGTGATGACCTCGAACTCCTGACCCAGCAGGCGCTCCTGGCCCTGGCGCACGGGGACGATCTCGCCGGACCAGGGCAGGCGGATGGTGCTGGGGTACTCGGGGGGCACCTCGAGGGCCTCGAGCTGGCGCACGATGTGGAACTCCGCGCGCCGGTTGCTGGCCAGGTCGTCCTCGCCGGCGCCGGTGGCGGTGGGGTCCACCTCGCCGAAGCCGCGGAAGGACAGGCGGGCTGGGTGCACGCCCTTCTCGACCAGGCTGACGTAGATGGCGCGCGCGCGCTCGATGGACAGCGAGAAGTTGATGCCGTAGGCGCCCTCTTCGCTGGCGTGGCCTTCGATCACCAGGTGGTCGATCTGCCAGTAGCTGGCCATGAGATCGGCGACCTGGTCGAGCACCTTCAGGGAGTCGGGCAGGATCCTGTCGGAGCCCAGCGCGAACTTGATGTCGTCGCGGATGGTGATGGTCTGGCGGTGGACCTCGACGCGAGCGAGCTCGCCCTCCTTCCACACGATGTCCTCGTCTTCGGGCTCGTCGGTCAGCTCGGCGGTGATCTTGCGGCCGCCCAGGGTGAGCGCGTTGGGGTCGTCCTCGACCTCGACGGGGATCAGCTCGGGCACGAAGGCCGGCTTGATCCAGGTGACCCCCAGCAGGAAGCGGGCCCCGGTGGTGCCGTAGCCCTTGGACAGGCCGCGGCCGGCGCCCAGGTCCATCTGGAGCCCCGGGGTGAGCCAGGCCTGGAGCGTGGCCAGGCCTTCGACCCGAGCACCGCCGGGGTCGAGGGTGGTCTGGGCCCCAGCGCGGGACAGGGCCGCGACGCCGATGGCGAAGCGATCGGGCATGAGGTTGTAGCGCACGCCGGCGTTGGCCACGACCTCGGAGCCCACCGACAGGTCGTACTCGGTGTCGACCATGGTGGCGCCCGAGTAGCCGGCGTCGACCATGGCCTCGACCGGCCCCAGCTCGGTGCCCAGCAGGATGCCGAGGCCGACCCGGGGGGAGCGCTCGCCCATGTAGCGATCGCGGGTACCGGTCGGCAGGCCCACGTCGGCGCGGGCGGCGACCCGCAGGAAGCCGGTGTCCGTCAGGCCGACCCGACCACCGATGCCCAGGTTGCGCATCCCGAAGCCAGCCGCGGCCAGCTCGGGCACGTCGCCTTCGGTCTGCACGGCCAGGGGGATGACCACGCGGGTGGAGAGGCGGCTGTTCCAGTCGTAGGACAGGCCCAGCTGCACGTCGCTGCGGGTGCGGATCACAGACGCGCGGCCTTCATCGCCCATGTACATGACCAGGGGGTCCTGCTCGAGCTGAACGATGGTGCCGACGCGCATCCCGCCCTCGCCGTCGATGACGGGGCTGTCCACGCCGGGCAGGGCGTGGAACGAGAAGCTGCTGTTGACCAGCTCCGGGTCGAGGCTGTAGCCATCGGCGGTGGCGACGGCTGGCAGCGCGAGCAGGAGCAGGGAGGCGGCCCAGGTGGGCGGGCGGGAAGTCATCACTCGGTCTCTCCAGCGGCGGCATCGGGATCAGCGGGGGCGGGCTCGGCGTCGTCCAGGGGCAGCTCGTCCACGGCCTCCATCGGCACGGGCTCGGGCAGGGGCTCGGGGACGGGCAGGCCGTCGCGCAGGGTGCGCACGAACACGCGGCTGTGGGCGCCGAAGGAGCCCAGCAGCTCGACGAAGCTGGGCTCGAGGCCGGCGATGGCCTCGGCGTCGGTCTGGCTCACGCGCTCGTAGAAGTCCACGTCCTTCTCGGTCTCGTCCGTGATGTAGCTCGGGTCGGAGACGAGCTGCTCGGGGAACCAGGTCTCGATGGCCTTGTCCAGCCCGTTCGCACGGGCGGCGCCCTCTGCAGCGGCGGTGTGGCGCAGGTAGGTGTCGTCGTACGGGCCGTAGGCGACGTCGAGGCTGGTGTCGGCCAGGGCCGCCCGGAAGGCGTGATCCGGCTGGTCCATGGTGTGCTCGAAGACCTGCCGCACGTAGTACTCCATGCCGATGTGGCGGTTGGAGACCAGGCGCACGGCGTCATCCACGGGCCCCGAGATGCCGATGACGCTCAGGGTGTTGATCCAGAGCATCCGGACCACGCTCACCCCCGGCAGCACCCGGGTGTGGTAGGGCATGGCGTGATCCTGCAGGTAGTGCAGGGCCCAGCCCGTGAAGCGCCAGCCCCAGTAGTCGTGGCCGGTCTCGAAGGCGTAGCGGGCCAGGACCTCGAACTGGTGGGCCCGCATCTCCGGGTAGGTGCGCTCGAGGAAGCTGGCCAGGGTGTAGACGATGCCAGCCTCGTGGTACAGGCCCATGTGCATCGGGGCCTGGGAGCTGTACTCCTTGGTGGGGTCGCCGAAGGGCTGGGCGCCCATGCCGTAGCGGGGGCCCCAGGCGGTGTCGTTGTCGGTCCAGATGCCCAGGTCGAAGCCGTAGTCGGGTTCGTCACAGGCGGAGACGAGCACCTCGAGGGGCAGCACCCGCTCGCCCTCGTTCAGGGGCAGCAGCACGGCCTGTCCCAGCACGCCCGGGTCCTGCAGGGTGGTCACCTCGGCCCACGGTACGGTGGCGTCCATCGGCGGCTCGGCGCCCATGGGGGCCTTGGTGTACAGGGCGAGCTTGACCTCCGGGTTCATCCGCATGGCCTCGAGGAAGCGGGTGCGGAGGGTGTCCCGGTCGCCCCCGGGCATGAAGGCCAGGGCCTCGGGCAGCGCCGGGTAGGTGGGGACCGTGGCGGCGGCCCAGGCTTCGTGCTCGGCCAGCAGCTTGGCGATGCCTTCTTCTTCGGCGGCCAGGAAGGCCTCGAGGGGCTCCACCTCGACCTCGGGGAAGGCTGTGATCTCAGGGAGATCGGCCAGGGCGTAGCGGGCGTAGAGGCTGTGGTCGTCCCAGGCCAGGGCGGGGGTGGATGCGGTCGCGAGGGCGGCGGCGGCCAGGGCGAGGGGGGCGAGGTGCAGGCGGGACATGACGGACTCCCGGGGGGGACAGATACGCAGTCTATCCGTACTGCCTCCCTGGGTGGGGGGCCACCGTCGAGGGCCGTCCATAGCCGACCTTGTCCCAATGGATGCGTCCCATCTCCCTCGTGTCCGCTCCAGCGGCGCGCGTCATCCTGGGCGCGCCGGCCGGGGCCGCGCCCGCCTTCGCGGCCCGAGGCTAGGCGGCGTCGGCGTCCAGCAAGCCCTGCAGGTCCTGCCCGTGGGTGCTCAGCAGGGGGGTCAGCAGCGAGCTGCTGTGGTCGATGTGTGCGCGCAGCTCGGACAGGATCCGGGCGCCCTCGGGGCTGTGGATGCAGCCTCCGTTCCGCCCGCCGTCGCTCGAGATGCACTGGGCCAGGATGGCGAACAGGCGCGCGCAGCCCTCGAGCACGGCGGCGTGGCGGCTGCGCACATCGCGCAAGATCGCCTCGGTGCGGGGCTCGAGCTCGATGAGGGCGGGCAGCACCTCACGCTGCTGACGCGCGATGGGCTCCAGCACGCCCCTGCGGAGCTGATCCTGCAGTCGGGCGATGTCGTCGAGCTGTCTGCAGTCCAGGCTCTGCATCAGGGCCCAGGGCGGAGAGGGGAGGAGCGTGGAGGTCAGCGCGGTGCTCGCGGCGGTGGTCATGGCGTCGATCCTGTGTCTCTTGTCAGACATATGCGAAGAACAAAATCCATAGATTTTGTAGACTATACTATCGACGCCGCGCTGACTACCCCGTTTTCTCCGTTCCCCCCCCTGACGCGACGACGGGCGGTGCCGCGCTGCGACACCGCCCGTGCGAGGATGGTTGGGTGGGGACTAGCGGCCCCAGCCACCACCGCCGCCGCCACCACGGTAGCCACCGCCACCGCCGCCGCCGCCACGGCCGCCGCGGAAGCCGCCGCCGCCACCACCGCGGCCACCGCGGTCGGGGCGAGGCTGGGCCTCGTTCACGCGGATGGTGCGACCGTCGAGGTTGCTCCCATCCATCTTCTGCATCGCTTCGTTCATGGCTTCGCCATCTTCGAAGGTCACGAACCCGAAGCCACGGGAGCGACCGGTCTCACGGTCCTGGATGACCTTGGCGTCGGTCACGGCACCAAAGACTTCGAAAGCGGCCCGGAGGCCCTCATCATCCGTGGCCCAGGCGAGGCCGCCGACAAACAATCTCTTCGACATGTTCTCGTTCTCTTCTTGCTGACTGGAGGCCGAGGACCGTCGTGGTCGTGCGTGCCTCCGAGTGGATCCGGGCCAAGGGCGCCCGTCGCTTCTGGTCGATATGACCGCGCCCGCTGTACCCCGGCGGTTCGTCGCTGCCCAGGGAGCATGCCTCCTTTTTCGAGCTTTTTCGAGAACCCGTGGGTCATCGCGTGGAACACCGGATCCCGCGGGTGGAGGCGTCGGCGGTTAGGCTGACTGCGCTCTGTGCCCCCTCGGAGGCTCGCATGGCTGTCCTGGTCCCGATCGTCGCCCTCGCCCTCGCCTCGTCCGCCCACGCTGACGACGCCACGCTGGAGGCCATCCGCGCCGCCATCGCCGAGAGCGGCGCCAACTGGACCGCGGGGTACAACGAGATCTCCCGCCTGCCCAAGCACGAGCGGCCGCCCACCAACGCGCTGCCGCTGCTGCCCCCCGAGGACGCCGAGATCTTCACGGTCACCCCGACCTTCGGCGCGGCGTCCTTCGCCGATCAGTCGTACTTCTCGTGGCGCGAGAACAACGGCGACTGGACCACCCAGCCCAAGAGCCAGGGCAGCTGCGGTGCCTGCTGGGCCTTCGCGGCCATGGGCGTCATCGAGGCCATGTACAACCTCGAGGCCAACGACTCCCGCTGGAACCTGGATCTCTCCGAGCAGGCCATGCTGTCCTGCTCCGACGGCGACTGCGGCGGCTGGAGCTCCGAGGCGTCCATCGAATACCTCGAGGAATGGGGCGCGGTCACCGAAGAGTGCATGCCCTACGAGGGCGACGCCCTGATCGCCTGCTTCGAGGTCTGCGACGAGTACGACGACCCCTGGACCATCACCGGCGCGACCTGGGGGGATGTGGCCACCTACACCATGAAGGCCCTGCTCGAGCACGGCCCGCTGGTGGCCCACATGATCACCTACGACGACTTCGACTACTACGAGGGCGGCGTCTACGAGCACCTGCACGGCGACATCGGCGGCGGCCACGTGGTCAACATCATCGGCTGGGACGACAGCGAGGACGCCTGGATCGGCAAGAACTCCTGGGGCACCGACTGGGGCGAGGACGGCTACTTCCGCATCAAGTACTACAACAGCCAGATCCAGACCTACTGGCCCTACACCCTGCACGTGCCCGAGTGCGACTGCGACGACGCAGACGGCGACGGGAGCTGGTCGGAGGACTGCGAGAACCGCTCCTGCGGCATCCAGCGCGACTGCGACGACAACGAACCCACGGCCTACCCCGGCGCGGAAGAGATCTGCGACGACGAGATCGACAACGATTGCGACGGGGCCATCGACGACGAGTCCATGTGGTGCGGGCCCACCCAGTCCGAGGACACGGGCATCGAGGAAGAGCCCGGCGGCTGCGGCTGCAGCGGTGCGGCGGCTGCCCCGGCCGCGAGCCTGGGCCTGCTGACCGTGGGTCTGCTGGGCCTGCGGCGGCGCCGAGAGTCCCGCCGAGGCTGAACGCCAGCCACGGCTCTGGTATACCTTTGCCACGCGGCGCCGCGTCCCCTGCGTCGCATGGAGTGGACCATGAGCCTTCGCCCCCTGTCGCTCGTCTGTCTCGCCGTGGTCCTCGGGACCAGCCTGCTCGCCTGCGGGGAGCCGGATCCGGACAAGGACGACACCGACGCCGACAGCGCCGAGGGTGACACGGACACGGACACCGACGCCGACACGGACACCGACGCCGACGGCGACACCGATCCGGCCCTGGTGGACCTCATCCGGCCCCTGGATGGGGTGGACGACGGCCTGGGCCCCTTCGACGCCATCAACTCCGAGGTGAGCTGCGCCAGCGACACCTGGAGCTTCTCCATGCTCGACTCGGACGGGGCCGCCGAGCAGGGCTGGGCGGTCGGCTGGGACCTCGAGGATCTCGTGATCAGCGAGCCCTACCTGATGAGCTACAGCGGCAGCCACTGGACCGGCTCGGTGGACGCCGCGACCTTCGGCATCGGCTGCGAGCAGTACAGCACCACGGTCATCTACTTCCTGCCCATCGCCGACAACAAGCTGGGCAAGAAGGCCGCCACCAAGGTGGGGACCTGCACGGGCACCGGCTACGGCATGATGGGCGACGATCAGCTGCTCAACGTCTCCACCTCGACCCCGGTCGATGCGGCCACGGCCCGGGGCTTCCACATGATCGCCGGCTACGAGCTGGGCCCGCTGGACATGAACGAGCTGTCCAGCGACACCTGGGACGTCTTCTTCCAGTGGGACGAGGTCGCCTTGAGCACCTTCGGCCAGGAGGCCCTGTTCGGCATGGCGCTGTACCAGGGCGACGAGATCGTGGGCGTGGGCGGCTGGTAGGCGCGCCGGGGACCCCATGGATCGCAGGACCCTGCTGAAGCTCGGCGCCAGCGGCCTGGCCGTCGTGGCGGTGGGCGGCGGGGCCTGGGTCCAGCTCCGCAGGCGCCGGGACCAGCGCGAGTCCGACCCCATCATGGGCCCCTGGCCCGCCCTGGGGCCCGGCTCGAGCTGGCTGCTGCCGTCCCTCGAGGATGCCCGCATGGTGGTTCCGGATCGCCCCCATGCCCACGCCGAGGACGACGATCCCGACACCCGCAAGGCCATCAAGCGGGTGCGGAGCTTCCGGGTCAACACCAACGCGCAGCGCCTGCGCGGCCCCGCCTTCGCCGCGGCACCCGCCGAGGGCGTGTTCCGCATCCTGGCGGTGGGGGACTCCACCACCTTCGGCTGGGGGGTCGAGGACAGTCATGCCTGGCCCCCGCTGCTCGAGGCCGAGCTGAGCGCCCGTGGCCACCGGGTCGAGGTGCTCAACGCCGGCGTGCCGAGCCTGGGCTTCCGCGGTGTGGCCGCCTACCTGCGCACCCAGGCCCCCGGGCTGTCCCCCCACGCGGTGATCATCGGCCGCCGTCCCGACATGCAGTTCTCGCGCTCCACCTTCCCGGGTGAGCTGCGGTCCATCGCCCCCAGCCTGCCCGGGGTGCGCTGGATGATGGCCATGCCCCCCATCTCCCGCTTCGATCCGAACGGCCGCCGCCTCTGGCCCACGGACGAGGCCGAGGTCAGCGCCGCCTTGGGCAGCGACCCGGGCGTGCACGTGGTGGAGCTGACCCCCGCCTTCCGCGAGGCACAGGGCCAGCGGGGGCACGATCTGGTGGAGCGGGACGGCGCGCTGCACGTGGTGGACCTGGACAGCGGCGAGACCCTGCTGACCACGGCCATCCCCGAGCGGGAGCTGCCCCGGGAGATCTACGATCTCTTCGAGCGGGACCGCGGCGTGGCCGAGCCCTTGATCTTCGACGGCGGCCACCCCGATGCCGAGGGCAACGCGCTGGTGGCCCGGGTGCTGGCCGATCGGATCGAGGCTCAGGGCTGGCTCTGAGTCGCCGACAGGCCGCTGATCCTGGGAATCAGCGGCCGGTCTGCTGGTGCTCGTCCGGGTCCCGGACCTGGACGCCCAGGCTGCGCTGGTAGTCCTCGCCGTAGACCTGCTGGCAGATGTTGTCCAGGGTCTGACAGGCTTGGGTCTCGTCAGCGCCTTCGACCACCAGCTGCATCCGGCTCGAGCCCTTGCCCGTGGCGCGGACGCGGGTGTTGGGGTGGTGCTTGCGGAGCTCCTTCTCCAGCCACTCGACCAGCTGCTCCTGGAACTCCTGCAGGGCCTCACTCATGTCCACATTGCCCGACGCCGCGACCGCATCGAACAGGTCCTCGAAGCCGAGGCTGCTGCTCTGGATGAGGTTCATCACCACGTTGGCCCGCGGAGAGTCGGGCGGCGCTTGCTCGAGCAGGGCCTTCATGGTGGCCGCGGCGTTGGCCCGCGTGAAGTGGCGCTGGTCGTGCAGGCGATCGCTGTCCGGCCGCCGGTTGGGGCCCAGCTCGCGGCGCTGGTTGACGCCGGTGGGGCGCTGGGAGGTGGTGGACCGGGTGCGGGAGAGCCGCTGGCGACGGATCTTCATCCCGCCCGTCGCGCCCCGGTAGCTGCCGTCCCAGGTGCCTTCGGCGGCCTGACGGCCGGCCTGGCGCTCGAGCCAGCGCACGTCGAAGCGCGACTGCTGCTCCGGTGTGAGATCGTCCCAGCCCAGGCGCAGGGAGGACTTGCCCTCGTCTGCGGGGTCGGGGATGGTGATCTTGCTCTGGCCGCTGCGGAAGCGCTGGATGATCTCGTCGGCCAGGCCGTACTCCTTGGGCAGGCTGGTGCTCATGACGCCCTGGGCGTCGGTGGAGAGCACGGTCTTGACCCCGTAGTACAGCAGCACCGGCAGCGGGTGCTGGTCCAGCCGATCGCCCTGGCCCTTCTTGCCCGCGGGCAGGGCCCCGGTGACCAGGTTCGAGCCCACGTTGACCTCGGCGATCACCCCCAGCCGGGCCATGCGCTCGGCCAGGTCCGGTGTGGCGGCGGTCACGTGGCCCAGGCGGACCTGGACGTTGCCGGCCGGCGGCCGCTCGTAGGTGCCCTCGGCCTCCATGCGCTCGAGGCGCTCGACGATGGTCTTCAGGTTGTGGTGGGCCGTCTGGGCCTGCTTGGAGCGCTCCTCGACCCCGAGGCGTCGCTGGGCCTCGGTGCCCGAGTAGCCTTCGCCCACGTGGGGTCGCAGCACGAGCTTGCGCCCGCTGAGCTGGGCCTCGTTGTCCAGCAGGGAGAAGGCGCGCTCGAAGTGGTCCATGCCCGTGGCTGACCAGCGGCCCGACTCGGGCCCACAGATGTCCACGCCGCCGACCATGTCGGGCACCTTGTCCTGGCGCGCGTAGTCGTCGCCGAACATCAGGCGCATGAGCTTGTCGTCGGAGAAGCCCGCGGCGTCGTCGCCGGCGAACTGGTGGGTGAGCAGCTGCGGGAGCATCCGGATCTTGACGCCTTCTTCGGCGCAGATCTCCTGGAAGCGATCGGGGCTGACCCCAGGCGTGGTGATCTTGCCCTGCAGCTCGGCGTAGCTGACGCCGTCCTCGGCCAGGCGCCTGGCGGTGGCCCGCACGAAGGCCTCGGCGTTGCCGTCGCCCTCGAGCTTGTCGATGAGCAGCCCGCGGGGATCGTAGGTGAAGTCGAAGGGCATCTCCCGGCTGGCGGTCATGATACGCCGCAGGGCGTGCTGGGGATCGGTGTCGGCCTCGGAGCTGTTGAGGATCTTCTCGATGGCGTCGGTGGCCTGCCGCTTGTGGGCCTGGCGCAGCTCGCCGTCGGGGTCGTCCTTGTACAGCTGGCGCAGCAGCCCGATGGTCTGGCTCGCGGCGTCGGCGCTGTCCTCGACGTCGGGGAAGAGCAGGCGAGGGAAATCTTCGGCCTCGAGGATGCCCTTGAAGTGGTTGTGCAGCTCGGCGACGTTCTTGACGGGGACCTTGGGGCCGAAGTCCCGCGGGTCGATGCCGACGCGCTGGGCGGCCTCGGCCTCGTTCTCGCCCTCACGCTTGGTCGCGGCCACGGCCTCGGCCTCGCGGCCCGAGCGCCTGGCGGCGGGAGCGACGACGCGCAGTTCGTGGTCCGGGTTCAGCGCGGCGTACAAGCGGAAGTCGAAGAGCCCGTCGTTCTGTTCGCGGAAGCTGATGATCTTGTTGGCTTCCCGCTCGGACAGCCCGTGGGCCCGCAGGGTGGTGAAGTCGGCGAAGTCCAGGTCCAGCGGCTCGTCGGTGACGGCGCGCTGGGCCCGGGTGCGCTCGGACTTCGAGCGACGCTTGGTCTCGGTGCCCTGCTCGGCGGCGGCCTGCTGCTGCTTCTTCTTGGCCTTGCGGCGCTTCTTCTTGGCCTTGCCCTTGCCCTTGCCGCCGGGGGCGGCGGGCGCGGGCATCTCGCCGAGCTCTCCGGGAGCCCGCGGTGCCTTGGTGGCGGTGGAGACGTCCTCGTCCATGTAGATGACGATGGTGCCGTCCTCATCGACCTTGCGGCTGGACACGCGGAAGCGGGTACCCGGGGCGAAGAGGACCTCGTTCTCGAGCTCGCCCTTGCCGGACAGCTGAGTGATGTCGCGCCCGCTGCGGGAGCGCATCACGAACTCCACCGAGCCCTTGCCGGCGTGGCCGAGCATGGTGTCGTAGTCGTTCGAGGTGGAGGTGTAGGCCTTCTCGGTGACGACCGCGCCTTCCTGGTACTCATCGAGCCAGTCGCCCGCCTGCACGCGGCGGAAGACGGAGCCCCGGGCCGCGGGCAGCTTGGCCAGGGCGCGGTTGGTGACCGCGATCTGGGCCTTGTAGGCGGCGAGCTGCTCGGGGTCCTGGCCGCGGAGGCCGGCGTTGATGTCCGCGTAGTCCTGGCGGCTGTAGGCGTAGACGGCCACGACTTCCTCGTAGGACAGGCCGTGGTCGTCCATCAGATCGCGCAGCTCGGGGCGCTTGCGCAGCAGGCGGTCCACGTCTTCGTCGTAGAAGTCGTAGTTCATGTTGCCGCGCTTGAAGGTCTCGATGTCGCGCTGCTCGGCGCGGCGCCCGCCGCTGGCGGGGGCCGGCAGATCGGCGGTGACCTCGTCCCAGACGGCTCGGCGCGGGCTGGTGCCCGGCAGATCGGCTGTGACCTCGAGCTCTTCGTCGTCACCGTGGGCACGCTTCATGCCGGGGATCGGGGCGGTGATCTCGAGTTCGTCATCCCAGCCGGGGGCCTTGGGGGCCGGTGCCTTGGGCGCCTTGGGGGCGGGGGCCTCGAGGGCCTCGTCGGCCAGCTGCAGGGCCTTGAAGGTGTCCCACTCACTCTGGCTGCGGGGCTTCTTGCCGTTGAGCACGAAGTCCTGCCAGCCGTCGAGCTTCTTGTGGATCGGGACGGACTCGCCGGACTTGTCGGGCATCAGGATGTCGATGCCGTGGATCTCGTCCCGGTTGGCCGGGTCGATCAGCTTGGCGGCCAGCGCCTGCTCGCGGGTCTTGATGTAGCCGTGCTTGCGGATGGACTCCGCCATGCCGCGGGCCTTGTCCGGGTCGAAGGCCGACGGGGCGTTCTGGGCCCCGATCTCACCCTTTCGCCACAGCTCGTACAGCTGCGCCACGGTCTCGCCTCGCTCGCCCACGACGTCGGACAGCTTGAGCTTGCCCAGCTGGCCGCTCTCGACGATGTGCATCAGCGCCGAGAAGCGGTGGGTGCTGCCGTGCAGGTCGCGGCTGGGCCCGGAGGCGGCGCCGTCGAAGAGCACCTCTTCCATCTGGCGGGGGCGGGCTGCGAGCAGGTTGCTGCCCTTTGACCAGCCAGTGAAGCTGTCCAGGTCGGGGCTGGCCAGCTCGAGCTCCAGCTTGCTCATCACAGCGCGCACGAAGTCGGACTTGTCCGCGTCGGGCATGCCCTTGGGCCATACGAAGTTGACCTCGTCGCCGAAGCGGGCGGCCCGCGGGGCTGCGCTGGACTCGACGCCGTCTTCGCCCACGAAGGTGTAGGTCCGCGTGCCGCGGATCCTCTCCTTGCCGGCTCGACCGCGGGGTTCTCCGAGCCCCACGTCGGGGATCGGTCCACCAGCGCGGGCCCTGCCGCGGGCCGGCCTGGCGGTGAGGTCCGCCTCGTCCTCGCCCTCGGTGATGGACGGCGGCTTGGGCCTGGGCATCTCTTCGTCCGAGCCCGGAGCCTTGGCGGCCAGGGGCTTGGGCATGGGCTTGGCGCCCGTGGGTGTGATGCCGGCGGGCTCGGCCAGCTCGGGCGGGAGCACCTTGGCCAGGGTCTCGTAGGCGTCGGGGTTGAAGCGCTTCAGGGCGTCGACCATGGGCATGGCCGCCTCGAAGCCCTTCTTGTCCTTGTTCTTCACGAAGACGTAGACCTCGGCGCGCAGCATGTCGATGACGCGCTCCGGGTCCGTGAACTTGCCGCTGGCGTCGGGCTTGGCCAGCTTGTCGATGACGTCGCGGGCCTTGTCGGGGCTGGACAGGCCGCGGGTGAGCATGCCGTGCTGGATACCGTCGACGCCCAGCTTCTTGTTGATCCGGGATCCCGCGCCGTCGGCGCCCTCGAGGGTCTCGTCGCCCGCCCACTGGCCCTTGACCCGGTAGTCGGCGATGTCGTAGTCCGACAGGACGGTCTCGATCTCGCCCTTGGGGTTGGTGATGATGCGCCGGCCGTCTCCGTACTTGAAGAGGATGTCGGTGTCCTTCACCTTGCCGGACTTCTGGGGCACCAGCCCGTCGAAGTCCTGGGCGCCCTCGGGGCGGTCGCGCAGCATCATGATGCTGTCGTCGTCCATGCCCTCGACGATGGCCTTCTGCTTGTAGCGGGCGTACTCCCGCCGGTTGTCCTCCATGAAGGTCATGGACCCGTCGTCGTCGATGTCGGCGTGCGGCAGCGGCTTGATGGCGGCCTGCTTGACCATCTCCGCGAACACATCCTTGCTCCGGCTGGCTGGCAGGTTGGAGGGCATGTTCTTCTGGAAGTTGTCGAAGTCCTCGGTGACGCGCTTGACCGTGTCGAAGGGCAGCCTCATGAGCTGCTCGAGGGCGGGGCTGAGCACCGAGTCGTCCTGCTTGAGGCTCGCGTCCTTGCGCGGCGCCACGGTCTTGCCGGCCAGGATCCGACGGATGCGATCGTGGGTGTCCAGGACCGCCTCCTGGACCTCGGGGCTCTGCTCGGGCAGGAACTTCAGCGCATTGCGCAGCGCACCCGCGACCACGGTGCTCGGGTCCTCCTTGGCCTCGACCTTCTTGCGGGCGTAGTCCTCGAGGATGCCGAGCGAGGCCTTGAGCGCCCGCTCCTTGTTGGTGGGCAGCCGGCCCACGTCGTCGGCCGTCATCTGGCCCTTGTCGGGGTTCAGATCCTCGAGCCAGGGGAAGGTGGGCAGGTGCTTGCCGGCCTTCTTCAGCTTGAACTTGGTGGGGTGGACCTGGCCCGGCAGGATGCCGTAGGCCTCGACCATTCCGGCCTTGCGGGCGGCGTCGAACTCCGGCGAGGACAGGAACCGCTTCATCTCGGCCTGGCCGTCGGCGTAGGAGTTCACGAAGGTCATCACATCGACCACCCGCGCCTTGCCTTCGGCCCTGTCCAGCACGCCCGCGTAGCGTTGCTCGGGATCGGCCTCGGCGTAGCCCACGACGGTCTTGAGGCCGCGGGCCTTGGCGGCCTGCATGATCCAGGCGGTCTCCAGGGCGTCACCTTCGCCCGCCGCGTCCCACACGGCGCCGAACTGGCCCTTCTTCGGGCCCATGCGGTCCTTGACGATGTTGGCGAGATCGCTCTTGCCGGCTCCACAGCCGCCGTTGGTGATGAACACCTGCTTCCTGGGATCGCCATCGGGAAGCGCCTGGAGCTGATCGAGGCGCGCCATGAACGCCATGCGTGCGATGGCGACGGCGGTGGGGTGCAGGGCGTGGTTCATGGTGAGGCGGTAGTCGCGCTGCGCGTCACCGTCGTGGTCCTCGCTCGCGCCATAGGCGGGCATCAGCCGCTTCATGCCGTCGACCTCGAACTCCGGAGAGTCCGCGCTCCCGTTCTCCTGCGCCATGGCCAGCGCCTTGCGCACGAAGCCCTCGGGGTCGGCCTCGACCATCGTGGCGAAGTCGGTCTCTTCCTTGCGCTCCGCCGCGTTGAGGCGCCGCTGCCGCGGCACGCCCTGCTTGCGGATCTCGGAGGCCAGCTCGGTCGCGGTCAGCTCGGGGTCGAAGGTGCGGTTGGCCAGGCCGATCAGCGGGGTCTCGCCGGTCGCGGGGACGGTGATCCGATCGCCGGTGTCGGGACCGACCAGCTCTTCGCCAGCGATCTTGAGGGTGCCCTTGGACTCGTCGGTCTCGACCTCACCCTTGCGGGCCGGGCCCTTGGGTGTGGGCATCTCTTCATCGGCGCCCGGGGCCTTGGCGGACATGGGGGCCAGGGCCTTGGGAGGCTTCGCGGCCTTGGTGGTCTTCGGCCTGGCGGTGACCAGGGTGCGCCCGTTCAGGGACAGGGGCTCGAGATCGGACTCCGTGGAGGTGATGGTCTGGGTCTTGTCGTCGAACGCGTAGCCCAGCTTGTTGAGCATGTGCTTGGCGGCTGGCTTGATGGTGCCGTTGCTGTCCAGGATGTCGGCGCCGATCATGCCGCGCTTGACCTGCTCCATGGCCTCGCCGTGGAGGGTGCCCAGGCCGATGCGCTGCTGCTGGTCGGAGTCGAGATCCGTGAAGCGGACCTGCTTGCCCCGCACCTTGATCGTGGTGCGCCCGGTGACGAAGTCGTCGATCATGTCCTGGGCGAAGCCGAACTCGCGCCCCATGTTGGTGGACATCACACCCTGGGCGTCGGTGCTCAAGGTGGTCTTGACGCCAGCGGCCATCAGCTTGATGAGCGGGTGCTCGTCGAGTCGACCGTTGGCGTTGGTGTCCCGGGGCAGGGAGCCGGTGGCCAGGTTCGAGCCGACGTTGACCTCGGCGATGACGCCCAGCTTGCGCATCTGCTCGATGTGCTTGTCGGTGGCGTGGGTGACGTGGCCCAGGCGCACGACGACCTTGCCCTCGGGGGGCGGCTTGTAGCTGGGGCTGTTCTCGAGGTGGTCGAGCAGCACGGTCAGGTTGTTGCGGGAGGTCTTGGCGACATCACCGCGGCTTCCGCCGCCGTGGCGGCGGACCTCGGCGTTCTCGGAGTAGCCCTCGCCCACGTGGGGGCGCAGCACCATGGGCCGTCCTGCGAGGTCGGCCTCGTGGGTCAGGGCGTTCAGGGCGATGTCGACCTGCCCGATGGTGTCCTTCGACCAGCGCCCCTTCTCGGGGCCGCAGATGTCCAGGCCCGCCACCAGCTTGGAGATGGGCTCGTTGGAGTCCGGGTCCTTGCCCAGCATGGTGTAGACCTGAGCCTTGCTGATGGGCGTGCCGGTGGGGGTGCCGTCCTCGTCCACCGCCATCTGGGCGGTGAGCAGGTGGGGCAGCATGCGCACGAAGATGCCGTTCCTGGTGCAGATGTCGTCGAAGTCGGAGTCTGAGATTCCGGGCGCCTTGAGCTTGCCCTGCAGCTCGACGTAGCGGATGCCCTGCTTGGCCAGGCGCTCGACCGTGGCCTCGACGAACTTGTACATCTGGGCCTTGTCGCCGCCGAGGCCGGCGGCCTTGTCGGCCTCCTGGATGTACTTGATGAACGCGCCGCGGGGATCGTAGGTGTAGTCGAAGGGCATCTCGGCGCTGGCCCGCATGACCCGCCGCAGGGTGGCCATGGGGTTCACGTCGGCGTCGGCGCCGTCGAGGATCTTCTTGATCAACGGGGCCGAGATCTTGGGAGCCCCGGTCTTCTTGTCGAAGGCCACCTCGTCGAAGTTGTCCCGGTACATCTCCCGCAGCTTCTGCAGGGTGCGCGTCGCGGCGACATCGGGGTCGCGCTCGTCGGGGAAGAGCAGGCGGGGGAAGTCTTCCGGATCCAGCACGCCCTTGAAGTGGTTGTGCAGCTCGGCGACGTCCTCGACCCTGCGCTGAGTGCCGTACCTGGCGTGGTCCAGGCCCAGGCGGTGGGCCGTCTCGGCCTCGCTCTCGCCGTTGGCCCGCAGCAGGGCCACGGCCTGGTCCTCGTTGCCCGTCAGGCGCGCGATCTTGCCCAGGGAGTTGGAGGACAGCTTGGGGTTGGCCTTGACGAAGTCCTCCATGTCGAAGTCGTCGCTGCCACGGGTCTGCTTGCGGATCGCGGTGATCTCGCGCTTGGACAGGCCCAGATCCTCGAGGTCCTTGTTGGAGCTGCGGACCAGATCGACGGTCTTCTTGGCGCCCTTGAGCTTGGAGGGCGGCAGCTTGGTGGGGTCGCTCTTGCCCTCGGGGGCCCGGGAGGCGAGGGCGGCGGGGCCGTCCTGCTCGGTCCCGGGGGCCTTGACCGTGGGGGCCTTGCCGGCGCGACGTTGAGCCGCGGCGGCCTCGTCGCCGTCGGCTCGAACGGCGCGGCCCTTGGCCGCCATCGGTCGGCCAAGGGCGGCCTTGGCGCCATCGAGCTCGGCGCGGCGCTGCTTGCCGCGCCCGCGGGTGGCGGAGATGGCGGAGGGCGAGAGCGCCTCGGCCTGCTCCACGAAGCCAGCGCGCTTGGCGCGCGCAACGGCGGCCTTCGAGTACTGCTGCTTGGGCCTTGAGAAACCCTGGCCCTTCTCGGCGGCGGTGACCTGGTCGACGACACCGCCGTCGCCCAGCTCGAAGTCCACGCGGCCGCGCCGGCCCTGGGCGATGGTCCACTCGAGCTGCTTGAGGTTGCCCGAGGACACACCCCAGCCGTCGGGGGCGTCCAGCTTGGGCAGCAGGACCTCGGAGCCGGCGGGGATGGTGGCGGGGAAGGAGCCGTCTTCGTCGGCCAGCTGCGGGTTGAGGTTGCGGAGGGCCGCGGCCCAGTCGAAGTTGCGGCCGTCGGGCTTGACGGGCATCTCCTGGTTGGACTCGTCGTAGATCGCCTTGATGCCCTTCCAGTTGGCGTGGGCGAGCTCTTCCCAGCCCTTGGCGGACGGGATGGCCTGCTTGCCCTGGCTGTAGGCGACGTTGAAGTCCTCCATCAGCCCACCCTCGTGGCTCACGTGGAGCGCGGAGCGGGTCTTGCGGGCCTCGGACTGGACGTTGATGTACTGCTTGTCCGGGTGGTCGACGCCGGGACGGTAGTTGGGGTTCTCGATCCGCTGGGCGTGGTCCTCGTAGCGGTCGGCCAGGCCCCAGATGGCGTGGGCCAGCTCGTGGGCGATGACCATCTGCCGGTACTGGTCGGTGGCCGGGGTCTCGGGGCCTTCGGTGTAGAGGTTGCTCGAGTCCGCGCGGCCCTTGCCCTTGTGCACGTTGACCACGGTGGGCTCGACGCCGGGGTCGAAGGTCTCGCCGCGCTCGGCGGCGGCCTGGGCGGCGTCGGTCTTGGCCTGCTGGCGCTTGGCCAGCTCCGCCGAGGTGATGATCTCGACGTCCAGCTCCTGGCGCAGGGGGCGCTCGACATCGTCGATGACGATGCGGTGCTTGGGATCGTTGTAGTAGGTGGCGTTGGCCTGCTCGACGTCGGCCTTGACGCGCTGCACGCCGGCGTCCTCGAGATCGTCGGCCACCAGGATGACCTTCTGGCGGATGACGAAGGCGCCGTCGGTGTCCACATCGCCGGTGAAGCCGAAGGCGGTGCTGTAGCCCCACTTCCCGCCGCGACCGTCGTTGATGAACTTGGTGACGCCGTCCTCTTCATAGGACATGGGGTCGGTGAAGGCGCCACGAACCGTGCGGCCGCTGTCGGCGTCCACGTCGGCGTCGGCCTTCATGCGCACGGGGGCCTCGGACAGCTCGACCCCGAGGGTCGACTTCAGGGAGCCGCCGAACAGATCCCGGGCGGCGTCCTCGAGGAAGGCCCGGGCGTGGGGGGTCTCGCCGCCTTCGAACTCGAAGCTGAGCAGGGGGGAGTTGGGATCCAGGCGCTTGGCGCGGACCTTCAGGCCCGGGAAGGCCTCCTGGACCTCGTGGATCATGGAGCTGACCAGCTCGCCGCGGTGCCGGTTCAGGGCCTTGCGGACGGCCTTGGCGTCGCTGCCCGGGAAGGCCTCGTGGGCGGCGGTGAAGTCGCCGTCGAAGCTGTCGAGCAGGGCCTTGACCTGGCGCTGGCGCTGGGCCGGGGCATCCGGGGCGTCCTCGAAGGCCTGGTTGACGGCCTTGCGGACGGCGGGCTTGGCGAACAGCTCCTGGGCGGAGCCGGCGTCGCTCGCGCGGATGGCGTCGACGTCGCCGTCGGCCAGGGCTCTGATCACGGGGGCCGCGTCGATGTCGGGCTGGTCCGAACCGCGGGTGCGCCGGGTGGCCGCGAGGCTGCCATCGAAGTCGGACAGCGGGCGGATCACCACGTCGCCGTCGGCGGTCTCGACGCGGATCGCCTTGCCGACGATCGCGCCGCCGTCGGAGTCGACGCCTTCGCGCACGGTGGTGGGCAGCACCCGGGTGACCTTGGCGGTGCGGCCGTCGGAGAGGGTGATCTCCTGGTCGATCAGCCCGCGGGCGCTCTTCCAGACCTCGCCGCGGCTGCCGCCGGGCAGCAGCTCGTTGGCCAGGTGGGTGGGGGACTTGGTCTTGCCCTGGACCTTGAGGCCGCTGACGACGCGGCCGTCTTCGATGGTCAGGGGGACCTGCTCGCCGGTGTCGGCGCGGGCGATGACGTTGTTCTTGCGGACGGTGTAGCCGAGCTTCTCGAGCTTGGCCTTCAGGGCGGGGCTGAACTCGCCGTCGTCGGTGAAGGCCTTGGCGCCGATGATGCCGGCTTTTTCCTTGGAGACCTGGTCGAAGTTGCCGAAGGCGCGCCAGCGCTTCGGGCCGTCTTCGAGCTCCTCGCCCTGGGCGGCGCTGGTCTTGCGCCGGGTGGTGGTCTTGGCGTTGGCCTCGATGTCGTCTGCGTCCTGGTCCGGCACGGTGCGCCGGGGGCGCAGCTCGGTGTCGGACTGCTCGCCGCTGTCGGCGGTGCGGCGGTTGGTGACGGTGTCGTCGCCGTCGTCCAGGGCGTCACCGCGGCGGCGGTTGCGGGGGCGTCGGCCCTGCTCGAGGGTGTCGGCGACCTCTTGGGCCTCGTCCACCATGCGGCGGGCCACGTCGCGCATCCCGTCCTGGGCGGTGGGGTCACCCTCGCCCTCGTCGGGCCGGCGGCGGGTGCTCTCGTCCGCGATCTCGTTCTGGACGCGCTCGATCCGCTGCTGCTGGTCGGCGATGGCGGCGTCGTTCTCGGCGGCGATCTGCCGGTTCAGATCCGAGACGTTCTGCTCGCCGATCATGATGGCCTGGTCGGCCTTGGTGATCCGGGCGGCGAACGCGTCGCCGGCGGCCTCTGCGCCGTAGGTGTCCTTGGCCAGCAGGTAGGCCTCTTCGAGCTGCTCGCGATCCGCGCGGGCCTTCTTGAGGTTCTTGTTGGACCAGTACTTCTGGTAGGCCGAGGTGCGGCGCGCGCCGACCTCGAGGATCGACTCGACGGCCTTGTCCAGGAACAGGGACTTGAAGAGGTTGAAGTCGACGCCTTCGCCCTTGGCCCAGGCCTCCCACTTGGTGTGGTCCAGCAGGGTGCCCACGGCGCCCTTGGCGACGCTGTCGATGTACTTGAGCCCCAGGTGGGTCAGGGCGTTGCCCTTGTCCACCAGCGCCGCGGTGCCCTGGGTGGCGGCGTCCATCTGTGCGAGCTTCGCGCCCAGCGGGGTCTTGCCGATGCCCTTGCCCACGGCGGTGGTGGCCACCTTGCGGATCCCGCCCATGGCGGTCTCCTTGAGCAGGTACTTGAGGAAGGCTTCGTCGCCCTGGGCCAGGGCGCCTTCGGAGTTGATCAGGGCCTTGAGCAGGCCCTCGCCGGCGCCTTCCGCCAGGTCGAGCAGGGCCTCCTTCATCATGCCCTTGATGCCTTGCTCGGCGACGACCTCGGCGAGCTCCTTGCCCGCCTTGATGGCCTCGATCATGCCCTGTGCGCCGGCCTGTCCGGCGGCGCGCACGGCACCGATGCCGGCGAAGGCCGCGGACACGGCGGCGTTGGCCAGGTCCATGCCCAGCTCTTCCACGCCGTAGCCCCCGCCCTTCATGGCGGCCTTGACCGCGGTGGCGGCCAGGGACACGGCGAGGTTGGCGATCACGGCCACCAGCACGCCGGAGCCGGCGCCCGCGGTGACGATGGTGACCACCACCGCGCCCACCACCTGGATGGTGTTGCTGACGGCGTCGGCGACCTTGTCGCGGGTCTCGCGGTAGCGCTTGGCGTCCTGGGCTTCCCAGGCGCAGAGTTCCTTGAGGTCCTCGAACTTCTGCGGGTCCTTGAGCTTGCCGTCGGGGCCGAACATGGCCTCGATGTCGCCCATCTGCTTGACCAGCAGGGAGCCGTTCGAGTGGGCCCCCAGGGCCTCGAGGCCGTCCATGAAGACGTTGCCCACCAGCTGGTTCCAGATGCCGCCGCGCTCGAACTCGTAGCGCATCCGGGCGCGCTCGAGGTACTCCTCGGGGGTCCTGGGCTCGCCCATCAGCTGCAGCTTCATCTCGAAGCCTTCGGTGCCGCTGAAGTCGCCCTCGATCCATTCCTCGAGGCTCTGGTCCACGCCCAGCAGGTCGACGGACATCGAACGGAACTTGGCTGCGAAGGCCGCGCGCTCGGCGGGCGACTTCTTGCCGATGTCCGCCATGACCTTCTTGACCTTCTCTTCGTCGGTCCCCCAGCCCTGCATGGCGTACAGCAGGGTGACCTCGTCGTCGGCCTTGCCCTTTTCTGCCATCTGCTGGAAGTAGACCCGCTCCATGCCCTGGGTCTCCTGACCCAGCATGATGTCCATGGCGCTCTGGCCGGTGTTGTTGCGGTCGGCGTACTTGCCGCCGTCACGGCCGAAGCTGGCGTCGAAGGCGCCGCGCACCTCGGACAGGTGATCCTTGGTGCGCCCACCCCGGCCCTCGCGGCCGGCGCTGAGGGTCTCCTCGATGAGCTTCTCGTCGGTGCCCCAGCCCGCCGCGGCATACTCGAGGCGCATGACGTCGGCCTGGACCTTGTCGCCCCGCAGCTCGGCCTGGATGACCTCGTAGTCGGCCCCGCGGCCGAAGTCGGACATCACCTCTTCCTGGAAGCTGCCGAAGGAGGTGAGGTTGGCGTTGTAGTAGGCCACCGCCGCCTGCACCTCTTCCGGAGTGAGCCCGTCGAGCTGCTCGAGGAAGTCGTTCTCGTCGGTGCCCCAGCTCGAGAAGTCCCACCAGTCGCCGGAGCCGTGCATGGCCATCTTCATCTTGACCGCGGCCACGTGGGCCTTGTTGGCTTCCGCCTTGCCGGTCTCGGGGTTGATGGCGATGAGGGCGTCGACCATCTGGGCTTCGTGGGTGCCCAGGTCGCGCTTGAGCCGGCGGATGAAGTCCTCGGACCCCGGCATGGTGACGATCTTGGTCCGCTCTTCGACCGACATGTTCTCGAGGGTCTGGAAGATGAGATCTTCGTCCTCGCACCATGCGCGGTCGCTGTACTCGAGCAGGAACTGCTGGACGCCCTTGGCCCGGTGGTCCTTGGACATCATCATGAGGGCCATCTTGCCCTCGTTGTGGTCCGTGAAGCTGGACTCCCAGAAGCCGCCGGCCTCGAAGCCCTGGCTGGGGTCCCAGTCGCCCAGGCCCATGTCCTCGCGCATCTGGGTCTCGAGATCCTTGCCGAAGTGGCGCCGGTACTCGACCTTGACCATCTCGATCTCTTCGGGGGTGAGATCGGCGAGGGTCTTGAGCACGGTCTTCTCGTCGTCGCCCCAGCCGTCGATGGCCTTGAACAGGGCGTTGGCGGAGTCCTGGATCTTCTTGACCTTGTCGCGGGTCAGGCTGGCGATCCGGCCCGGATCGGACATGGCCATCCGGTAGAGCTCTTCTGGAGACTTGTTGCGTCCCTGGGCGCTCTTGGCGATCTCGTCCATGCGCTGCTTGATGGCCATGTCGCGGGCCTGCTGCTGCATCTCCTCGCGGCGGTTGCGCCCCGCGGCGGCGTCCTCGGCCTCGGCCAGCATGGCCACGGCCTTGGCCTGGGTGTCGCCCGACATGTTGGCTTCGAGGATCTGGCGGAAGGAGAGCCGCTCGCCGTCGTCGCCGTAGACGGGGATCGAGTTGGGGCCGTCGCCCTCGATCTGGGCGCGCAGCTCCATCAGCTCGGCCGGGTTGAGGCTGCTCATGATGGACAGCAGCTTGTTGTCGCTGACCCACAGGGTGGAGTCGAGCTCTTCGCGCAGGCTGGCGACCGCGGCGGTGACCTTGCTCTGGTCGGTGGTGTAGCCGCCGTCTCCGTCGTTGCGCGTGTTGCGGACCGAGCCCTGCAGGCCGGCCAGCTCGGTCTCGTCTTCGTAGTTGAAGGGGTTGCCCAGCAGCAGGTAGGCGCCCAGGGGGCTGACCGCGAAGGCGGCCACGGTGATCACGCTCTGGAAGATGGTGGGCTTGCTGACGTCCTCGATCTTCTCGGCCAGCTGGCCGTCGAAGCGGGCGTCGAGCAGGCGCAGCTCTTCTTCGGAACAGTCGGCCAGCAGCTCGCGGACGCGGGCGGAGTCGTTCCAGAACCAGGCGTCGAATTCTTCGGCGAGCTTCTCGGCCTTGTACTCGACCCGCATCTCGAGGATGCGGTCGGCGCGCTGGTCGTAGTCGAGACCCATGACCGCGGCGGCCTGGGAGTATTGCTGCTCGAGGTCGTCGTAGGTGTCGCCACCGGTGCCCTCGAGGGCCTCGTTCATCAGGTCGGGGTAGCGCTGGCGCAGGGCGTGGAGCAGCTCGGGCGAGGCGCCCATGATGATCTCGCGCATGCGGTCGTCGTCGACGTACCAGGACTCGGTCTCGGCCTCGATGGCGCGGACGGCACGGGCGAGATCCTGCTCGAAGTGCACGGCCTGGTGCTCGGCGTGGGCCTGCACGGAGTCGAAGGCCGCGGCGGACAGGCCCATGTCGATCCTGAAGTTGGCGAAGGCGGCGTCGCGCTCGCGCTGCAGGTCTGGGTCGTCGGTCTCGGGGTACTGCCGCATCAGGTCGCGCAGGCGTTCGGAGACAGAGGCGTCCACGCCGGGGGGCAGCTCGGGGGCCGGGGTGTAGTTCTCGGCCCGGTCGATCATGTCCAGGAAGTCGATGTTGTCCGGGTCGCGGCGCCCGAACTCGGCGCGCAGGGAGCGCTGCAGGGCCTCCACGCCGCCGGGGTACTGCGACAGGATGCGCTGGAAGTTCTCCGGGTCGTTGCCGTAGCGCTCCATGATGGCGCGGATCTCGTCCTCGTCGCCCTGTCGGATCTTCTCGTGGATCTCCTGGGCCTGGCGCTCGGCGTTGACGCGCAGCTGGGAGTTCTGGCGGGCCTCGGAGGCCTGCCGGTTGAGGTGGGCGATCATGTCGGCGTTGGTCAGGCCGTACTGCTGACCCATGGCCTCGAGGGCGGCGCGGCGCTCGTCCGGATCGGCGATGTCCTTGATGCGGTTCAGCTCGACCTCGGCCTCGTCGGACAGCTCCTGCAACGGGCGGTCCAGCACTCCCGAGTTCTCGGCCTGCTCGAGCAGCAGGCGCATCTCGGCTTCGCTCATGCCGGTGGACTGGACGAGCCGGTTGATCTCGGCCAGGCGCTCGTGCTCAGGCAGATCCTCGACGCGCTGGAACTCGGTCAGAGCGCGCAGGTTGGCCTGGGATCGGGAGGCGGCCTGCTGCAGCTCGTTGACCTCGGAGTGGCCCGACAGGCGGGCGAGGGCCTCGAGGTGGGCCTGGCGCTCGGAGAAGGGGAGGTTCTCGGCGGCCTGGACCTGGGCCAGCAGGGCCGGGCGCATGACGTGGGAGGACCCACCCATGGAGCCGCCCAGGTAGGCCTGGGCGATGGTCTCGGCCATGTTGACCGGGCCGTCGCGGCGGATGTGGCTCTGGAGGCGGTTGAGCTCGGCGACCCGCTGCTCGGGGGGCAGGCCCCGGGCCCAGGCCAGGCGCTGGGCGAGGCCGTCGGGGGTGGAGGGGTCGATGTTCGAGCGCGGATCGTTGGCGGACAGCTCGAGGACCAGGGCGTCTTCGCGGGCGATGGCGTTGTAGTCTTCGGCCCGGCGCTCCAGGGCGCCGACCTCGATGGCGGTGGGGCCGAAGAGGCGCGGCAGGATGCGCCCGTTCTCGTCGCGGCGGACCTCGGTCAGGGAGGACAGCCCACCGGGAGCCAGGCGGCGGTCGAGCTCGGCGAGCTCGCGGGGGTTGCAGCCCTGGAGCATGTCGGCGATCTGTCGCGGCGTGGGGCGCGGCCAGTCGCCGTCGAGGAAGGACTGCAGCTGGGTGGCGTGGGAGCCGACCCGCTCGTCGTTCATGGTGTAGCCGGCCAGGGTGTCGCCCCGGGACTCGCGCTGGGTGGCCGAGCGCTCACCGGCGCTGGGCACGTCCAGGCTGTCGCCGCGCTCGATGCGGCGGGTCTCGCTGGGGGCGGTGTTCAGCGCCGAGCGGATGTACTCGGGGGTCTGGTCGCTGTCGTCCACCAGCGTGCGGCCCTCGAGCATGCGCAGCATGTTCTCGTTGGACAGCTCGTAGTCCTGGGCCATGCTCTGCAGCAGCTGGTAGGCCTGGCTGCGATCGCCGGTCCAGTTCAGGGCCTCGATGGCCCGGTCGGTCTCGGCCACCTGGGTCTCGACCCGACGGGTGTCCTCGAGGGCGCGGCGGACCTCGGCCTGGGTGCCGCGGTCCTGGTTGAGGCTCTGGGCGTCCCGCAGGCGGACCTGGAAGGTGTGGTCGCTGCGCATCATCTCGGTGATGGAACGCGGGATCTCCCACTGGTTCCGCCGACCTTCGTTCTTCTCGGCGGTGGCGGCGTTGATGAGCTCCTGCTCGTCGCGCAGATACTGGGCCCGCTCTGCGGGGCTCATGGCGTTGAACAGGGTCCGCACCCGGTCGGGGTCGGCGCGACCCGGGGGCTGGATCTCCTGGAGCAGCTGAGTGCGGTTCTCGACGAACTCGGGGTTCTGCACGTCGAGCTGCAGGGACTCTTCGGGGTTGAAGGCCATGGCCTCGTCGAGCAGCGCCAGGCCGCGGGTCTCGTCGCCGCCCTGCAGGGCGTCCCGGAGCTGGTCGCGGATGGGTTGCATCTGCTCGGCTTGTTCGCCGCCGCCGATGGTGCCGCCGCCTTCGGCCGTGCGGCGGGCCTCCCACTCCTCGAAGAACATCCGGCGCTGGGCCGGGGTCATGGCCTGCAGCGCGTTGATGATGGCCTCGTCGCTGCAGTCGTGGGTCAGCTGGTTGAAGAGGATGTTGCGCTGGGCGATGTAGTCGGGGTCGTTGGGGTTGCCGAGGGCCCGGCGGCGGCGCTCCTGCTCACTCTCGGTGTACTGGACCTCGTAGCCGGAGTCGAGCACCTGCCGGCGCAGCTCGCGCAGCCTGCTGGGCGGGGCGGGCAGCTCGCCTTCGGGGGCGCGGGCCAGGTAGTCGGCGAACTGCTCCGGGCTCATGTTGCGGCGCTGGGCTTCGTTGACGAAGGCGGCCTGGGAGTCGGAGTTCTCGCCGACGAAGCTCGAGACGGGGCGGTTCGCGGCGCGCTTGGCTTCGGCCAGGCGCAGCACGGTCGCCACGGGCATGCCGGTCTGGCGGGCGACCTCTTCGGCGTTGTTCTGCAGGTCGCCGATGGGGCAGTCGACCAGTCTTCGCAGCTGGGCTTCGCCCTGGGGGGCGCGGCTCAGGGCGGTGCGGTCTTCCTGCTGGACCCGCTCGAAGATGCCCTGCAGCTCCGAGGCGGTGCGGCCGGTCTCTTCTTCCAGCCGCTCCATGACCCGGGCGCGCTCGGACTCGGGCAGCTGCTGGGCCTGGTGCAGGGTGGTCACGACGTGGTTCTCGACCACGACCTCGCCCCGGGCAGCGCGCATGTCTTCGTCGTTCAGCCCGGTCAGGGCCTGCAGCCGCTCGATGGCAGCGCGGCGCTCTTCCGCCGGCAGGGACTGCACCCGGGTGAGCTCGTCGCGGAAGGCCTGGGAGGGCCGCACGCGGGTGGTCATGGAGCCGTCGGGCCGGGCGACCTCGGCGCGATCCACGGTGAACATGGGCGCGAAGAGGGACTGGGGATCGCTGGACGTGGTGATGAGGCGCACGGCCTCTTCGCGTGAGACGCGGTTGTGGCGGGCCAGGGCGTCGATGCGGGCGGTGGCTTCGGCGTGGGAGATGGGGGTGGTGGTGCCGGCTTCGTCGGTGGTGCCCAGGGAGGTGGCCGCCGCCAGGGTCTGCTGGGTGCGCTGTTCGAGGGCGATGGCGTCCTGGGTGGCTTCTTGGACGCGCTCGTGGACGCCGTCGGCCAGGGCCGCGTTGTAGTGCACGGCGCGGTCCATGATCCGCATGCCTTCGTCGTGCTCGGAGCCGCCGACGCCGTTGCTGAACGACTGTCGGATGTCGTAGCCGTCCTCGTCCACCGCGGCGGGGTCGTTCATGAGCGCGGCCCGCTCGGCCGGGGTCATCTGGGCGAGCAGGCTGATGGCGTCGTCATCCTCGACGCAGGTCTCGTCGAGCTTGTTGATGAGGGCGTCGCGGCGGCGGATGTAGCGGTTGTAGCGGGCCCGGGCGGCCTCCCGCTCGTCGTCGTCCTGGATGGCGTCGATGTCGGCGGGGTTGGTGTGGATGCGCACGAAGGCGGCGTTGCCGTGAAGGCCGGCGCGGGGGGGCCCCCCCCCCCCCCCCGGGCCGGCGGCGGGGGGGGGGGGGGGCGGCGCGCGGCGCGCGGGGGGGGCCGGGGGCGCGGCGCGGGCTGCCCTGGAGCGCACCATCGCGGCCGACCGCGGGGAGCTCGCCGCGC
>CAYZVO010000117.1:11813-27761 GCA_964481655.1 uncultured Enterobacterales bacterium | reverse complement strand
CCTCGCGCTCGGCCTCCCAGTGGCCCGCCCGCACCAGGTCGAGGGCGGGCCGGCCCGCGGCGTCGGACCCCCCGTGGCCCAGCTGGGCGGCGAGGCGCTCCAGCAGGGCGCGCTCGTGGGGGCTCATCACCGGCGGCATGCTCCGGTTGAGCACGACGATGGGCACCGACAGCGCCGGCGCCACCTCGCGCAGGGCCGCCCAGGTCTCGATGGTCTCGTTGATGACCATCTCCTCGGGCAGGGCGCAGAGCACCAGGTGGGTGTCGCGGTGGGCGATGCGGGCCAGGGCCTCGTCCATGGTGCGCCGCACGGGGCCGGCGGGGAAGAGGGTCGTGGCCCGGTCGAAGACCCGGAAGAAGGACACGGCGTGTCCGGAGGCGGGCATGTCCACGACCACCAGGTCGAAGCGCTCCAGCAGCTGCATCAGCCGGGCGAAGATCACCACCTCCCGGGATCCGGGGGTGACGTCCAGGAACATCCGCACCATGCGGTTGCCGAGGATCAGCCGCACCACGCGCTGCACGGGCACGAAGCGCCCCAGCCACTCCTGCAGGGCCTCGAACCAGGTGATGTTGGTGACCGCCAGCCCCGGGCCCACCGGGACGGGCTCGAAGCCAGGCTCGAAGTCGTAGTACTCGGTCAGCGAGGGCCGATGGTTGTCCACCTCGGCCAGGCAGACCCGGCGCCCCTGGCTCGCGGCGGCCCGGGCCAGCGCCAGGGCCACGGTGGTCTTGCCCGTCCCCCCCTTGCCCGTGACGAACAGCAGGCGGCCCCCGAGCAGGCGCGAGAGGTGGGCGCTCACCGGGCCCCCGGGGCTAGATGTCCAGGTTGCGCACGTTCAGGGCGTTGCGCTCGATGAACTGCCGGCGGGGCTCGACGGCGTCGCCCATCAGCACGGTGAAGACCTCGTCGGCGTCGGTCTGGTTCTCGACCTCGACCCGCACCAGGGTGCGGGCGGATGGATCCATGGTGGTGGTCCACAGCTGGTCCGGGTTCATCTCGCCCAGGCCCTTGTAGCGCTGCACGTCGTAGCCCTTGGCCACGGTGCGCATCAGGGTCCCCTGCAGGGTCCACCAGGTCTGGATGGGATCGCCGTTGCCCACGGTGACCGGCAGGGGCAGCAGCTCGGCCAGGTTGCGGTGGATGTTGCGGAAGTGGTCGAGGTCGCCGGCTTCCGAGGCACCGCCGAAGCGCAGGGTGCGCTGCATGCCCTCGCGGGTGCCGGTGAGCACCACGACCCGCTCGGTGGTCTCCGGGTTGGTCTCGAGGACCGCGGTGGGCTGGGACAGCTCGGGCAGCCAGCGCTTCAGGTTCTCGACGAACAGGTCGAGCCGGGCCTGCTCGGCGGCGGGATCCGTGAGCTCGTCCAGGCCACCGGAGAGGAACCAGATGTCCAGCACGTCGGGGTCCACCAGGCGCTCGTGCAGCCGCAGGCGCGCCACGTAGCGGTTGAGCACGTGGACCGCGTCGGCCAGGGGGGCGCCGGACAGCTCGCCGCTGGCGGTCTCGAACTTGAGCGATCCCAGGCCGGAGCCCACCAGGAAGGCCTCGAGCTCGGCGTCGTCCTTGAGGTAGCGCTCCTTCTTGCCGCGCTTGACCCGGTACAGGGGCGGCTGGGCGATGTAGAGGTGGCCCTTGGTGACCAGATCGGGCATCTGCCGGTAGAAGAAGGTCAGCAGCAGCGTGCGGATGTGGGAGCCGTCGACGTCGGCATCGGTCATGATGATGACGCGGTGGTAGCGGAGCTTATCGATGTCGAACTCGGCGCCGATGCCGGTGCCCAGGGCCGAGATGATGGTGCGGACTTCCTGGTTGGACAGCATGCGGTCCAGCCGAGCCTTCTCGACGTTGATGATCTTGCCCCGCAGGGGCAGGATGGCCTGGGTGCGGCGGTCGCGACCCTGCTTGGCGGAGCCGCCCGCGGAGTCGCCCTCGACCAGGTACAGCTCGCACAGGGCGGGATCCCGCTCCTGGCAGTCGGCCAGCTTGCCCGGCAGGTTGGAGCCCTCGAGCAGGGACTTGCGGCGGGCCAGATCCCGAGCCTTGCGCGCGGCGGCGCGCACCCGCGCCGCGTCGATGGCGCGCCGGATGATGCCCTTGGCGACCGCGGGGTTCTCTTCGAAGTAGATGCCCAGCTGTTCGTTGGTCACCGACTCGGTCAGGCCCTTGGCCTCGGAGTTGCCGAGCTTGGTCTTGGTCTGCCCCTCGAACTGGGGGTCGGAGATCTTGACCGACAGGATGGCGGTGAGACCCTCGCGGATGTCGTCGCCGGAGATGGAGGCGCCCTTGAGGTCCTTGGCGAGGCCGGCGGACTGGGCGTATGCGTTGACCGTGCGGGTCAGGGCCGCCTTGAGGCCCGAGACGTGGGTCCCACCTTCCAAGGTGTTGATGTTGTTGGCGAAGCTGTACAGAAGCTCGTTGTAGGCCCCGGTCCACTGCAGGGCGAGATCCACCTCGAGGCCTTCCCGCGCGCCGTGGATGGCGACGGGTTCGGGGTGCAGGGGCTGGCGATCGCGGTTGAGGTGTTCCACGAACGAGACGATGCCGCCTTCGTAGCACCACTCCTGATCGGACTCGTTGGGCAGATCCCGCAGCAGGATGCGGACGCCGGGGTTGAGGAAGGCCAGCTCCCGCAGCCGCGAGGCCAGGCGCTCGGCGGAGAACTCGATGGTCTCATCGAAGATCTCGGGGTCCGGCTGGAAGGTGACCTTGGTGCCCTTCTGCTCGGTGGGGCCCACCTTCTTGAGGGGGTAGACCGGCACGCCGCGCTTGTAGCGCTGCTTCCAGTGGAAGCCCTCGCGGTGGATGTCGACCCGCAGCCAGGTGGACAGGGCGTTGACGCAGGACACGCCCACGCCGTGCAGGCCACCGGAGACCTTGTAGGAGCTGTCCGAGAACTTGCCGCCGGCATGCAGGGTGGTCATGACCACCTCGGCCGCGGGGCGGCCTTCGGTGGGGTGCATGTCCACGGGGATGCCGCGGCCGTTGTCGGTGACCGAGCAGGAGCCGTCGTGGTTGATGGAGACGACGACCAGATCGCAGTAGCCGGCCAGGGCTTCGTCGATGGCGTTGTCGACGACTTCGTTGACCAGATGATGCAGGCCGCGGGAGCCCGTGGTGCCGATATACATCGCCGGGCGCTTGCGCACGGCCTCGAGGCCCTCGAGGACCTGGATGCTGGAGGCGTCGTAGGAGTTGGGAACGGTGTCTTGATCCGACATGGGAACCACTCTGCCTCGCCGGTGATGAGCTACGTTCGAGCGCTGCTTTCGGCGGCTCGTTTCACTGCCCGGCTGGCGGTCTGTGAACGCCCTAAGCTAACCCCCGGAGACCACCGATGCCACCGTGCCCGCGCGGATCTCCACCGCCTGTCCCCCCCGCTGCGAGCAGCTCAGGATGGGACCGGGATCCGTGGTCGTGACGACCACCTGGGAGCGGAGCTTCTCGATGTGTGCCACCAGCCGCGCCAGGCGGCTCGCGTCGAGCTCCGAGCTCAGATCGTCCACCAGCAGCAGGGGCGGATCCCCGCCGGCGCCAGCCACGGACAGCTCGGCCAGCTTGAGCGCCAGCGCCAGGGTGCGCACCTGCCCCTGGGACCCGAAGCTGCGGGCCGACTCGAGGCGGTCGCCTTCCTGGCCCAGGCCCAGCACCAGATCGTCCCGCTGGGGGCCCACCAGGTTGATGCCCCGGCGCAGCTCGTCGTCCCGGGCGCCCTCGAGCAGGGCCTGGTAGCGGGCGGCCAGATCACCCGCCTCGGGCTCGGCGTCCCCGCGGGGGACGATGGCGCTGCGGTAGCGGGCACCCACCGCGATCCCGCCCGAGAGGTCCTCGTGCACCCGCTGCAGGGGCTCCGTGAGGGCCTCCACGAGGCGCAGGCGGCCCTGGACCACCGCCACCCCGGCCAGGACCAGGCGCTCATCCCAGGCCGCCAGCTCGTGGCGTGTGGCCCGCCCAGAGCGCAGCAGCGCCGCCTTCTGGGAGAGCACCCGCCGGAAGACCCGCACGTGATCCAGGTGGGCGGGCCAGGCGTTGAAGGCCGCCCGATCCAGGAAGCGCCGCCGCAGGTCCGGGCTCCCGCGGACGATCTGGACGTCGTCGGGGGTGAAGGTCACCGCCCGCAGCCGGGCGAAGTAGGGCCCAGCCTCCCGCACCGGCTCACCGTCCATGCGGGCCCGGCGCTGAAAACCGCCGGTGTCCGCCCGCCCGACGCTCACCCCGAGCTGCGCGCTCCCCAGCTCGCTGCGTGCCAGCCCGGCGACCGACGCCACCCCAGCACCCCAGCGCACCACCTGCTCCCAGGAGCTGGTGCGGAAGCTCTTCCAGGTGGACAGCACCGCCATGGCCTCGAGCAGGTTGGTCTTCCCCGCTCCGTTGGCGCCGTGCAGCACCACCAGATCCGCGCCGAGCTCGAGCTCGACGGCGGCGGCGTTGCGCCAGTCGCGGACCGTCAGGTCGTTCAGGCGCATGGGAAAGCCGTCAGCTGTCAGCTGTCGGCTGTCAGTCCAGACGGATGGGCATGATGATGAAGAGGGAGTCTTCGTCGTCCGGGGAGCGCACCATGCAGGGGGACAGCGGCTCGCCGAGCTCGAGGATGAGCTCATCGGTGTCGATGCAGTTCACGACCTCGAGGAAGTAGCGCACGTTGAAGCCCATCTCGATGGGATCGCCCTCGAAGACCATGGGCACCGGGTGCTTGGCCTCGCCGTGGTCGATGCCGCGGGAGGTGATGAGGACCTCGTCGCCGTCGAAGCTCATCCGGATGGTGCTGGCCTGGTCGATGGCCTCGAGGGCCACGCGGCGCAGGGCGTCGCGGAAGGCCAGGCGGTTGACCACCACGCGCCGGAGGAAGTTGGTGGGGAGCACCGAGCGGTAGGCCGGGAACTCGCCGTCCACCAGGCGGGTGTGCAGCACGGAGCTGCCCACCGTGAAGCTGGCGGCCCGCTCACCGAAGGCGATCTGGACCTCGGCGTCGGCCACGTCCAGCATCTTGCGGATCTCGTACAAGGCCTTGCGGGGCACCAGCATGTGCCGGCCCATGCCGAACTCGCCGGTGTAGGTGGCGCCGGCGTAGCAGAGGCGGTTGCCGTCGGTGGTGACCAGGCGGAGCTGGGCGCCGCCCTCGAGATCCTCGACGGACTCGAGGTGGCCGCCGTTGAGCCCGTAGCGCTGGTCGTCGGCCGGGATGGCGAAGACCGTGCGATCGATGATGCGCTGCAGATCACCAGCCCTGACGGTCATGGTGGCCGAGGCCTCGAAGGCCGGGAGCGTGGGGTACTCGTCCGGGGGCAGGCCCACCAGGCGGAAGTGAGCCGGCGGGGCGTCCACCACCAGGGCGTGGTTGTCCTGCCCCACCAGGTGCACGGCCCGATCGGGAAGGTTCCGGGCCACCTGGAACATGTGGACCGCATGCACGCAGGCGTGGCCGCGCTGGGCCACCTCCGCGGGGAAGCGGTGGATGACCGTGATCTCCTGGTCGGTGGCGGTGACCTGGAGGTGGTCTTCCTTGGCGGAGAGGAGGGTGTGAGCCAGCACCTGCTGGTTGCTGCGGCGCTCGACCACGCCCTGCACGGAGCCGAGGGCCCGCGCGAGCTCTTCCTGGGTGATGTAGAGGTCCATGGATGCACTCCGAAGGTGTCGATCCATCCTTTAGCCATCCGGCTGGGGTTCCGGCCAATGGTTGATGGAGGGAGCGGGGCTCGGCCTGGTTCCATCAGTAAGAGAGGATCCCTTCCTCTCTATACTAAGTATTGATCTCAGGTCCGGTGGAAATGAGGGAAATCCAAAGGGATCAGCGTTCTACGGTGTCTATCGAGCGGGAAACCTGGGGAAGACTCCACTGTGGATCCCTGGAGGGACGGTGGATGTTCGCGATCGACCTGCTCGGGTGGTGATCCTTCCCCTATCGTTCCACCGACTTCCCACCGGATTGTCCAGGGGCTTTCCACAGGGCCTTCCACAGGATGAGGGGGATCAGCTCTGGAGATTCTTCTCGAGAAGCTCGAGGATGGCCTGCATGTCCGGGTCCTTGTCCCGCAGCTTCTTGATGCGGCGGTAGGCGTACTGGACGGTGGAGCTGTCCCGGCCGCCCACGGCCCGGCCGATGTCGGGGAAGGACAGGTCGGTGTGCTCGCGGATGAGGTAGACCGCCACGTGGCGGGGGCGCACCAGGCGCTTCTGATGGGAGGTGCCCATGATGTCCGAGGTCTTCACGTTGTGGATGCGGGCCACCGTCTTGATGATCTGATCCGGCGTGATGATCGGGTTCTCGGGCACGATGAGGTGGGCCAGGCGCTTGCGGGCCGTCTCGATGGTGATGGGCTCGTTGTACATGGCCGTGATGGCTGCCAGGCGCTTGAGCGCGCCCTCGAGCTCGCGGATGTTGCCGCGCACGCCACCGGCGATGAACAGGGCCACTTCGTTGGGGATGGACAGGCCCAGCTCGCCCGCCTTGGTGTGGAGGATGGCCAGCATGGTCTCGAGGTCCGGCGGCTGCAGGTCGACCTCCAGCCCTCCGGAGAAGCGGGTGCGCAGGCGCTCCTCGAGGCCCTCGATGTCCCGGGGCAGCATGTCGGCGGTCATCACGATCTGCCGGCCGGCGTTCTGCAGGGCCTCGAAGGTGTGGAAGAACTCCTCCTGGGTGCCGCGCTTGCCGCCCAGGAACTGGATGTCGTCCATCAGCAGCACGTCGGAGCGGCTGCGGTAGCGCTCGCGGAAGTCCGGGGTGCGCTTGTACCGGATGGCCGTGATCATCTCGTTCATGAACTGCTCGGCGGTCACGTAGCAGATGCGCGCTGAGGGCTCCTGGCGGAGGATGCGGTTGCCGATGGAGTGCACCAGGTGGGTCTTGCCCAGGCCGGTGCCGCCGTAGATGAACAGGGGGTTGTACTGGCCGCCGGGGAAGTCGGCGACGGCCAGGGCGGCGCCGTGGGCGAACTCGTTGCAGGCGCCCACCACGAAGTTCTCGAAGGTCTTCTCGGGGTTGGGGCGGCCGCGCCAGCCCAGGGGGCCCAGGGAGGGCTGCTCGGCCTGGGGGGGCTCGAGGCCCGGCTCCGGGGGCATGGCCACGTCGTCCTCCGGCTTGGCCCGGGCGAAGCTGCCGGGGTCTTCCTCCTGCAGCTGGATGTCGATGCCGACCGTGCGGCCCAGCACCGTGGAGAAGGCCCGCTTCATGGCCTCCTGGTAGTTGTCCACGATCCAGTCGCGGTGGAAGCGGCTGGGCACCTCCAGGATCACCTCGCCGGGGCGAACGTCCAGGATGCGGACCTCCGCGAACCAAGCGTCGAGGTTGTGGGCGCTGATGTGGTCGGCCAGGACGTCCCGGACCTGGTTCCAGAGATCCTGCATGGTGCGTGACCTGGTCCAGCGCCGCGAGGCGCACGCCGGACTGGAAGGGGGGCGTGGAGAGGGCGTCCGACCACGGTAGCAGCGGCCCGGCGAGGGGACAACGTCGGCGCGGATCCACCCCGCTGCCCAGGGGGTTTCGAGGCGGCGCGGAGCAGGGCGCCTCCGTCGCGCTGCGGGGCCCGGGGCCTTGACGGCGCCCTCCAGGTGCAAAGATCGTGGGCGATCGTCACGCCTCCCCCTTGCTCTCCCGCGGCTTCGCGGATATGAGCGCGGCCGACTCGGCCGGAGTGCGCCCTCAGCGGGCTTTCCCACCCCGTCCACATTGCTCCCACGTGTGGGAAATCCGGCTTCGGAGGCATCTATGTCGAAGAGAACCTATCAGCCCAGCAGGATCAAGCGTAAGCGTTGCCACGGGTTCCGCGCCAGAATGAAGACCACGGGCGGCCGCAAGGCCATCGCTCGCCGTCGCGCCAAGGGCCGCAAGCGCCTTGTGGTGACGGTCCCCTCGAAGAGCCGCTAGCGTTCTCGAAGCGAGCGTCTTTCCCTCGCAGGATCCGTCTCCGGGCGACCGGAGATTACCGTCGGGTGCACAGCACCGGCCGGCGGATCCATCTGGCTCACCTGATCGCCGTGTACGCCGCTGGCACGGGGCAGGACAGCCGCTTCGGGATGGCTGTGAGCCGCAAGGTGGGCAACGCCGTGGTCCGCAACCGGGTCAAGCGGAGGCTCCGCGAGGTCTTCCGGCACCACCAGCACGCGCTGTCCGGGTGCTGGGATGTGGTCTTCATCGCCCGCCCCTCGGCGGCTTCGGCGTCGGCCGAGGCCCTCGAGCGCGACGTGCTGAAGGCCGTGGCCCGCATCGGCAGGCGGCGGTCATGAAGCGCCTGGCCCTGGGCTTGATCAAGCTGTACCAGCTGCTGACGCGGCCCTGGATGCCGCCGGTCTGCCGCTTCCACCCCTCCTGCTCCGACTACACCATGGTCGCGGTGCAGCGACACGGGGTGTGGCGGGGGAGCTGGCTGGGCGCCTGGCGCATCTTGCGCTGTCACCCTTTCAACGCAGGGGGTTACGACCCCGTTCCCCCGCTGGCGTGTGAGCACGACGGTCCCGTGGAATCACCTCTGGATCCGAGCGCAGGAGAGTCCCCGTGAACGAAGGTGACGGCAACGAGAAGAGGGCGATCATCGCCATCGTGCTGAGCTTGGCGGTGGTGTGGGTCTGGTCCTCGTTCATCTCTCCGCCCCAGGCGCCGCCAGAGACCGTGGCTCCTCCGGCGGTCACCGATCAGGTGGTGGATCCGGCGGCGGCCCCTGGCCAGCCCGTGACCGATCCGACGGCCACGACCGCCGATCCGGTGGCTGCGCCCGCCGTGGCCCAGGCCACCCCCGCCCTGCCCGAGCGCACCCTCCCCCTGAGGAGCGCCGAGTGGACCGGCGAGTGGAGCAGCCGCGGCGGCGTGCTGAGCACCCTCGAGCTGCCCGATCACAACGGCCCGTACACGGTCAACGTCATCTACATGTGGCTGTGGGGCCTCATCAAGGGCGAAGGCTCCGGTGACGGCTGGACCGCCTACGCCGACGGCGATCAGCCGGAGAAGCTCCTCACCTCCAGCGCCCAGCTGGGCCTGGCCGGCGGCATGGACGCCAGCTTCGACGACGGCGACTACGAGATCGTCTCCAGCTCCGCCACCGAAGCGGTCTTCGAGCGGATCACCCCCGCTGGGCTGAAGATCACCAAGCGCTACACCACCGGCCCCGAGCCCTACCAGGGCAACCTCGAGGTCACCTGGACCAACGTCTCCCAGCAGCCACAGCGCGGCCGCCTGTGGACCGGCGTCGCCGACACCTTCGAGGGCAAGTACACCCGCTTCTCGAACTACGCGCGGCCCAGCTCCGTCGTCGACGGCGACCTCGAGGTCGAAGAGGACCTCGAGGATCTGCAGGAGGACGGCCCCGAGCGCCGCCAGGGCGTGGTGTCCTGGTTCGGCGTCGCCAGCCGCTACTTCCTGCTGGCCATGGTGCCCGACGACACCTCCTGGGGCCGCCACGAGGCCGCCGCCGTGGGCACGGAGCTCGGCGGCGTGTTCCTGGTCAACGACCAGATCGAGCTGGCCCCCGGCGCCTCCGAGACCCTCTCCCTGTGGATCTACGCGGGCCCGAAGGCGCACAAGGAGCTCACGACCCTCGGCAACGACCTCGAGAAGTCCATCGAGTGGGGCTTCTTCGGGTTCTTCGCCAAGATCCTCTACTGGCTCCTGGTCACCATCCACGGCCTGGTGGGCAACTGGGGCGTGGCCATCATCCTCTTGACCCTGGTGGTCAAGGGCGCGTTCTTCCCGCTCACCCAGAAGTCTTTCGTCTCCCAGCAGAAGATGAAGGGTCTCCAGCCGCTCATGACCGAGCTCAAGGAGAAGTACAAGGACGACCGGGAGATGCAGGCCCAGGAGCAGATGCGGCTCTTCAAGGAGCACGGCGTCAACCCCATGACGGGTTGTCTGCCGATGGTCATCCAGATGCCCATCTGGTTCGCACTCTATTCCACGCTCCTCTACAGCGTGGACCTGTACCGCAGCGAGTTCCTGGTATGGCAGGATCTGTCCTCCCAGGACCCGTTCGCGGTGCTGCCCATCCTCGTGGGGATCCTCATGCTGGCACAGCAGTGGATGACCCCCATGACCGGCATGGATCCGACCCAGGCCAAGATGATGAAGATGATGCCCCTCATCTTCATCTTCATCATGTTCACCCTGCCGTCGGGTCTCTGCCTCTACATCACCATCAACAGCCTGTTGACCATCAGCCAGCAGTGGCTCATCCGCAAGAAGTACGGCGATGCGCCGGAACCGGCGACCGGTGTCGCGGACGAAGCCGCTGAGCAGAGACTGGCCAAGAAGGACAAGAAAAAGAAGGCGAGGAAGAAGAAATGACTGACACCAACACCAGCACGGCCCCCGTCGAGGGCGCCGTCACCGGCGAAGGCGAAGACCTCAACGCTGCCCTGGCCGACGCGGGCGCCAAGCTCGAGGTCGATGCCTCGATGCTCGAGTACAAGTTCGACCTGTCCCACTTCAAGAACCCCGAGTCCGGCATCAACATGGGTGTCGACACCGTGAAGCTGTGGGCCTGGCCCAAGGATCCCGCGGTGATCGCCGTGTCCGAAGGCGCCAAGGCCTGGATGACCGAGCTGCTCGAGAAGATGGACTTCGGCGGGACCGTCAGCGTCCGTGTCGACGGCAAGACCGTCAAGCTGCGCGTGAACACCCCCAAGGGTGGCCACTTCGTGGGCAAGCAGGGCGTGACCCTCAACGCCGTGCGTACCCTGATGGACGCCGCCATCGGCGCCGAGTACCCCGAGTACCAGTTCCAGGTCGACGTGGCCGATCAGCGCCGCGAGCGCGACGACCGTGGTCGTGGCCGTGACCGCGACGACCGCCGTGGCCGTGGCCGCGATCGTGACGACCGCCGCGGCCGTGGCCGTGACCGCGACCGCGACGACCGCCGTGGCCGTGGCCGCGATCGTGACCGCGACGACCGCCGCAGCCGTGGGCGCGACCGCGACCGCGATCGCGACGACGACAAGTCCCGCAACCGCGACGTCGAGCGCCTGGCGCACCGCCTCTCCAAGAAGGTGCTCAACAGCGGCAAGGCCGAGCTGATCCGCAAGGAGATGAACAGCTACGCCCGCCGCATCGTGCACATGGTCGTGGCCGAGTACGAGGGCCTCGAGACCGAGTCCGTGGGCGAGGGCCAGCACAAGCAGGTCCGCATCATCCCCGCGGGCGGCGAGCAGGCCTCCGCCGAGTAGAGCGGCCCATGCAGCCCCAGAGCGCCCGCGACACCATCGTCGCGTGCGCCACCCCCTGGGGCCGCGCGGCCATCTCCATCGTGCGGCTCTCGGGCCCCGGCACCGCCGGGGTCCTGGCCGCGATCTGTCCCCACGCCGCGGGCCTGCCGGAGCCGCGGCGTGCGGTGCTGAGGGCCTTCGTCGACCCTCGGGGCACCATCGATCGGGGCCTGCTGACCTGGCTTCCCGGCCCTGGCTCCTACACCGGCGAGGACAGCGCCGAGCTGTCCTGCCACGGCAACCCTCTGCTTGTGGAGCGGCTGCTGGCGGCCTGCGTCGCCGCGGGCTGTCGCCCGGCCCTGCCCGGTGAGTTCACCCGGCGGGCCTACGAGCACGGCCGGCTCGATCTGGTCCGCGCCGAGGCCGTGCTGCAGGCCATCGAGGCTCGCTCGACCGGAGGCCTCGAGGTTGCCGGTCGCGCCCTGCGGGGCGAGCTGGGCGCCTGGCTCGAGGAGAGGCGCGCCGAGGCGATGACCCTCGCGGCGGAGCTCGAGGCCCGTCTCGACTTCCCCGATCAGCTCGAGCTGGACAGCGGCGGAGAGCCCGCCCTCGAGGACGACGGCGCGCTGGCCCGGCGCATCGCGGCCCTCGAGGACCAGCTGGCCGCCGCCGCCGCCAGCCACCAGCGAGCCCGGGTGCAGGTGGACGGCGCCCGGGTGGCCCTGCTGGGGCCCGTCAACGCGGGCAAGAGCAGCCTCTTCAACGCCCTGCTCGGGCGTCGGCGCGCCCTGGTCTCCCGGCAGCCGGGGACCACCCGGGATGTGCTCGAGGCCAACACCGAGATCCTCGATCTGCCCGTGGTGCTCATGGACACCGCCGGCGAGAACGCCGCCCCCGAGGAGCTCGAGCGGGCCGGCATGGCCCTGCGGGACGAGCTGCTCGAGCAGGCCGATCTGCTGGTGCTGGTGCTGCCGGCCCATCGGCTGGACGAGCCCGAAGCCCGGGAGCTGCTGGCCCGCAGCGCCGATCGTCCCCGGGTGCTGGTGGGCAACCACGCGGACCGACCAGGGGCCCGCTTCGCCCTCGACGAGCACCGGCTGCTCCCCACCAGCGCCATCGATGGCGGCGGACTGGATGCGCTGCGTCGCGCCATCGCCGAGGGGCTGGCTGGCGAGGAGCCCGGCGCCAGCGCGGCGGTGATCGCCAGCCAGCGGCAGCACGAGCTGCTGCGGGCCGCCTCCGAGGGCCTGGAGCGCGCCAGGCTGGCCCTGCTGGGTGAGGCGGGGGTGGTGGTGGCGGCCGAGGAGCTGCTGGACGCGCTGTCCCGCCTCGACGCCGTAGGGGGCGGCGGGGTGCGCGAGGAGGTGCTGGACGCCCTCTTCGCCCGGTTCTGCATCGGCAAGTAGCGGCCTGGGATACACTGGCGGCTCGCCTCCTCCGCGCTCCGGAGACACCATGCGCTCGCTGTTCGTGATGGACCCCCTGCCCAGCATCGACCAGGCCGGGGACTCCAGCTGGATGCTGATGCTCGACAGCCGCCGGCGAGGCTGGCCCGTGCACTGGTGCGAGCCCCGGGACCTGTTCGCCCGCGGCGACCGGGTCTTCGCGCGAGCCCATGGGTTCGAGGCCCTGAACGAGCCGCCTTTCTACCGATCGGACGGCCCGGAGATCCTGGACCTGGCCGCGTGTCGCCTGGTGTGGATGCGCAAGGATCCTCCCATCGACATGGACTACTACCTGTGCACCTACCTGTTGGATCTGGCAGCACGGCGGTCCACCGTCCTCAACGACCCCCGCGCCATCCAGATGGCCAACGAGAAGATCTTCGCCCTGCACTTCCCAGAGCTGTGCCCCGAGACCGTGGTGGGCAGCGATCCGGCCTGGATCCGGGCCGAGGTGGAGCGCATGGGCCGCGCGGTCATCAAGCCCTGGGACGGCTGCGGTGGTCGCGGCGTGGTGATCACCGGCGACGGCGACCCCAACCTGGGGGTCCTGGCCGAGCTGCTCACCGACAACGGCGCCCGCGCGGCCATCGTGCAGCGCTACCTGCCCGCCATCTCCGCCGGCGACAAGCGCATCATCCTGGTCGATGGCGAGCCCAGGGGTTGGATCAACCGGGTCCCCGGCGACAAGGACCACCGGGGCAACATGCACGTGGGCGCCTCCGCGCTGCCCTGTGAGCTGGATGACCGCGACCGCTTCATCTGCGACGCCATCGGCCCGGTGTTGAAGGAACACGGGATGGTCTTCGTAGGCATCGATGTCATCGGTGGCCTGCTCACCGAGATCAACGTGACCAGCCCCACGGGCATCCAGGAGGCCAACCGCTTCCTGGGCATCACCCTCGAGCGAGACATCATCGACGCCGCCGTGCGGCGCGCCCACCTGCTCCATGGAGACCAGGCATGAGGATCCGCTTCCCCGCCATCGCGCTGGCCGCCGCCGTCGCGCTGCTCCCCGCCAGCGTGGCCTTCGCCGAGAAGACCACCCGGAAGTCCAGCTCCAGCACGTCCTCCGACGACGGGGAGTCCGAAGAGGACGAGGTCACGGGAGACATCAACGAGGGCACCATGCTCCGGAACCAGGCGCCCAAGATCGAGGATCTGCCTGACGAGAGCGTGCGCGTGGGCCTGCGGGAGCGCCTGCAGGAAGAGCACAACCGACCCTACGACCCCGCGGTCTACCGGGGTGCGGAGATCCTGCAGCTGACCCCCGAGTTCGTGCACGGGGCCCGCTCCGGCCTCGAGCTCATCTACCTGCGGGACTACCCCGGGGCGCTGGAACACTTCGGCAAGATGTCCGAGGAGCACCCGGGCACCGGCCTGGGCCCCATCGGCCGCGGGCTGATCTACCAGGCCCTGATGCTCGAGAACTTCGACTACGACTACGAGCCCCAGTACGAGGTGGCCTGGTCCCAGGCCAAGGCCGAGCTCACCGCCGCCATCGGCAACCCCGGCAACGAGGCCTGGGAGTACTTCATGATGGTCGGCGTGGTCGGCGTCGAGGCCATCCACGCCACCCGCCGCTACAACTACGTCTCGGCGTTCAACAAGGCCATGGACGCCTTCCGCTACCTCGAGCGCTGCAAGGAGCTGGCGCCGGAGTTCCCGGATCTGGTGTTGGCCGACGGCATCAACAACTACTGGCGCTCGGTGGTGGCCCTGAACACCAAGCTCATCCCCGACGGCGAGGACAAGCGCGCCGAGGGCATCAGCCAGATGAAGTACGTGGAGACCCACGGCATCTTCGTGGCGGCCCCCACCACCCTGGCCCTGACCTACACCTACCTCGAGGAGCGCGATCTGAAGCGCGCCCTGGGCACCGCCAGCCGGGCCCACCAGCTGTACCCGGACAACGTCATCAACAACCTGGTGTTGGCCCGGATCTACATGTACATGCGGCGCTTCAAGCAGGCCGAGAACATCTGCACCCAGATCCTCGAGGACTCCCCCGAGAACGAGCGGGTCCACTACTACCTGGGGCTGATCTACTCCCGCACCAAGCGCATGGATCAAGCCATCGCCGAGATGGAGCAGTACCTGGGCTACGACCTGATCGACGAGTACCGGGCCACCACCCTGTACCGCCTGGGCGGCTTCCACTACCGCAAGAAGCGCTACGATGAGGCCGAGAGCTACTACAAGCAGTCGGTCAAGGTGAACGGCCACAAGGGATCGAAGCGCCGCCTCGAGCGCATGAAGCGCCTCCGGAAGGAAGGCATCATCAGCTACTGAAGGCGAACCCCGGGCCGAAGCCCGGGGTCCTGGTGCGTCTCGACGCGGGAGGTGGGTGCTACGGGATGACCAGCTCGGTGCCCAGGCTCAGGCCGTTCTTGCCGCGGATCTTGCCCGGGTTGGCGTCCTTGATGGCCTTCCACTTCGAGCCGTCGTCGTAGTAGGTCCAGGCCAGCTCGTAGAGGCTGTCGCCGGAGACCACGACGTGGACGCGCTCCTCGCTGGGGGCGTCCGAGGCCAGCTGGCCGGAGCCGTCGGTGGTGGGCAGGTCGAGGATCTCCTCGATCTGCTCGGTCACCGGGTCGGTCACGGGCTCGGTGACCGAGGCGCCGGCCTCGGTCAGCTCGACCCGCTCGTTGCCCAGGGAGGCCACCGCGGCGATCTCCTCTTCGAGGACCGGGACCTCGGCTTCGGCCACGATCTCGGTGGCCGGCTCGGCGGGGGAGCCCAGCCAGAGGAAGGCCAGCAGGACCACGGACAGGCCGCCCAGGCCCGCGGTGGAGGCGGACCAGAGGTTGGCGCGGCCCCGCAGCTGCTTGCGCTCGCGGGCCAGGCGGGTGTTCTCGGTGCGCAGGCGGCGAGCCTCGGCGCGCAGGGCCTTGAGCTCGGCCTGCTCGCGGGTGGCGGCCCGCTGGGCGCTCAGCTCCGCGGCGTTGCGCTCGGTCTCGAGGCCGGCCTCGACCTTGGCCTGCAGGGAGCTGGGCACCTGGACCCCCAGGGTGCGGGAGGCGTCCAGCTGGGACAGGGCGTCGGCCCAGCGCTGCTGACCCACGAAGACCTTGGCCAGCAGCAGACGAGCGTCGCCGTTCTCCGGGTCGAGGCACAGCAGCATGCGCAGCCGATCGCGGGCGGCGCCGAGCAGGCCGGAGCGGGCCAGCTCGAGGGCCTCCTCGTACAGCTGGGGCGCGGCCTCGATGCCGGCTTCGCCGAGGGCGAGGCCGATCTTTTCGATGATGCCGACCGTGGTGTCGTCGGAGATGGAGTCGTGGGTGCCCTTGGCTTGGGGGGGGGGGGGGGGGGGGTTGCGTGGGGGGGGGGGGGCGGCGCGGGGGGGGGGGGGCCCGCCCGGGGGGGGGCGGGGGGGGGG
>CAYZVO010000117.1:0-11803 GCA_964481655.1 uncultured Enterobacterales bacterium | reverse complement strand
TTGATGCCGACGGTGGTGTCGTGGGAGTTGGTGTGGTCGTAGACCTTGAGTTCAGTGGGCTTCATGGTCGGCTTCCGTGGGAGCGGGGAGCAGGAGCGGTGGGCTGAGTCCCAGCCGTGGGGAGGCCGGGGAGGGGTTGGAGTGAAGATAGCATGTCTTGTCCTGTCAAGGGCAGGGTCTTGAAGAAAAATCTGGGGTTCGGGCCTCCGGGGTGGGTCGATATCGTCAATAAATAAAGTAGTACCATCAAAATCATCGAAATTAGCCCGTGCCTGAGACCCTGAGGTGATGCCTGCGCTGGCACCTGCTTCCCTGCGCTCGAGGTGGCGCGCGGCCCCGATTCGGTGCATGAGGGGGCAGATCGACCCCCGGAGTTCCGCCATGCCTCGCCGCCCCACCGTGGTCACCCCCGACGCCTGGCTCCCCCGCGGGGAGGCCTCCTGCTCCCGCGCCCGGCCCCCCATGGCCCTGTGGCAGGGCATCCCCGGCGAGCGCTGCGAGGCGCACGTCTACGCCCCGGGCCGGAACCGGGATCTGGGCCGCTGGGAGCGGGCCGTGGGTGCGCCTTCGCCCCGCCGGGTGGACCCCCCCTGCCCCCGCTACTCGGTCTGCGGCGGCTGCCCGTGGATGCACGTGGACGCCCAGGGTCAGCGCGAGGGTCGGCTCTACCTGGGCCGCTCCGCCTACGAGCGCCACGGCCTCGAGGCCCACGCCCCCACCGAGCTGCGGGCCTGTCCCGACGGGCTCGACGGCTACCGCCACCTGATGAAGCTGGCGGTGGGCAAGAGCGATCGGGGACATACCCGCGTGGGCGCCTTCGGCCGCAGCACCCGCAACGTGGTGCCCATCCCCGGCTGCCTCGCCCTGGCCCCGGGCCTGCGGGAGACCATGAAGCTGGTCGCCCACCAGGTCCGCGAGCTGGACATCTGGCCCTGGGACCCGGACAAGGGCCGCGGGGTCCTGCGCTACGTGATCGTGCGCCAGAGCCGCTCGAACGGAAAGCAGCTGGTCACCCTGGTCGGGGCCCGTCGCTCCCCCAAGTATCGGGACCTGGCCGAGGCCCTCATCCAGAACAGCGGCCAGATCACCGGCGTGCACCTGCACCTCAACAGCAGCCCGGGCAACGCCCTGTTCGAGCCCTCGGAGGATGGGGGCATCGCCACCGTGCGCCTCGAGGGCGATCGCACCATCGAGGAAGACATCGCCGGCCTGCGCCTGCCCATCGGCGCGGGGGACTTCTTCCAGACCAACCCGGCCGTGGCCGAGCTGATCCTGCGGGATCTGGTGGAGTGGATCCCCCCGAAGCGCGCCGTGCTGGACCTCTACAGCGGCGTGGGTGGGCTGACCTTCGCCGCGGCGCGGCACACCGGCTGGGCGCTGGGCGTCGAGGCCGTGGCCACCGCCGTGAGCCGGGCCCGGGGCGCGGCCTCCCTCAACGGCGTGCCCGCCGAGTTCATCGCCGGCGAGGTGCACGAGGAGCTGCCCGAGATCCGGCGGCGGCTGGCTGGGCGCGCTCCGGTGGTCATCGTCAACCCGCCCCGTCGGGGGCTGGAGCCCGAGGTGATCGAGGGCATCGAGGCCCTCAACCCGGCGCGGATGGTCTACATCAGCTGCAACCCCGGAAGCCAGGCCCGGGATCTGGAGGATCTCTGCGGCCGGGGCTTCTCCATCGTCCACACCCGGGCCTACGACATGTTCCCCAACACCCCCCACGTGGAGCTGATGGCTGTGCTCGACGGGCCAGGGGCTGGCGAACGTGTGCCGCAGCGTGCCCCACGCCGCAAGGTGGTACGCAAGAAGTAGGCGGAAGGGCAGCCTGCTGGTAGCATCCCAGCCATGCAGCAGCGCCTTCTCTGCCCCGGCTTCGTCGTGGCCCTCGCCCTCGCCCTCCCCGGGCTCGCCCGGGCCGAGGCCCCCGTGCTGGTCACCGGCTTCCAGCCGGTCACCCCCGAGAGCGCGGGCCTGGCGTCCATGCTGGGCACGGTGCTCGAGCTGGGGCTGGCGGATCTGGACGAGCTGGCCGTGCTGCCCCTGGACGACGTGTCCCCCCTGCACGGCACCGATCCGCGGCTGTACCTCGAGACCTGCCCCTCTGGGGAGCTGGTGGGCTGCACCTGGGTGATCTCCCAGCACGCCGGCGTGGAGTACGCGGTGACCGGCAGCCTGGCCGTGGACGCCGAGGAGGTGTTGGTCTGGCTGAGCCTGGTGGACGTGGGCCAGGCCCGTGAGGTCGTGGATCTCGATCTCACCATCCCGCCGGGCCAGGACCACCTGCTGATGGAGCAGGTGGCCGAGCTGCTGGGCCGGGTGATCCGCGGCGAGCTGGGCCAGCTCGAGGACATCCGGCGCGAGGGCGCCTACGACACCGAGACGACCCGGGAGCTGGTCCAGGCCGAGCTCGAGGATCTGCAGGCGGAGACCGGGGCCACGGTGCAGCTCGGCTCCCTGCACACCGGCCTCGAGGTGGTGCAGCCGGGCTTCACCCCCGAGGATCTCGAGGCCATGCGCGCCGAGGAGGGGCTCACGGAGTGGGAGCGCCTGGGCATGTCCGAGCGGGCCTACCTGGCCTACCGCAACAGCGGCCTGGATCTGCAGAGCTGGCGCACCATCGCGGCCGGCCGCAAGCTGCAGCTGCTGGTGCGCCCCCGGGCCTCGGTGCTCTTCGGCCCGGTGGGTGGGGCCTACCTGGGGGCCTTCCTCCAGGAGCCCGGCGCCGACGTCGTCGAGGTCTACGCCTGGCAGGCGGCGGTCGGAGCCGTCGGGGCTGGCTACGGCCTGGACCTCGGCTTCGGCATCACCCCGTCGGTGGAGGTCGAGCTCGGCGCCGCCCGGGTCCACGGGCGCTACAGCACCACCATCCGCCAGGAGGTGGTGGGGGACACCATCCGGCCCGACGACCCCATCGAGGGCGGCAACCCCAACATCGTCCTGAGCGGTGGGCTCCGCGTGGTGCCCTTCCCGACCAAGCGCCTACGCCCCGTGCTCGCTGCGGGTGTCGTGGCCTGGCGGGGCACCCGGGTCACCCAACACGTGGACCTCAGCTCCCTCTCCGTGGAGCTGCCGGACTTCCCGGCCCCGGCCCTGGTGGGCGCCCGCGGGGTCGGCGGGGTCGAGATCTTCCTGGCCCCCCGCTGGGATCTGGTCATCCAGGCCCCGGTCTGCCTGCTGGTGGGGGACTTCGTCGAGGTGTACGACGAGGGCGTGGACGCCCTGGGCACCAAGGACGAGCCTCCGGGCATCGTCCCCATCGCCGCGGGCCTCGAGCTGGGTGTACAGGCCCGCCTCGGCGGCCGCGACCCCGCCAGCGTGGACACCCGCCACGGGCAGTTCGAGGACGAGGACGAGCTGGAGCTGCTGGACTGAGCGCTACAGGTCGATCTTGAGCTTGACCTTCAAGCGCTTCACGCCCTGGGAGCGCAGCTGGCAGGCGCGGGACTCGGTCACGCCGAGGGTGGCGCCGATCTCCTTCAAGGTCAGGCCCTTGAGGTAGTAGAGGTTGACCGCCATGCGCTCCTTGCGGGGGAGCAGCCGGATGGCGTCCACGACCTCGGCCTTGACCTCGTACTCGACCCACAGGTCCTCGAGGCCGGGCTCGCCGGTGGGGACCTGCTCTTCGATGGTGGTGGTCGAGTCTGGGCCCACCGGGAGGTTGGTGGAGACCACCTTGCGGATCAGGGCCTCGTCGCGGAGGTTGTCGTACTGCTCCGGCTCCATCTCCAGGGCGTGGGCCAGCTCATCGCGGCTGGGCTCACGGTCGAGCTTGCGGGCCAGCTGGGCCCGGGCGGCCTCGATGCGGTTGGCCTTGCGGCGCACCGAGCGTGGGGTCCAGTCCGCGGCGCGCAGGGCATCGACGATGGAGCCCTGGATGCGGATCTCGGCGTAGGACTTGAAGGGCACCCCGCGGCTGGGGTCGAAGCGCTCCACCGCGTCGATGAGCCCGAGCACGCCGATGTTGATGAACTCCTCGACGTCCTGGTTGCTGGGAATGCGCTTGGCGATCCGGTAGGCGATCGTGCGGACCAGCGGGTAGTACGCCAGGATCGTCGCGTTGCGATCCTCGACGGACTTGCCCTTGGGCTCCGGCCACTTGGGCCGTTGCTTGGTGTCCGTGCTGCTCTCGCTGCAGATCATGGGGGCGCGCTCCGTGGGGGACTTCCCGTCCAGGGGAACAGCAAGCCGCGTGCCAGGATACGCGAAAGCAGCGCGCCGGGCCAACCCCTCGGCGTCGTTTTCCCGGAATGCCACCTCGAACCTCACCCACCGCGGACTTCGTGCCACGGGAGCAGAGACCCGGGGGGAGGGTCACAATGTAGGGTCTAAGTTGATACGCAGGGTGAGGAATGACCCTCTTTCGGGAGGGGTTCCGGGGCTTCACCCTGCCTATCGGCAGACATTCCGAAACATTGAGGCGAGGATCACGACCGGGCGCACATCGCGCCGCGGGCTCCGACGCGCTAGGAGTCAGGCCCCCGCGCAGGCGACCCCATGACGCCCACCTACCAAGCCCAGACGATCTTCGGGAAGCTGGCGGCGTGGTGCATCCACCACAAGCGCCTGGTGGGTGTGCTCCTGCTGCTGTTCACTTTGCTCAACGCCGTCCTGGCGCTGCGGCTCACGGTCGACAGCAACACCATCGCCCTGCTGCCCGACGACGAGCCCTCCACCGTCACCCTGCGGGAGCTCAACGATCTCGAGGGCGGTGTCACCACCCTGTCCATCACGGTCGGGGGCGGCTCGGAAGATGGCCGCCATGAGTGGCTCGAGCAGATCGGCCAGTCCCTCGAGGCCCTGCCGGAGTTCCAGTACACCTACCACCAGATGGAGCCGGAGCTGGTCTGGCGGGTCGGGCTCATGCAGCTCGAGCCCGGCGAGCTGGCCGAGATCCGGGACCGCCTCAAGGGCGTGATCGCCCTGGGTCCGGCGGCCACCAACCCCTTCGTGGCCCAGCGCCTGATGTCCCTGGGGCCCCTGACCGACAAGCTCAAGAACGCCAGCTACAAGGCGCGCCTGTCTCCAGCCGAGGGCATGAGCCGCATCATCGTGCGCCCCAACGGCCAGGCCACGGACATGGCCTTCGCCCGGCGGGTCATGGGCGAGGTGCATCGGGTCATCGACGAGATCGAGCCCCCCGAGCCCGACATCGAGCTGCTGTGGATCGGCGGCGGCTACCGCCACAACGTGGAAGACTTCGAGGGCATCACCCAGGACATCAAGTTCACCAGCATCGCGGCGCTGGTCATGGTCTTCCTGGTGATCTCCATCGGCTTCCGCGACTGGCGCGCGGTGCTGCTGATCTTCGTGCCCCTGGTGGTGGCCAACATCTGGACCCTGGGCTTCGCCTCCATCGCGGTGGGGTCCCTCAACACCTTCACCAGCTTCATCTCGGCGGTGCTGCTGGGCATGGGCATCGACTTCGGGATCCACCTGTTCAACCGCTACCGCGAGGAACGCGCCGGCGGTGGCAGCCTCGAGGAAGCCGTGGTCCGGGCCTGGGACAAGGTCGGCGGACCCTGCCTGGCCACCGCGGTGACCGCCAGCTGCGGCTTCCTGGCCCTGCTCGTGGGTCGCTTCCGCGGCTTCTCCCAGCTGGGCCTGCTGCTGGGCGTGGGCGTGCTGTTCTGCCTGATCGCGGTCTTCACGCTGCTGCCGCTGCTCATCGTCTGGCGCGAGCGGGCCACTGCGGACAAGCCCCTGTCCCTCTCCCGGCGCCGCGCGGCCCTGCCCCCCACCTACCGCTGGGTCCCCCTGGGCTTCCTGGTCGCCCTGCTGGTGACCGGCGTGGCCGGGATGCAGATCACCCGGCTGGGCTTCCAGTACGACCTCTCCGAGCTGCGCCGCGACGGCATGGCGTTCGGCGACCTCGACGAGACCCAGCAGAGCCTGGCCCGGGACTCCTACTCCCCGCTGGTGCTCACCCTCCCCGACGCCGAGTCCCTGCACACGGCCTTCCAGGAGGTCCAGGCCGACATCGCCTCCGGCGCGCTGCCGGAAGTGGGCCAGGCCCTGTCCATCTACACGGTCATCCCCCACGATCAGACCGAGCGCCTGACCATCCTCCAGGAGATCGGCGAGATCACCCAGCACGACAACGCCCGCTACCTGCCGGCCATGGTGCGGGACAACCTCGCTCCGCTGGCCGAGGGCCCCATCGAGCCCCTGACTCAGGACGACCTGCCCCCGGCGCTGGTTCACATCCTGGGCGGCGGTGTCGGCGTGCACCGCATGCTGCTGCTGGCCTCGGGCAACATGTGGGACCTGCGGGACACCGCCATCCTCTCCGACGCCATGTACGAGCGCTACGCCTCGGACACCATCGCGGGAGAGTACCTCTGCCTGGGATCGCTCTTCCGCATCATGAAGGAAGACGCCCCGCGCATCTCCCTGGTGGCGCTGGTGATGGTCCTGCTGGCCACCTGGATCGACCTGCGCTCACCGCGGCGGGCCGTCTCCGCCATGGCGGTGCTGCTGGCGGGCATGGCCTGGGTGGGCGGCGCGCTGGCGCTGCTGTCCATCAAGCTGTCCATCGTCAACATCGTGGGCATCCCCATCTTGCTGGGGTTGGGCATCGCGGCGGTCATCCATCTGTTGCACCGCCTGGCCGAGGAAGGCCCTGGCCGCATCTGGAAGGCCCTGTCCACCACCGGCTGGGCCGCGGCCCTGTGCACCACCACCACCGTGGTGAGCTTCGCCTCCCTGTCCTTCGCCGGCTCCCAGGGCGTGCGCTCCCTGGGCATGCTGGTGGTCGTCGGCCTCACCGCCGTGACCCTGGCCGCCTTCGTGCTGCTGCCCCTGGGTTGGGCGGCCGTCTGGAAGGTCCGCGGCCAGCTCCCCGAAGAGCTGTGGCCGAGCGGGAAGAACGGGAACGGCGACGGGAAGGCTGGCTAATTGCTCCCTCCCCCTCCGGGGGAGGGCTGGGGAGGGGGCCCGTAGCCCGTAGCCAGCCGCCCACGGCGGCCTCAACCCAGCAACACCTTCCGGAACAGGGTGGCCGTGAAGTCGTGGCCTTCGAGGTACGCGAGCCTCACATCCAGGCCGGAGTTGCGGATCTCGAGGCGGTGGACCTGGGGGTAGCCGATGCCGTCGGCCACCGCGCGCACCGGGCGCTGGACCCGGGACAGGGGCTCGATGCTGACCCGGGCGGTCAGGGGCAGGGCGATGGGGATCAGGCGCGGGGAGAAGGGGCAGATCGGGGTGACGTGGATGGTGTCCAGCAGGGCGTGGCAGGCGGGGCCGCCCGCGGAGACCGAGTAGGCGGTGGAGCCCAGGGCGGTGGCCACGATGATGCCGTCGCAGACCAGGTTCTCGACCACGGACGCGCCGTCGATGGTGACCCGCAGGTGGCAGGACTGGGCGGTCATGCGTTCGACGAAGACGTCGTTGAGCGCCTGGGCCGTGACCACCCGCTCCTCGGGCCGCCGACCGCCGCTGGGCAGCTCGGTCGGCTCGATCCAGGCCTCGAGGGCCAGCCGCGGCAGGTCGTGGACCTGGTAGCGCCCTTCCGCCAGCAGCCGCACCACGGCGGACTGGCTCTCGATGTCGTTCATCAAGAAGCCGACCCGGCCGAAGTTCAGGCCCAGGAAGGTGTAGCGGTCGCCCAGGTCCCGGATCGCCCGCAACATGGTGCCGTCGCCCCCCAGCACCAGGCACAGGTCCTGGGGCAGCGCGGACAGATCGAGGTGGCGCTCGAGGTAGCGGGCCAGGGCCACCGCGCGCTGGTTCTGGTGGTCGATACGCAGCACAGCGGCTCCTGGGTCGGGGGTAGCGGTGCTCGTTACTCGGATTCCGTTAGCTCAGCGAGGGTGGGTGAGCAAAGCGGGCCCTCGGTGCGATAGAGTCTCCATTCGTGTGCGGAGGACTTCGAAGCCCCGCCAGCAGTGGAGGTCCCGTGAACCAGGGAGCCGAAACGAACAACGACGTCAAGCTCGAGCTCAGGCTCGCGCGCCTGGCCCAGGCCGAGTCCACCGGAGTGCTGGAGGTGCTGCACGGCAAGCGCCGCCGCCGGTTCTGGCTGCGCGATGGTGCGCTGGTGGCGTCGGCCTCGAACCTCAAGAAGGAGCAGGCCGAGCAGGTCGCTGCCTCACTCCCCGGCGCCAGCCCCGATCGGGTCAACGAGCACGTGGCCGCCCTGCGCCTGTCCGCGGCGCTGTCCGGCGGCCTGGGCAAGACCCAGTGGAAGGCCGACGAGGCGCCCAAGCGCGAGTTCCCCGCCCGGCTGCGGGTGGTGCTCTTCGCGGCCCTGGAGCTGGCGTTCGACACCGAGCAGCTCGTCGAGCGGCTCGGCGACACCTTCCCCGGCTACCCGCTGTGCAAGGTCAAGGACCCCGACGCCCTCGCCGGGCTGGGCCTGCCCCGGGACTACCGCGGCTGGCTGGTGAACCTCGACGGCTACCGGTCGGTGCTGGACGTCAGCCAGTTCGGCCCCGGGGAGCCCCGCAGCTGCGTGGCCGGCATCTACCTGGCCTCCATCTGTGGTGCCCTCGACTACCGCCAACCCGAGCTCGATCGGGCCGTGGCCCACGCCACCGGCGCGGAGCTCACGGACGAGGGCGAGGAGCTGGTGGACGACGAGGAAGAGACCGGGTCCCAGCAGGACATCGCCAGCCTCATCGCCTCCTCCGTCACCCCCCTGGGCGGCCCCGCTGCCGCCGCTGGTGACGGCTACGAGCTCGAGCTCGAGGACGATCGGGAGTGGGACGACCCGGCCTACGACGACGACGAAGAAGAACTGGGCGATCAGGAGATCCCCTTCGACGATGACGACGTGGACCTGGGCGATCAGGAGATCCCCTTCGACGACGAGGGTGACACCGGCGATCAGGAGATCCCCTTCGACGACGACATGACCGCCGAAGAGGACTGGGCGATGGACGCGGCCGAGGCCAGCCTCCGGGCCGAGATCCATCGGATCCTCGAGGCCGACAACGTCTTCGAGGTGCTCGGCCTGACCCACGAGGCCGAGGTCGAGGAGTTCCGCACCTCCTACTTCCGCCTGGCGCGCATCCTGCACCCCGATCGGGTGGGCGACGACAAGCCCGAGCTGCAGACCACCGCGTCGGAGGCCTTCGATCGCGCCCGCGCCGCCTGGGAGATCGTCAAGGACGACGAGCTGCGCGAAGAAACCATCGCCCGGGTCATCCACGGCAAGAAGACCGAGGAAGAGGAGGCCATGGAGGCCGTCCAGGAGATGCTGGCCATCGAGAAGTACTTCGATCGGGGCCTGGCGCAGTTCCGGGCCGGCCGCATCGTCCAGGCCCACGAGATGTTCTCCAAGGTCCTCGAGATGTCGGCCAAGCACCCCGACTTCGAGGTGCCCGAGTTCCGCATCTACATGGGCTACTGCACCTGGCGCATCAACCACGAGCGCGACGATGACGAGGCCGAGCGCGGCGTGGAGATGCTGCAGACGGCCATGAACAAGGCCCAGCGCCACCAGGAGGGCTGGGTCCTGCTGGGCCGGGTGGTCAAGGCCCGCGGGCACTCCGACGAAGCCCGCAAGCTGTTCATCCGGGCGCTGAAGATCAACCCGGAGAACAAGGACGCCCTGCGTGAGATGGAGCGCCTCAAGCGCGAGCGCGGTGGGGGCGACACCGAGAAGAAGAAGAAGGGCTTCTTCGGCCGCCTCTTCGGCAAGAAGAAGGGCAAGAAGGACGACAAGAAGAAGAAGGAGTAGGCCGTGAGTCTCTACGAAAACACGGTCACCTACTACCTGCGCCCCATCCTGCACCTGCTCGAGGATCCCCAGATCTCCGAGGTGCTGGTCAACGGCCCCGACACCGTCTTCGTCGAGGTCAAGGGCCGGCTGCAGAGGGTCGAGGGGGTCGCCTTCTCCGGCGAAGAAGAGCTGCGCGCCGCCTGCACCAACATCGCCCAGTACAGCAACAAGGTGCTCGATCCCGAGAACCCCCGCTTCGACGGCCGTCTGCCCGACGGCAGCCGCGTGCACGTCATCGGCCCACCGGTGGCGCCGTTTCTGGCCATGGCCATCCGCAAGTTCCAGAAGGCCGTGTTGGGCCCCAAGGAGCTGGTGGCCCTGGGCTCCATGAGCGCCGAGGCCATGGCCCTGCTGCGGGCCGCCATCCAGATGAAGCGCAACATCCTGGTCTCCGGCGGCACCGGCTCGGGCAAGACCACCCTGCTCACCGTGCTGGCCGGCTACATCTCCTCGGCCGAGCGCATCGTGGTCATGGAGGACACCAAGGAGCTGCAGATCGACAAGCCCCACGTGGTGCAGCTCGAGGCCAAGCTCCCCGACCACCACGGCCGCGGCGAGGTCACGATCCGTGACCTGCTGCACTCCACCCTGCGCCTGCGCCCGGACCGCATCATCGTGGGCGAGGTGCGCGGCGGCGAGGCGCTCGATCTGCTCAACACCCTGAACTCGGGCCACGGCGGCACCATGACCACGCTGCACGCCAACTCGGCGATGTCGGCGCTGTCCAAGCTCGAGACCCTGGTGCTCTTCGCCGGCGAGGACATGCCCATCCGGGCCATCCGCGGCCAGGTGGCCGACGCCGTGGACCTGGTGGTCCAGGTCTCGCGCTTCCCCGACGGATCACGGCGGGTCGAGCAGATCGCCGAGGTCTTCACGGGGCTGGATGAGCACGGCAACTACCGCATCAACACCCTGTTCCAGTTCGAGGGCCAGGGCATGAAGGACGGCAAGGTCCTGGGCGGTGTCGTGGCCACCGGCCGGCTGCCGAGCTTCTACCAGCGAGCCATCGGCCGCGGCGTGAAGATCGACAAGCGCTGGTTCGTGAAGAAGAAGCCCAAGAGCGCATAGCGCTCTTGGGCTTCGACGTTCCTGCCGACGGCTGCGCCGCGGCAGAACGCCGCCCGTTGTGGCGGCCTTGGGCGTCGACGTTCCTGCCCACGGCTGCGCCGCGGCAGAACGCCGCCCGTTGTGGCGGCCTTGGGCGTCGACGTTCCTACCGACGGCTGCGCCGCGGCAGAACACCGCCCGTTGTGGCGGCCTTGGGCGTCGACGTTCCTACCGACGGCTGCGCCGCGGCAGTGCCCCGCCCTGCGGTGCCGGGGCGCGTCGAACCCCCGACCCTGGCCCCAGGGTACCGACTACGACGCGCATTCCGCGTCGAACCCCCGACCCTGGCCCCAGGGTACCGACTACGACGCGCTTCGCCGTCTCTGGTCAGCGCTCGGTGACCGTGACCGTGAGCTTCTCTGGGAGGTGCTCGGTCCCCGACCGCTCGCCGGAGATGTCCACCGCGACCCGCAGCGTCGTGCGCGTTCGCGGATGCCGCTCATCGAGCGACCATCATGGCATGATGGGCTGCTGACGGCACCAGGACGCCATCGCCGTCTCCGCCCCGCGTCCTGATCCGGAGATCGCGATCCGGGTGGGGTCGCGTGGGTGTGCCGTGCCACGATCCCCACCGACACGGCATGTTGGCCCCGGCACAGTTCCTGCAGTACCACCAGCCCCCTCCCCAGGAGAGACCATGCGCGCGCTGCCCCTGCTGACCCTGCCCCTGATCCTCACCGCCTGTCCCGGCGCCCTCGGGGGGGGCGACCCCGACGATGACGGATGGGGACACTGCGAGTCCGAGGCCACGGTCCTGGACATCGACGAGGTCTCCGGCCTGGGCTTCTCGGCGCGCGAGCTGCTCGAGTCCGTCGCCGGCCCCCAGACCGAGACCATCGGCTACGGCGAGAGCGAGTCGTGGGGCCCCCGCGCGGGGGGGGGGGGGGGCCGGGGGGGACCCCGGAAAAAAACCCCACCCCACATGGTGCCCAAGGCCACGCCAATGGGCCCTAGTACTTTGAACGCTCTCCAAGTCTGTCGATT
>CAYZVO010000116.1:0-27840 GCA_964481655.1 uncultured Enterobacterales bacterium | reverse complement strand
GCATGATGTAGCCCCCTCCCTGTTCCCACCCCGATCCCGCGGCCACGCCGCGGGATCGTTGCTTCAGGATAGGCTCCCCCTTCCCACCGACACGGAGTGAACATGGCCGACGGTCAGGTCCTGCTCGAGCGCGACGGCGGCGTGGCCGTCATCACCCTGGATCGGCCCAAGCGCCGCAACGCCATCAGCGCGGGATTCTGGGAGGCGCTGAAGGCGCGGGTGATCGAGGCGGCCGACGACCCGCCGCGGGTGTTGATCATCACCGGGGCCGCGGGCCACTTCAGCGCCGGGCTGGACATCAAGCCGGACAACCCCCTGCTGCACCGGGTGCTGCCGGTGGTGCAGAGCAAGGACGCGAACGCCGCGCGCGGCCTGGTGCGCGAGCTCAAGCACGTCAACGATCTGGTGGCCGGCTTCCCCGCCCCGACCATCGCCGCCATCGAGGGCGCCTGCGTGGGCATCGGCATGGAGCTGGCCCTGGCCTGCGATCTGCGCGTCGCCAGCCGCGAGGCCACCTTCGCCCTGCCCGAGGTCAGGCTGGGCCTGGTGCCCGACCTGGGGGGCACGGTGCGCCTCACCCGCCTGGTGGGTCCCGGGCGCTCCGCCCTGCTGACCCTCGCCGGGCGGCGCTGGACCGGGTTGGAGGCCCACGCGGCCGGGGCCGTGGAGCTGCTCTGCGAGCCGGGGGAGGCCATGGACCATGCCCAGGCCCTGGCGGACGACATCCGCGCGGGCGGGCCCACGGCCAACACCGGCGTGCTGCAGGTGATCCGCGCCACCGCCGACCTGGACCTCGCAGACGCCCTGGTCCTCGAGACCGAGGCCGGGGCCAACGCCCTGCTCTCCGGCGAGCCCATGGAGGGCCTGATGGCCCGCCAGATGGGCAAGCCACCGCGCTGGCATGGCTAGCGGCGGCACCCGCCAGCCCCGCTGCCAGCCGGGCATCGGGGTCGACCGCCCCGCCAAGGACTGGATCCAGGCGGGCCCGTTCCGCCTCGCGCTGCACGTCCAGCCCCCCCGGGGCCCCCTGCGGGGCGCCGTCATCATGGGGCACGCCATGATGTCCCACGCGGGCCAGCTGCGCCCCCTGGCCCGGACCCTGAGCCTGCTGGGCTGCTCGGTGTGGCGCCTGGACTTCCGGGGACACGGCTCGAGCGAGGGCAACGCCCGCTTCCAGGACTGGAGCTTCGATCACCTGGTGCGCGAGGACTGGCCTCAGGCCGTGGCCCGGGTGCGCCGCTGCATGCCGGACGTGCCCCTGCTGGCGCTGGGACACAGCCTGGGGGGCCTGGTCGCCCTGGCCGCCCAGGGCACGGGGCGGGCCCATGTCGACGCCATCGGGGTGATGGCCTCGGGGGTCTGGCACACCCGGGACGTGGGTGTGCTGTACGGCTTCGCGCGGCGGGCCGCCGGCGCGGCCACCCTGCCCATCCTGCGCTGGAAGCACCGCCTGCCCGCCCGCAGGCTGGGCCTCGGCATCGACGAGCCTGTCACGTTCTGGCGCCAGCTGGTGGGCTGGAGCAGCGACGGTCGCTGGACCGGGCTGGACGGCACCGACTACCTCCGCGAGGTCCAGGCCATCGACGTGCCGGTCCAGGGCTGGCGGGGGGCGCGGGATCCCTTCGTCCAGATGGCCGACCACCAGCGCCTGATCGAGGCCGCGGGCGGGAGCTGGACCCTGGTGCCAGGCGCCGCACACATGGACCTCCCGCTGCGCGCCGCGGCCGAGGTGGGGGACTGGATCGACTGCGTGCTGGACGGCTCGCGCCGTTGCCGCTAGTCTCCGGGTCTGTCCTTCTCCGTGGGGATCCCTCGCGATGCTCATGACCAGCGCTCGCATCCTGGCCGCCGTCGCATCGGGCGTAGCCCTGGTGGCCGTGGCGCCGCCGATCAACCAGGCGTGGCTCCACTGGATCTGCTTCGTCCCCCTGCTCTGGGCGCTCCGCTCCGATCCCCCGCACGCGGCCCCCAAGCCGCGGACCTGGTACGGCGTGCTGCCCCTGCTGTGGGAGCTCAAGGAGCCCTCCAACCGCTTCAACACGCTGCTGGGCTTCATCTTCGGCTTCGCCTCGGAGTTCGCCATCTACTGGTGGCTGGTGGACACCATCTCGGTGTTCAGCAACCTGCCGCGGGTCCTGGGCATCACCGTGCTGGTCATCTTCGCCCTGGCCCACGCCCTGCCCTTCGCCCTGGTCTTCGGGCTGGTCCACCCGCTGCGGCGCCACATCGGGCGCTGGTGGCTGCTGGTGGTCCCCGCGGTGCTCGTGGTCACCGAGTGGCTCTTCCCCGCCCAGTTCCCCTACCAGCAGGGCGCGACCCAGTACCGCGAGCCCTGGATCTTCCAGATCGTCAGCGTCACCGGCGTCTACGGCCTGTCCTTCTTCCTGCTGCTGTTCAACGGCACCATCGCCGAGTGGATCTACCGCCGGCGCGACGGGCGGCGGCCCTGGCCCTGGCGCGTGAGCCTGGTCGTCGCGCTGCTGTTCGTGCTCAACCTCGGCTTCGGGGCCTGGCGCCACGGGCGCATCGAGCGGGCCCTGCAGAGCGACGCCGAGCCCCTGAAGGTCGCCATCCTGCAGCAGAACATCACCATGGAGCAGCGCTACGCCCAGCTGCCCGAAGAGGTCGTGCGCGGCTGGTTCTCCGCCACCCGCAAGCTCAAGGGTCAGGAGATCGACCTGGTGGTGTGGCCCGAAGGCTCGAGCCCGTACAACCCCCACGAAGGCAACATGCACAAGGCCATCACGCGCATGGTCAGCGGGGGTGACTTCGAGCTCGTCATCGGGGGCGGCACCCACGAGTACGTGAAGGACGAGACCACCGGCGAGGTCGGGCTGGTCTTCACCAACAGCGTCTACATGTTCGACACCGAGGGCGAGGTCACCGGCCGCTACGACAAGCTCGCGCCCCTGCCCTTCGGCGAGTACATCCCCCTCGCCCAGACCTTCCCCATCCTCAAGGAATGGATCAAGGGCCCCGGGGACTTCCGGGCCGGCACGGAAGCCAGCCTGCTGCAGGGCGACGGCTACGCCGTGGCGGCGCCCATCTGCTACGAGGCGACCCGGCCGGACATCGTCCAGCGCCTCAAGCACGCCGACCTGTTCGTCAACATCACCAACGACGCCTGGTTCGGGCACAGCGCCGCCGCCTGGGAGCACGCCATGCTCGCCGCCGTCCGGAGCACGGAGATGGGCCGCCCCACGCTGCGGATGGCCTACTCGGGCATCTCGATGATCGTGGAGCCCCACGGCGACATCCCCTACGAGACCGAGATCTTCACCGACGTGGCCGAGGTCCGGACCCTCCGCTTGCTGACCGTCGACACCATCTACTGGCGGCTCGGCTTCTGGTTCCCCGTGCTCTGCCTGCTGGGGAGCCTGGTGGCCTTCGAGCTGGCCTGGCGGCGCTCCCTGCGCCCGCGGCCCTCCACCCACCGCTTCGCCGCTGGTGGTTAGCGGGCCCATGCGCGCGCTCTCCGCCGTCGGCGCGCTGCTGCTCACGGCGCTGCCGGCCTGCGAGGCGGCCCCCGACGACACCGCCCCGAATCCCTGCCACACCGACTGCGACGGGGACCTGGGCGGCACCATCGTGATCCAGGTGCCGTCGGACCGGCTGAACTCCCCTGTCTCCATCGAGCTGACCCCCTGCACCCAGCGGGGCTACCTGCCCGACGGCGCGCCGGTGGTGGTGGTGCTCTCGGGCAGCTTCCGGGCCACGGTCACCCCCGTGGACCGCCACGAGATCGCGGTCGAGCCCCAGCCCGGCCTGGTGGTCCTGTACCCGAGCTTCCCCACGGATCAGGGCGACTTCGTCTCCGAACGGGCCGGGGACTACCGCGGCAGCGGCGCCCGCTGGGCCGCCGAGACGGCCCTGCAGTACGCCACGGGTGCCGTGGAGGACGGCGACGGCTGCACCCTGGCCGATCGCATCGTCCCGCCCCTGTCGAGCCAGCCCCCGTGGCTGCACGGCCAGTCCAACGGCGGCAACCTGGCCATGGCCATGCTCGCCGACGAGCAGCTCGAGCTGCCGGAGATCGCCGGTGTCACCACCTTCGAGACCCCGGCCTCGCCCCAGTTCGTCACCGTCGAGGTGGGCTCCGCCAACCACCCCCTGCCCGTCTACGAGCCTCAGAGCTGCGGCTTCGACGCCAGCGAGGGCATCCACTGCCCGCTGGACTACAGCCTGCTGGACTGGGACGAGACGGCCGAGGACGAGGAAGGCCACAAGGGCGTGGCCTACTGGGACTTCGACGAGGACGGTGGCTTCGACCCCGACACCGACTCCCCGGTGTGGGGCATCCGGCCCGTGGTCGACGGCGAGCCCTGGCTGTACTACTCGACCCAGCTCAACCAGGCCCTGCGCGAGGCGAACATCGTGCCCCAGGGGCTGCGCAGCCTGGCCGAGACCGAGTCCTTCTGGTCCACCCGGGACGCCTCCGCCACGGCGCAGCGGGCGGTGGAGCGCTACCCGGAGCTCCCCTTCCTGATCCTGGGCACCGACGTGGACCACACGCTGGGCATCGAGGACCACGCCCACGTCAGCGGCCTGGCCCACGCGCTGCAGCAGGTCGGGGCGCGCTGGGTGCGGGTGAACCCCGATCGCGCGTTCCTGGACCGCATGACGGGGGAGCCACTGGACTGGCAGGACAACCCCGCGAACACCCCCACCTTCCCCGGCGATCCTGCGCTGGCCATGCTGCCCGATGCTGCGGAGATCGGCGTACACAGCCGAGACTACGTCACCGCAGGTCTGCTCGAGCTGATGGAGAGGCGCTGGACCGGAGCGTGGGCCGACGACCTGGAGCACCCCCTGCTGCCTTGACGCGGCGCGCGGCATCGTCTAGTTTCCCGACCAGGAGAAGCGCACATGACGGCGACGCCCAGCGCCGAGGCCCACGCGGCCCGGACAATCTTGGTTGTAGACGACGAGCCCGACATCCGGGCGATGCTCGGCGAGTTCCTCTCGCAGCTGGGCTACCAGGTCTCCGTGGTCGAGACCGGCCGCCAGGCGCTTGACCTCTGCGCCCGGCCGGACGCGCACTTCGACGCGGCCCTGGTCGACTGGACGCTGCCAGGGATCGACGGCCCGGACGTGATGACCCAGATCCGGATGCTCCAGCCCACCTGCCGCATCTTCGCCATCACCGGGCACGCGGATCAGGTGGTCTCCGGATCGGCTGTTGGAAACCTGGTGCTCGAGGTCTTCCGCAAGCCCTTCTCGCTGCGCGCGCTGGCCACCAGGCTGTCCCAGCACTTCGAGATCTGAGCCCCACAGCCGGGTCAAATCTTGTCTCCACACAGTGGAGAAGGCGTGAATTCTGGTGGGCCCCACCAGTTTTGATTGCGACCCCAGGAGGGCTTCGCTATGCTTCCAGTCGTAGAGAGCGGCGCACTGTCGCGTCGCCCTTCGGGATTTCCCCCCCCGCCGGTTCCCCACCTGGCAAAGCCTCAGCGTCTCCTCCATCTCTTGCGGTGAGGGTTGTTTTCAGCGGGGGGGGTTTCCCGATAGTCTTCCGAGCCAGCGCCCCGGCGCTGGTTTCGTGATCCTGGCCCCCGCGTCGTTCAGGGCTTGGGAGCGGGCGGCTTGTCGCGAGCCGGCCCCTTGGACGGCTCCTGGCCGATGCGGGCCCGCTGCAGGTGGGGGCGGCGGGACAGGACCCGACAGCGCTCCGCCACCGCCTGCGCGCTGATGCGCTCACACCAGCGCCCCCCGGCGGGGTCCACGTCCCTGGTGACCTCGAGGTAGACGAAGTCCCGCACCAGGTGGTCTTCCACCGCGCTCTCCAGCTCGTCCGCAGCCGCTCCCCCGTCCACGGCGAAGAGGGCAGGCAGGAAGGAGGCGTAGCATTCGTCGCGCTCGGTGCTCGGCTCCATGACCCGGCAGTCCTCGATGGACTGCGGCGGGGACGCGGTGCCACACGCCACGATGAGCGACAACAAGAGCTTGGACACGGGCACCTCCGGCGAATCACCCTTGCACGCACCCCCCGGGGATGCAACTAGGTGCACTCGCAGGACCCCCGCGTTCCGGAGCAACGATGATCCCATACCTGCTCGACGCCTTCACAGGCCCCGGCGCCGCCTTCATGTGGGCCATCACCGCCGTGCTCGCCTTCGGCCTCGCCGTGCTCGTGGAGCGCTGCTGGGTGCTCTTCGTGCGCAACCGGGTGGACCGCGAGGCCGTCGCCGCCGCCGTGGCCTCCGGCGACGCCAGCGCGGCGCTGACCCCCGCGGGCCGCGGCGAGCTGGGCGTGGTCCTGAAGGCCGGCCTGGATGCCGACGGCCCCGAGGCCGCCTGGGACGCCATGGGCGCCGCCGCGGTCGAGGCCGAGGAGGCCCTGCACGGCCGCGTCACCTACCTGGCGACCATCGGCAACGTGGCCACCATGCTGGGCCTGCTGGGCACCGTCTACGGCCTCATCCTGGCCTTCGGAGCCCTGGGCGACACCTCCGCCGGCGAGCGCGCCGTGCGCCTGTCCGAGGGCATCTCCACCGCCATGGCCACCACCGCCTACGGGCTGCTGGTGGGCATCCCCGCCCTGGCCGCCCACGCCTGGCTCGAGGCCCGCGCCCGGGCCGCCATGGCGCTGGTCGAGGCCACCGCCGGCCGCCTCGTGGCCCGCCTGCGGGGCGAGCGGGCGTGAGCCAGCTGCGCCGGCTGCGCAGCGGGCGTCCCCGCTCCGCTCCCGACCTGCGCCCCGGGCTGCTGTCCGTGGTGGCCCTGCTGTTCCTGCTGCTGCCCTTCCTGCTGCTGACCACATCCATCCAGAAGCTCACGGGCCTCGAGCTCGCCCTCGCCGGCTCCACCTCGGAGCTGGCCCCCCTCCCCCCCGGGCAGGTCGAGGCGGTCGAGGTCCACCTGCAGGGGCACGACCTGACCCTGCGCTCGGCCCTCCGCACCCGTGACGTGACCGCCTCCCAGGGCGACGTGACCTGGTCCGAGACGGCGTTGCCGCCTGTCGACGGCGGCATGGACCTGGCGGGGCTGCAGGGCGCCCTGGCGCGGGTGCACGCCCTGGACCCCGAGCACACCCGGGCGTTGGTGGTCCCCGCCGACGACGTGCCCACGGCGCGGGTGGTGGCCCTGGTGGACGCGGTCCGCGGCGACGCCACCCAGCCCCTGTACGCCGACGTCGTGCTCGGCGGGGCCGAGCTGTCCAGCCCCGCCCCGCCGCCCCCTGTCGAGCCGGAGGTCACGCCGTGAGGCGCCTGCGCAAGCCCAGGCTCCGGCAGCCCTTCTCGGGCCCGCTGGCACCGCTGGTGGACGTGATCACCATCCTGCTGGTGGTCCTGCTCAAGTCCTACAGCATCGACGCCCCCGTGCGACCGGAGGACCCCGACTTCGAGCTGCCGCGCTCGGCCTCGGAGGCCCCGGTGGGCCCGGCCATCGACATCGACGTCACCGCCGACGCCATCTACGTCTCGGGCCTGCGCACGGCCGCCTCTGCCTACTACCTGGAGCACGAAGAGCTGCTCATCGAGGAGCTCTACACCCGCCTGCAGGGCCAGGGCGGCCGCGCGGTCAACGTCCGCGTCGACGGCGAGATCCCCTACGCCCTGGTCCGCAAGGTGCTCTTCTCCGCCCGCGAGGCCGGCGTGGACCGCCTGACCATCGTCGCCCAGAGCCGCAGCGGGCTGTAGAAGCTCTCAGCTGTCAGCTCCGAAGGCGGCTGGGTGGGACCTCCCGCCCCGGCGAGAAGCCGGGGGTCGATGCCGCGCAACCGGCGCAGCCCCACCGACGCCCGGAGCCTGCAGAACGAAGCTGATGGCTGACGGCTATTAGCTGACAGCTACCTCGACACCCAGTCCAGGCAGTGCTGGCGCAGGTCGCTGCGGTCCACGCCGCGGCAGATCTCCACCGCGCGCGCCGGGTCGCTGCGCTCGATCTGGAAGGCCACGCCCAGCTGGCAGGAGTCCTCGAAGCCCGGGGCCCGGCTGCAGTGGTCCAGGCCAGCGTCCGCGAAGCGCTCACCCGCGGCCCAGCCGGCGCCGTGGATGCAGTTCTCCCGGTACAGGTTCGAGGGGCCCAGGGGGACGCGCTCACAGGCGGCGAAGGCCCGGGGGAGGTCCACCCGGCCGATGTACTTGCCGATGCCGTGCCAGCAGGTCTTGCGGGTGAGCAGATCGCCCTCTTCCCGAGCGCAGACCTCGAGGACCATGTCGAGATCGAAGACGCTGACCTCACCCAGCACGTCGTGGCGGCAGAAGTCCCGCCAGATACCGGCGTCGTCGCAGCCCACCAGGGCCTGGCGCGGATCGTGGGCGATGAGCGCCATGGCGATGCCGAAGTAGCACTGGTCCCGCCACTTGCGCCCTCCGATCTCCGGGCAGACCGCCCGCGCGGCGGCGAGGTCCGTGCCCACGTGCAGCTCCGCGGCGTCGGCCTGGCACTCCATGCGCAGCCGGCGACGCTCTACGACGTCACAGGCCAGCAGGGCGCCGTCGAGATCACGTGGGGCCCGCTGGCGGGCCAGGGCGTGGTAGCAGACGTCCCGGAAGTCGCCCTCGTAGCGGTCGCAGGTGACCTCGTCGTAGTGGGTGCCCTCGGCGCTGGGATCGGCGGGGCCCCGATCGCGCTCGGTCTCCGGCTTGGGGGGGATGGCCACCGCCACTCGCTGCTCGCTCTCCGGCGGCTCGACCGCCGGGATCGAGGCCATGGCGGCCCGGGCGCCGTAGACGGTCCCCACGCACAGCCCCAGGCAGAGCAGGTACAGCAGCAGGAAGGCGCGTCCTGACATGGGCCTACTGCACGTAGCCGATGGCGCGCATGCGCTCTTCGGTGGCCTGGCGCGAGAAGCCGGTGTCGCCTTCTTCGGCCTGGGGCTGCTCGACGGGGGGCGGGGGCGGCTCGGGGCGCGTGGTCCACCACAGCACGCCACCGCCGAGGGCGGCGACCAGGACGACCAGCAGAGGAGCGAGGCGCTTCATGACAGGGTAAGTAAGCCGCGGCGGACCGAGCCCGCCAGCCCAACCCCTCTCCCCGTGACGCCCTTCCCCCAGGGAACCGCACGAGCCCGGCCTGGTGCGGGTCCGCGAGCTGCTGGCCGAGCCCCCCGGCGGCGAGCTCGACGGGCTCGTCGAGCTGCTGGGCCGCCGGGTGCGCGCCGTGCGGGACCGCGGCATGCGGCGGGAGGTCCTGCGCTCGGCCCTCGATGAGAGCGACGACGCCGCGGTGGTGGCCCTGCTCGAGCGGATCTACCAGGGCACGGTGTCCGGCCGGAACCTCCACCGGGAGATCCTGCAGGAGCTCGCCCTCGACGGCTCCCTGCTGCAGGACCTGGGCTACGACCGCATCACGGATCTGTACGAGGTGGCCCACTGGGCGCGCCTGCCGGCCGTCACGCGCATGTTCCTGGGCGACCGCCACCGGGGCAACGTCACCGCCGCCGAGGCGATGGACGACAACGAACACCTCGAGCTCTCGGCCGGTGAGCGCCGCACCCTCGCGCGGGGCAAGGACCGCAACTCGCTGGACCGCATCGTCCACGACCGGGACCCCCGGGTGATCGGCACCTTCCTGGACAACCCCAGGGCCGTGGAGGCCGACGTGGTGAAGGTGGCGGCCATGCGGCCCACCAAGCCCGAGATCCTGCGCCTCATCGCCCGCCACCGGCGCTGGGCCACCCGCTATCGGGTGCGCCTGGCGCTGGTCTGCAACCCCTACACCCCGCTGCCCATCGCCACCCAGCTGGTCCCCACGCTGCTGCTGCAGGACCTGCGGGAGCTGATCAGCGCCATCCCGGTCTCGGCCGAGCTGCGAGCCACCGCCCGCGACGCCCTGGCGGCGAGGCTGGCGAGCCAGGGGCGGGCACCGGGGGCCACCCCCTCGGTGGTCGAGGAGAGCGCGGCGAACGAAGCGCTGCAGGAGCTGGACGGCGACGAGGAGTAGCGCGCGGGGCTAGCTGTCGCCGCGCTCCTTCGGCGGGATCTCCACCGCGTCCTCGACGGCGGGCTCGCTGGCCTTGGCGGGCTCGTCCTTCACCAGATCGTCGAGGTTGGGGTTCAGCACCGAGTCCACCTCGCGCTGGGCCTTCTTGAACTGCCGCAGGCCCTTGCCCAGCTGCTTGCCCACGGCGGGCAGCTTGCCGGCGCCGAACAGCACCAGGACGATGACCAGGATGACCAGCAGCTCGGGCACGCCGAGGGTTGGGAGCAGGGGGAGCATCATCGCGCCTCACCTCCGGCGGGATCGAGGACCCGCGAGCCGTGGAGCACCACCGGCCGCCCACCCTTGATGACGTGGGTGGCGCGGTGGCCGCCCAGGTACTGTACCAGCACCGCGAGCTCGGCGGGCTCCCCCGGGGGCGGAGCCAGCAAGGCCAGATCCGCGGCGGAGCCCGGGCCCAGCCAGCCCAGGTCCTCGCGCCCCAGCGCCCGCCCGGCGTTGCGGGTGATGCCCAGCAGCGCCTCGTCCACCCGCAGGCCCATGCGGATGCAGGCGAGGGTCGCGCAGGACCACAGGTCGCGCACGGGGCTGGAGCCGGGGTTGAAGTCCGTGGAGACCGCCATGGGCACGCCGGCCTCGCGCAGGGCCTGGACCGGGGGCGGGGGGTCCTTCAGGTAGAGCATCGCGCCCGGCAGCAGCACGGCGACGGTGCCGTGCTCGGCCATGGCCTGGACCCCGACCGCGTCCAGCTGCTCGAGGTGATCGGCGCTGGTGGCCCCCAGGGCCGCCGCCATGGCCGCCGATCCGGTGTGAGCGACCTGCTCGGCGTGGATGCGCGGGATCAGGCCATGGGCGATTCCCGCCTCGAGGATGGCGCGCGCTTCGTCGAGGGTGAAGGCCCCCCGATCGCAGTAGACGTCCACGAAGCGAGCCAGCGGCGCGCAGGCGGGGAGCTGCTCGTCGATGACCTGCCGGACGTAGTCCTCGCGCCGACCCCGCAGCTCCCGCGGCACCGCGTGGGCCCCCAGGAAGGTGGGGAGGATCTCTACGGGGCTGTCCGCCGCGGCCATGGCCTGCAGCATCCGCAGCTCGGTGGCCAGCTCGAGGCCGTAGCCGGTCTTGACCTCGACGCTGGTGACGCCCAGGTGGAGCATGGCCTCGAGGCGCCGCTCGAGGATCCCGACAAGCTCGCTCAGCTCGGCGCGGCGGGTGTGATCGACGGTCGAGAGGATGCCGCCGCCGGCCTCGAGGATCTCGGTGTAGCTGACGCCGGCCAGCCTCCGCTGGAACTCGGCGGCCCGGCTGCCTGCGAAGAGGGTGTGGGTGTGGCAGTCCACCAGGCCGGGTAGGCCGACCAGGCCGCGGCAGTCCACCGCCTCGGCCGCCGCCGGCGCCTGGGCGCTGGGCCCGACGAACACCACGCGACCGCCCGAAAAGGCCACCGCCGCGTCCCGGATGGGCGCCGCCTCGAGGCCGGTGAGGAGCTCATCGATGGAGTGGAAGAGCAGGTCCGCAGTCATGGTGGCTCCAGGGTGGGGCCGAGGGGGGCAGGTCAGGCGCGGCTCGATCCCGAGATCTTCCCGCTAAGCCCGCTGTTGCCACCCGATTCGACCGATGCTACAACGCCTGTCCGGAGGCACGTCCCGGAGCCCCTGGCGAGCCATCCTCGGATGTCCGCCACGGTGGGACGCCAGCCCTCCTAACCCCTGCACGGCCCCGCTGACCCGGGCTCATCGAACCCCAAGCCACCGAGATCCCATGCGCGCCCTCCCCCTCATCCTCCTCGGCCTGCTCGCCTGCACGACCAACCCCTACGATCAGGGGAAGACCGAGATCGACGACACCGGTGACAGTACGCCGGAGGGCGACACCGACACCGACACCGACACCGACACCGACACCGACACGGATGCCGACGGCGACACCGACGCCGACACCGACGCCGACTCGGACTCGGACGCCGACACCGACTCCTGCCCCACCCCCTACGACCCGGTGGACCAGACCAGCTGGAGCCGCAGCTACGACATCACCTACCAGGGCGAGTCGACCACCGGCGAGATGTCCGGCATCGGCGCCGCGAGCGGCTACGGCGTGGACGGCTTCGAGTACCGCGACATGATCGGCGGGGCCAACGCCTGGGACGTCGATGTCTTCGTCTCCTGCGACGGCAACGAAGGCGACGGCATGTACGTCTACGGCTGGAAGGGCACCGTGTCCTACTCCATGATGGGCATGCCCATCGCCATGGAAGCCGTGGCCACCGACAACCCGGCCCGGCTCTACCTCCCCTCCGAGTCGGAGACCGGCTACCGCGGCTCCTGGTCCTACGACTACACCGTGAACGTCGAGACCGACATGCACGGCAAGACCAAGACCTACCCCATCAGCTTCACCGGCACCTACCAGGAGATCGGCTTCGAGTCCTACGACCTGCCCACCGGCGGCACGTACCAGGCCTACAAGCTGACCAACTCCTACCACATGTCCAACGCCATGATGGGCCAGGAGATGGACGGCTACGCCGAGCAGTACTGGGTCAAGGGCCTCGGCCTCGTCGAAGAGACCCACTACGATCTCTCCACGAGTGACATCTACCTGTCCCGGACGTTAACGAACTACTCCGGTCTGACACCCACCGACTGATCCCGTAGCTTCAGGAAGCCACCCGATGCGCCTCGTTACGACCCTCGCCTTCGCCGCCTGCCTGCTGGCCTCCCCGGCGTTCGCCTCGAACACCAAGACCTTCCCCAACAACCCCTACTACTCCACGGGCACGATGGAGAACTTCCGCGAGCTGTATGTCGATCCCGACAAGTTCGTGGCGGGTCTCGAGCCGGTGGCGCCCCTCGAGGGCGAGGCCCAGGAGAAGGCCCAGCTGCGCATCATGAACGACACCATCGGCTTCCTGATCGTCACGATCAACGGCGTCGAGGTGGGCGTGCTGACCCCGATGATCGAAGGTGTGCTCAACGACATCAAGCCGGGCACCTACGAAGTCACCATCGAGATGCCCAACAAGATGCGCACCACCTACAAGCTCTCGACGACCCCCGCGCCGGCTGCCAGCGAGTAGAACCCGCGGTGCTGTTGGCACCGCTCATCATCACGACCTCTCTCACCGGGTGTCCCCCCGGTGAGTGTGTGGGTGCCGGCTGCCAGGATGTCTACTCGGCGGCCATGGTCTCCGTGTACCACGGCGCCCCCGAAGGCCTCGGCACACGCCTGGACCCCGCGGAGGACGCCTGGCTGTCCATGACGGGCTCCGAGGCCCTCGGGCCCGACTGGGCCGTGGCCCTCGCGGGCAACGTGCTGGTGCTCGGCGCGCCGGAGCTGGGCGCGGTCCTGATCTTCCTGCTCGAGGGCCGCGACGCCGGCAGCCTGGGGGGCCAGGCCCTGGTGATCCCGGATCTGGTCAGCGAGCTGGAGGGCAGCCGCCTGGGGGCGGCCCTGCTCACCGTGGACATCGACGGCGACGAGCAGCGCGAGCTGCTGGTCGCCGCCCCCAAGGCCCCCGGCGTGGGGGACGCGCCCTCGGCGGGACGACTCCACCAGTTCGAGCTCAACGGCTACTTCTCCCCTCCCCTCTGGGACAGCGGGGGCGAGGTCCAGCTCAGCGACGACGACGCCACGATCACGGCCCTGGGAGCGGGCGCCTACGACCAGGCCGGCTCGGTGCTCGAGGCCTGTGGAGACCTCGACGGCGACGGCGTCCCCGAGCTGGCGGTGACCGCCCCCTGGGACGAGCGCAGCGGCGCGGCGCTCTCCGGGGCCGTGACGGTGATCTCCAGCGCGGCGCTGGCCGAGGCCCGGACGCAGGACCTGAGCGCCGTGGCCCTGGACGAGCTGGGCGCCACCTACAGCTTCAGCCAACTGGGCGGCTCGGCGGGGGCCGCACTGCACTGCGGCACCTCCCTGGACGCCGACGCGCTGCCCGAGATCATCGTGGGTGCGCCCTACGCCGACAGCGACGATCACGACGCGGCGGGGGCGGTGTTCATCATCAGCGGAACCCGCGCCCAGGAGGATCTGCTCGCGACCGCCGAGGCCACCCTCGATGAGGCCGCGTCAGCGGTCATCTACGGCCCCACCGACGAGGCCTACCTCGGCAGCTCCATGGCCATGGGCGACGTCGGCGGCGACGGCGAGCCCGACCTGCTGGTGGGGGCGCCGGGGGCCGGGCGGCGCCGGGGGCTGGCCCTGCTGTACGCCGACGTCGAGCCCGATCGGGACGACCCGGAGGCCATCCTGCGCTTCGTGGGCGAGAGCGCCGGGGATCGCTTCGGCACCTCGGTGGCGCTGCCGGACATCAACGGCGATCGCCTCGCAGACATCGTCGTCGGGGCGCCCCGCCACAACCCCACCGGCGACGAGGAGCACTTCGCCGCGGGGGCGGCCTACGCCTGGTACGGCGAGACCTTCTTCCGCGCCTGGGACCAGACCTCCCACGCCGACAAGGCCGACACCACCATCGTCCGCCAGCAGGCCTGGCTGCTGACCGGCGAGCGCATCACCACCGGCGATCTGGACGGTGACGGCTACGACGAGCTGGTGCTGGTGCACCGCATCCAGCCGGACTTCTGACCCCGGCCGCCCTCAGGTCTCTTCGAGGTCGGAAGCGGGGGGCTTCCAGGAGCGGGAGCGGGGCGGCCGACGATAGACCACGGGGCCCTGATCGAGCACGGGACCGCTGGCGTCCGCCGCGACGTTGCTGCGCACGTAGATGCCCTGCTCGCCCTGCCACATGATCACCGAGGTCCCCGGGGGCAGGTGCACGGCCTGCTGACCCGAGTTGATCTGCCGCAGCTCACCGCTGGGGAGCGTGGCGGAGCCGTGGAGCCGCGGGCCGGCCAGGACCACCAGGCCGCCGCTGTCGTCGCAGCGGACCATGCCGCCGAAGGCCTGGACATGCTGCCCGAGGTTGAGGGCTCCCCTGGGCGTCCACTCGCCGTGGCGCCGGAACCAGACCTCGGCGCCCTCGAGGCGCTCGGTGCTGGGATCCCGGGCGAAGCCGGCGGTGGTGTCCATCAGCCGGGGGGTGACACTCTGGGGGGCCGCCAGGGGCTCCACCTGCATGGCGCTGAAGGCGTTGGTGACCGTGGGCTCCATGCCCCCCAGGGGCTCGCCTTCCTCCGAGTCGGCGTCTTCGGGCAGCGGCAGGGTGATGTCGTCATCGGACTCCGCCTCGAAGACATCCGGCAGAGGCAGCGACAGCGAGAGGGAGGCGTCGAGGGGGGAGCCTGTGGCTTCGCCGTCCATGCTGGGCACGGGCAGCGACAGCTCGGCGATGGAGGCGTCGGTGAGGCCAGACTCGTAGGGCAGCGACAGGGAGAGGTCGTCACCTGGCTCTCGCCGGTTGTCGGGCACCGGCATCTCGTCGTAGGCGCCCACTCGCCGCGGCGGGCCCACCAGGCCTGGATCCTGCGGCATCCCGAGGGAGAGGTCGTCGCCAGAGGGGCGGCCCCGCCCCACCGGCAGCTCGTCGTAGGCGCCGTGGGCCAGGGGCTCGCGCTGCCGCTTCGAGTGCGGAGACTGTGCGACCACGGTCACGGGCTCGTCGTCGTCGTCGGCGAAGTCGGTGCCGATCTCCATGGGAGGTGGGGTCTCTTCGACCTGGGTGCCAGCCTCGACGTCGTCGAGGTTCCGGGTGTCCTCGCCGGACGGCGGCACGGGGGCGGGCTCCGGGGGAGCCGGCGCGACGGGATCGGGGATGAAGGGCTCGCGGCTGACGCGGGTCGGGGGACCTTCGTCGAGGGGCTCGACCGCAGGCTGCTCGACATGGGTGGGGCGCGCGCCGTCTTCGGAGGCCAGCTCCTGGGTGACCGTGGGGCGAGCCTTGGCGGCGGCCTGGGCCTCCTGCTCGGCCTGATCGATGAGGTCCACCAGGCCGTTGCTCAGGGTGCGGGTGACCGAGCGATCGGACTCTGACGGGGGCGGCCCGGGCAGGGGGCTGTCCTGCTCGGTGAGCTCCGGGGGCGCCGCCTGGGGCTCACCGGCGGGCTCGGCCGGCTCCACCGACCAGGCCGCCTGGGGAGCCTTGCGCATGGTGTCCGGGCCGTCGAGGGTCTCGGGCTCACGCCGCAGGGTCTCGACGTCGGCCAGGGTGTCGCGCCGCTGGCGCAGGGTGTCGAGGTGAGCCTGCTCGAGGGGGGACAGCTCGCGGTTGAGGGTGTCGGCGTCGGGGTCGTGTGTGCCCGGGACCACCGGACCGAGGGAGACCGACGGCTCGGAGAGCTCGAGGATCTCCGGAGAGTCGTCGGGCTCGTGGGGGGCGATGGGCTCCGGCTCGGCTTGCGATGTGGGCAGCTCGACGTTGATGGTGCCGGGGGCGCCCCGCGCCGCCTCACGGATCCGGGCCAGGCCCTTGGCGATGGTGTCCTCGTTGGAGAGCACCAGATCGACGGTCTCGTCGTGGTAGAGGTCGCCGTCGGCGGTCAGCGCGGGCATCCCCGCGAAGGCCGCCCGGGCGGGAGGCGAGGGGCGGACGGACTCGCCGGGCTCCAGCGTGAGCGTGGTGATGACACGCCCGGACTCCGGGTCCTGCAGCTCGATGACCACAGGTGCCTGCTCGAGGGCGAACTCGCCCAGGGTCTCACCCTGGCATTCCACACGAAGGACGAGCTCCGCCACGTCATCACCTCGTCGAGAGAAGACGGGAGTGTAACCCCCCGGCGCTGCGAGGGTCAGTCGGCGGCGTGGTCTAGCGATCGGCGAGAACGGGGATACGCCTGACCATGGCCTTGATGAGCGGGATGTCGGGGCGCAGCTCGTCGGAGGTCCAGCGGATGGCCTTCTCGACCGAGCGCACGTTGGGGGCCAGGTTCAGCGCGTTCAGCACCCGCTTCATGGGGAAGTAGATGTGGGCGTAGGGCAGGTTGCGCAGCACGTTGGGCCGCACGATCTGCTGCAGCGGGTAGAACATGAAGCTGCGGGGCTGAGGCGCGAAGCAGTCCATGGCCAGCACGAAGAGGTTGCGACGCCCCAGCGCGCCGTCCATGACGGTCTCGTAGGCCACCCGGGCGGGCACGTTGTTCACCAGGCCACCCTCGGCCATGCGCGCGATGCCGTGCTGGGCGTACAGCCGGTCGAGCAGCTGCTGCATGCGCGGGTCCTCACGCATCACGTCGTAGTGGATCAGCCCGGGGATGGCCGATGAGAAGCCAGCGGCGTCCAGGACATCGGCGTCCCGGGTGGACGCGTTGGCGCCGAACACGATCTCGGTGAGCAGCCGGGGATCCTCGGTGAGCTCCCGGACCAGGTTGACCACGCCAGCCACCCGCCGCAGCCCGCCCCGGGTGAAGCCACGGCCGGGCACCATCACCCCGTCGAGGAAGTGCTCGTAGTAGCTCAGGTCGTGCTTGAGGGCGTCGAGCTTGATGCCGGTGGCGACGATGCGGGTGGGCACGGGCAGCTCACCCATGGTGAGCATGCCCCCATCCTCGTTCCGGAACAGCGGGCCGAGGACCCGGTGCAGGTCGAGCCGCAGGCCCGCAGGCAGCCCGTAGCGGCTGCCCATCTGCAGCACCCGGAAGAGGTTGGGCCAGGTCAGGCGCTTGCCGATCTGGAAGGTCGCCGCCACGTCGAAGCGCTTGCGGCGAGACCGGCACAGCCCGATGAGGCCGCCCATGCTGGTGCCGACGATCAGCGCGGGGTCGAGGTTGTTCCTGTGGAACAGCACATAGGCGCCCACGTAGCCGTAGCCGGCGCCGCCGCCGCCCCCGGCGGCCAACACGAGCTGGCGCTCGCAGATCTCGTCCTCGAGGCTGTCGCGATCCAGGGAGAAGCGCTCGAGCAGCTGCCGGCGTTGTTCGCGGGTGGCCGCCACCAGGGCGGGCAGCTCCCGCACCGCGCCCCACAGCGGATCGTTGCCGCCGGGCTCGAGGTGGCGCTCGAGGGTGGTCCGCACCCGCCAGGCGTGGGGTGCCAGGAACCCGGCCACCTCGACGTCGTCCCCGTCGCGGTTCCGGACCACGGTGAGGCGGGCGAGGGACAGGACGTAGCGCAGGCTGTGGACCAGGTGGCGCCCGGTCTCGTCCGGCCTCGCCAGCGCCCGCCGCACGGCTTCCTGCTCGAGCCGATCGAGGGGGCTGCGGACTTCGAGGTGTTGTTCGACCTTCACGTGGACCACCCGGCGTGGACGGGCATCTTACCCCGCCCGGTCACCACAGGGGGGTCAGGCTTGGTCGTCATCGTCACCAGCTGCGAAGAAGCGCTCGAGCTCGCGCCAGGGCTTGGAGCTCTTGACCGGCTGCCAGTGGGCGGGGAAGAAGGCCGTGTAGTCGTTCTGCACGAAGCGCTGGCCCACCAGCACCACCGCTCCACGATCCTCGGCCCCCCGGATGACCCGGCCCGCGGCCTGCACCACCCGGGTCATCCCGGGCACCAGGAAGGCCAGCTGAAAGCCCTGTCCCCAGCGCTCCTGGTACCAGGACCGCACCAGCTGCTGCTGGGGAGAGACCGCCGGGAGCGCGGGCCCCACGACCACCATGGCGAGCAGGGCGTCGCCGGGCAGGTCGACGCCCTCGGCGAAGATGCCCCCCGTGATGCCCAGCAGCACCGCCGGGGGTCCGCCGCGCTCCCGCAGGCGAGCCAGCAGCGCGGCCCGGGCGTCCTCGTCCATCTCCGGCAGCTGCAGCAGGCGGGGCCGGCCGGGCAGCTCGAGGACCTCGGCGAGACGATCCCGCATGGCGAAGCTGGGGAACATCACCGCGCAGTTGCCGGGGACCGCCGCCACCACGCGCTCGATGAGCTCGGCGGTGCGCTCGAGATCCCGCTCCCGGTGCTTGAGCCGGGTGCTCACCCGGGAGGCCACGATGGTGGCCTGGCGCTCCGGCGGGAAGGGGGACGGCACGCGCACGGCCTCGGTCACCGCCGGGGACAAGCCCAGCAGCACCCGGTGCAGCTCGGTGGGCTCGAGGGTGCCCGACAGGCTCACGGTGCCGGCCAGGCCCTCGAGCAGGGGGCCCAGGTAGATCGCCGGGTCCCGACAGAACAGCGCGAGCGCGCCTGGGGAGCCCACGCGGGGGCTGTACAGCGCGACCGTCTCCTCGCCGGCCTGGCCGAGGCGCTCCACGAAGCGCGACAGCTCCCAGCAGACGCGCTGGTAGGGATCGGCCATGCCCACGGCGTCGGGCAGGACGGGCAGCGGCAGCCCCCGCCGCCAGCGGCGCTGCATGGCGATGGCGTGGTCGAGGGCCAGCTCGTCCGCCCGATCCCGCAGGGCCACCAGGCGCTCTCCGTCGGCCTCCACCAGGCAGCTGCCATCGGCGAAGGCCGCCTCCACGCCCAGGCCCGCGTCCTCGATGACGTGCACGAGCTCATCGAGCAGCTCCACCTGGGCCGCGAAGGGGGCGCCGAGATCCTCGAGCAGCAGCCGGGCCCGGAGCGCGCCGCGCCCGTCCAGCGACGGGGAGAGCCAGTCCCGGGCCCGCTGGGGGAGGTGGTGGGCCTCGTCCACCAGCACGATCCAGTCCGCCGGCCCGTTCCCCTCGGCCTGCTCACCGAAGAAGCGGCGCAGCGCGATGGAGGGGTCGAAGACGTAGTTGTAGTCCCCCACCACCACGTCGCAGCGCTCCGCCAGCTCGAGGGCCAGGTGGTAGGGGCAGATCCCCGCCGCCTGCCCGGCCTCGGCGACGCGCTCGGGCCAGAGCACACCGTCGGCGAGCAGCTCGTCCAGGAGCTCCGGGGTGCGGAGCTTCTCCGGCAGATCGGCCGCGTACTCGCAGCGCTCGGGGTGGCAGTCCTGCAGCTCGGCCAGGCAGCTGCGGCCCTTGGCACGCAGCCCCAGCGCCCGCACCACCAGGCCCCGCTCCCGCATGGCCTCGAGGGCCTCGAGGGCCAGCCGCTGCTGGGTGGTCCGGGCGGTGGCATAGAACACCGAGCGTTCCGCGCGGTAGGCCACCCGCAGCGCCCCCAGCAGCACCGCCGCGGTCTTGCCGACCCCCGTGGGGGCCGACAGCAGCAGGTGCTTGCCCCCATCGAGGCTGCGCTCGCAGCCATCGACGATGGCCTCCTGCCCGGGCCGGAAGGCGCCGTGGGCGAAGGGCAGCGGGGCACTGCGCCGGTGCCTCCGGTGGGCCAGGCGATCCTCCCGGGCGGCCACCAGCCAGTCCAGGCGCGCCGCCAGCCAGCTGCCCATCCCAGGATCCGCGGGAAGGTGGACGACCTGCCGCCAGCCGTCCACCAGGGAGATGAGCACCAGCCGCCCGACCACCAGCTCACCGCGGCAGGCCAGGAAGTGGAGGTAGAGCTGCAGCTGCTGGCACCAGGCCGTGAGCTGATCCCGCCGCAGGCTGTCCAGCTGCTCGGCGTCGAGCATCGTGGACTTGAGCTCTTCGACCACCAGGTGCTCACCCTCACGGCTGACCCCGTCGATGCGCCCTTTGATGACGCAGGTCCAGTCGCGCACCACCTGGACGTGGCGCACGGTGACCTCGCGCTCGAACTCGGGATCGCTCGCCGCGCGGTCGGCCTGCCAGTGGGTGTGGGCCCGCTGCCCTGCGCGCGCCCGGGCCCGGGGAGAGGCCGCCACGCGCGCCAGCCCACCGTCCGGCCCCGGGGTCCGGTCGATGAGGTCCTGCACCGCGATGGTGACGGTGCGGGCCTGGTCGTCCCACTGGATCATCGCGCGGGGCTCCGTGAGGGATGGGGCAGAGGCGGGCTCATGGGCTACTAGCGTCTCCATGCTGCTCTGGCTGCTGATCACGGCGTGTCACCTGCCCCCCCGGGACGTCCCGGTGGGAGCGGTCACCCTGGGCTGGCGCCTGGCGCCCGGCATGGAGCTCGCCTACCGACTCCGGAGCGTCCACAGCGTCGGCGACGACACCGCCGTGCGCGAAGAGGTCTGGCACTACCTGGTGCGCAGCATCGACGACCAGGGCACCTACGTCCTCGAGGGGCACCTCGAGAGCCTGGACGCCTCCATCGTCGCCGACGGGGCCCCCGTGGCCCCCGGGACCGTCCTCGATGCCATCGAGCGCGAGCGCGCCCGCATCGAGGAAGACCAGCTCACCATGACCCTGTCCCTCGACGGCCGCATCGACCAGCTCGAGGCGCCCAGCTGGGCCGACGCCCTGCCCCACAGGCTGCTGGCCCTTCGGCTCCCGGCCGAGCCCCTGGCCCCCGGTACCCGCTGGAACGACACCGAGACCGCCCGGCCCTTCGCCAGGCTCATCCCCGCAGGCTTCGACATGGACGTGGCGGGCACCCACCGCCTCACCGAGCTGTCCTGGCAGCGCGACGGCGGGACGGTGCTGCGCTCCGGGCGACCGCGCCTGCTCGCCGAGCTGGACACCCAGGCCATGCTCCGCCCCGAGGACGCGCGCATCCCCACCCTCGACATCCAGGGCAGCTCGAGCTGGGAGCTCGAGGCCGGGCGGCTGCACCACCGCAGCCTGCAGGTCTCCGAGCGCGGCGGCACGGACCCGGAGCTCTCCGGCTCGCTGCTGCTCGAGCTCGAGTGGGTCGAGCCCAGCCGCGCCCATCGCATCGGCACCAAGCCCTGAAGCACGCAGCGCGCCCCGAAGGGCGCGCTGGCGATGACGAGCGCTGGCGCTAGCCGTTCAGCTCGCGGTAGGCCTCGATCAGCAGGTCCGCGACCTCGGGACGGAGGATGCGGGCGTCCGGGCGCTCACCCTCTTCGAGGGTCTTGCGGACAGCCTTGCCGCTGATGAAGAAGGGCTTGACGCCCTGGTGGTTGCCCATGAGGTCCACGCGGCCCATGTGGTCGTAGTAGGCGGCGAAGCCGACCTTGACGGGCTCGATCTCGAGCTCACCGGGCAGCTCGTCGAACACACCGTGGGCGTCGAAGTCGCCCCAGATGGGGCTGCCATCGTGGTAGGGCGCGTCGGCGTGCTTGCGGCCGATGACGATGTTCGAGAAGCCGTGGTTCTGGCGGTAGATGGAGTGCATGATGGCCTCGGAGGGGCCACCGTAGAACATGCGCATGTCCAGCGCGACCAGCTCGAAGACATCGTTGATGTCGTAGCCGACCTCGTCCCACAGGGCGGTGTCGCTGTCGCCCTTGCCGAGCAGGCGGTTCTCGAGGAGCACCTGGTAGCAGCGCATCCGGGTGGGGGCGTCGATGTCGCCAGCCTTGAGCTGGCCGACCAGGGGCATCAGCACGGCGCCGGCGTACTTGCCGGAGCGGGTGAGCTCCTGGGCGCCGTGCACGATGGCGTACTCGTGGGCCCGGTGCAGGGGGTTGCGGGTCTGGAAGGCCATGGCGGCCTCCCACTTGCGGGCCTCGATCATCGCGCGGGTCTCACGCGGGGAGAGCTGGAACGCCGAGAAGGCGGGGTTGCGGGGCTGGGGGAGGGTCCACAGCTCGCCGCCGACCAGCTTGGTGCGCTCGTCGTTCATGACGATGTCGGCGCCCGGATGGTCCACGCGCTCGGTGAGGTACACGGACTTCAGGTAGCGGGGCTTGTCCCAGTCGAAGACCGACTGGACCAGCAGGCGGGCCACGGGCTCACCGGCCTCGTTCTTGATGACGGCGTGCTCGCCGACCTTCAGGGTCGCGGCTTCGGCGTCGGTGACGGGCAGGGCCAGGGGGATGGACCAGGCGTAGCGCTTGCCGCCGCGCAGGATGCTGTGGGTGTCGAGCACGTCGTAGTACTCGTCCTCGTTCATCGGGCCCACCAGGGGGCTCAGGGTGCCGTCGCCGATGCGGTAGACGGTGGACAGGTCCGCGTCGTTGACCTCGAAGCAGGGCAGGGACTGGGCGTCCGCCAGCAGCTGCTTGCGCTCGGTGAGGGGAAGGAGGCGATCGACGGGCTCGGAGAGACCACCGTGAACGGGAACGAGAGACATGTGCGACTCCATGGGTCCGGGGGATGGAAAGGGGCCCTTGATATCCGGTTCAGCCTTCCTGCCAAGGGGTTTTCACAGCGCTGGTGATCCGCCCCTCGCACGCGCGCGCGCATGCGCAGGCGCACGAGACTGTGGAAGTCGGAAATGGGCGATGGAGCGCCCTTTTCACGTCAACCCCGCCGCCGACCTCCCGCGGGGGGTGCGAACCTGCTAAAAGGATGGGGTCGAAGGCACCTCTGGCGAGGTGGCGCTCCCCTGCCCGCCTCCCACATCCCCCCTCGCCTTCCCCGCCCCATCCCCCCTCCCCATCTCCACATGGCACAGCGCTTGCAAGGACCCTGAGCGTCCCGCAGCCCCCGCTGCCATCCCCCATCGGTGCCCCCATGCAGAAGCTCGTCGTGGAAGGCGGTCATCCTCTCCAGGGCACAGTGCCCATCAGCGGCGCCAAGAACGCCGCCCTGCCCCTGCTGGCAGCCACCTTGCTGGCCCCCGGTGAGCACAAGCTCTCCAATGTGCCCGGCCTGGCCGACGTCTCGATGATGCTCAGCCTGCTGGGTCGCCTGGGCTGCCCCTCCCTGTGGAACGGCACGCTGCGCCTCGAGACCAGCCGCATCTTCTTCTCGGAGGCTCCCGAGGACCTGGTGCGCAAGATGCGGGCCTCGGTCCTGGTGCTCGGCCCGCTGCTGGCTCGCACCGGCCACGCCCTGGTGAGCCTCCCCGGCGGCTGCGCCATCGGCGTGCGCCCCATCGACCAGCACCTCAAAGGCCTCGAGGCCCTGGGGTGTCGCTTCGAGCTGGCCGACGGCTACGTGCACGGCCGGGTGGATCGCCTGCGCGGCGCCGACATCACCCTGGACGTGCCCACCGTGGGCGGCACCGAGAACATCCTGATGGCGGCGGTCCTGGCCGACGGCCACACCTCCCTGCGCAACGCCGCGGCCGAACCCGAGATCGTCGATCTGGTCCGCTTCCTGCGCAGCCTCGGCGCCCGCATCAGCGGAGAAGGCACCTCCACCCTCGAGATCGACGGCGTCACCTCCCTCGCCCCCACGGCCACCCCCTACCGCATCATGCCCGATCGCATCGAGGCCGGGACCTACCTGGTGGCCGGCGCCATCACCGGCGGCGAGGTCACCTGCGTGGACACCGATCCCGCCCACCTGGACACCACCATCGACGCCCTGCGACGGGCGGGCTGCGATGTGCGGGTCGAGGGCACCGCCGTCACCGTGCGACGGGACGGCCCCCTGCGCCCGGTGGACATCACCACCCGGCCGCACCCCGGCTTCCCCACGGACATGCAGGCCCAGCTCATGGCCCTGCTCACCCTGGCCGAGGGCAGCAGCACGGTCACCGAGACCATCTTCGAGAACCGCTTCATGCACGTGGCCGAGCTGGCCCGCATGGGCGCCGACATCCGCGTGCAGAGCAACACCGCCGTGGTCCGGGGCGTGCCCGGGCTCAAGGGGGCCGCGGTGATGGCCACCGACCTGCGGGCCTCCGCGGGGCTGGTGCTGGCCGCCCTCGCCGCCCACGGCAGCTCCGAGATCCTGCGCCTGCACCACCTGGATCGCGGCTACGAAGCCCTGGTCCCCAAGCTGCAGGGCATCGGCGCCCACATCTGCCGCGTGGACTCCGAGGCCCGCCCCCAGGCCGCCCCCGCCGTAGGGCTGCAGGCGACCGCCTAGCGGACAGGTTCTGGCCCCGGCGCCGGGATAGGTGCGCCCCATGGCGATCCCCCGCGAAGTCATCGACCAGATCCGCGAACGCACCGACATCCTCGAGGTCGTGCAGCGCCACGTCACCCTGAAGCGCAAGGGCAGCTCCTGGCTGGGCCTCTGCCCGTTCCACCAGGAGAAGACCCCCTCCTTCAACGTGGTGCCCACCAAGGGCATCTACTACTGCTTCGGCTGCGGCGAAGGCGGCGACGTCTTCAAGTTCATCATGAAGGTCCAGGGCCTGGGCTTCATGGACACCGTGAAGGAGCTGGCCGGCCCCGCGGGCGTGGTCATCCAGGAGCGCGAGCTCACGCGCGAAGAGAAACAGCGGATCCGCAAGCGCGCCTCCCTCTACGACGTCTGCGACGCCGCCGCCTCGTTCTTCCAGCAGGTGCTGCTGGCCCGACCCGAAGGCGCCCCCGGGCGGGAATACCTCGATCAGCGGGGCCTCGAGCGGGAGATCATCGAGCGCTTCCGCATCGGCTACGCACCCAACAAGTGGTCCGCCCTGCTCGACCACCTCCACGGCAAGGGCTACCCCGAAGACATGGTCGTCGCCGCGGGCCTCGCCCGCCGCCGGGAGCGCTCATCCGGCTCCTTCGACTTCTTCCGGGGCCGGGTCATGTTCCCGATCTTCGACGAGCGGGGCCGGGTGCTCTCCTTCGGCGGCCGCCTGGTCGAAGACAACGCCCGCGACGGCCGCGAAGCCCCCAAGTACTTCAACGGCCTCGAGTCGGAGATCTACCACAAGCAGCGGGTGCTCTACGGCCTGTCGCACGCCCGATCCGCCATCCAGCGCGAAGACCGCGCCATCCTGGTCGAAGGCTACTTCGACGTGGTCAGCCTGGCCCAGGCCGGCATCGAGGAAGCCGTGGCCACCTGCGGCACCGCCCTGACCACCGATCAGCTCAAGATTCTGCGCCGCTTCTCACCCCGGGTCGTGGCCCTGTTCGACGCCGATCAGGCCGGCATCAAGGCCGCGGTGCGCAGCATGCCCCTGTTCGCCGACGCCCAGATGGAGGCCCTGCGCCTCGACATCCCCGGCGCCAAGGACCCCGACGAGCTGGTGCGCGAGCAAGGCGCCGAGGCCTTCCGCAGCCTGCTGGACAAGACCGAGCCCCTGATGGAGCTGGTCATCCGCTGGCACGCCGAGCAGCAGGGCTCCACCCCCCTGGGCCGGCAGCGGGCCCTCGAGCAGATCGCCCCCCTGGTGGCTGCCTTCCCGGAGGTCGCCCGCGCCGCGCTGGTGCGCCGGGTGGCCGACGTGCTCTACCTGCCCGAGTCCCAGGTCGTGCGCCAGGTGCGCCGGGGCCGGGCGGGCGGCGATCCTCGCCGGGGCGAAGGGCCGCCCTCGTCGGACGACGCCCCGCCGCCCGAGCGCGGCGCGTCCCGCTTCTCCCGCGGCCTGCGGCACCTGATCTGGCTGCTCGTCCACCACGGCGAGACCGTCGCGCCCTTGCTGAAACAGGCCGACCCCACCCTCATCAGCGAGAGCCACGCGGTGCTCGACTGCCTGGCCACCCTCATCCGGGGCGAGCCCCTGACCACCGCCATCGACGCCACCGAGGATCCCGACCTGCGCGCGCTGCTCGTCGCGGCCGGCGCACGACAGGGCCTGTATGCGGAAGAACGCGTCTTGCCCGCCGCCCAGCAGATCCTGGCGCGCCTCGAGCTGCCCCGCATCGAACAGCGTTTGGCCCAGCTTCATCGCGGGATCGACGGGAGTGAGGCAGGCTCTGAAGAACAGCGCGGCTTGATCTCGGAGCGCGTACGCCTCATCATGCTGAAGAGATCCCTAGAGGCTGTGCTCCAGGGTCGGTTCCAACGCGACTGAACCGACAATGGAGCGGGCAGGCTCGTGCGTGGGAATTTTTCCTTGCGGCCGATGGGTTGACAGGACAAGTTATCCCGGCTTCTCAGCGCAGCACGGTGTTCGGCGGTGTCACCGGCTGGCTCCGCGCCTCCGCGGCAGGGTTCCCATCCTGCCCGCCCGGTTGTGCTGCGGCCTCATAAGGAAGACGGATGCTCAAGGACAAAAACCTGACGGAGATCCAGGAGCTCATCAGCATCGGGAAGCAGCGTGGGTACGTGACCTACGAAGAGATGAGCAGCGCGCTGCCCACCCACCTGATCAGCGGCAACCAGATCGACGACATCATGATCCTCTTCTCGGAGATGGACATCGAGGTCGTGGAAGCCGCCAAGAAGCGCGCCGAGGCCGCCCGGCGTGGTGAGCCGCCCGAGGACTCCCAGGACGACCCCAAGCTGGCCCAGCGCTCCACCGATCCTGTGCGGATGTACCTGCGCAAGATGGGGACCGTCTCGCTGCTCACCCGCGAAGGTGAGATCGAGATCGCCAAGCGCATCGAGCGCGGCGAGCACCTGATGCGCCGCTGGATCCTCACCAGCGCCTACGGCCTCCCCCTCATCGAGGTCATGGCCCAGGTCCCGACGCCCGACAACGGCGGCAAGCCCGTCCGCATCAAGACCTCCCGCGACGGCGTCCCCCTGCCGGATCTGCTCGAACAGATCCTGGCCCTGCACGAGGCCCGCGCCGAAGCCCACCAGGCCCTGGCCCGCGCCAAGTCCAAGAAGCGCAAGGCCGCCGCCCAGGAAGCCTGGGAGCAGCTCGACGATCAGCTCGCCCAGATGGTCGAGACCGTCGACGTCCCGAAGATCGAGATCCAGAACTCCGCCAGGGAACTGCGCGAACACTGGAGCCACATCAAGCGCTCCGAGCGCATCATCGACCAGGTCGCCCGTGAAGCCCGGGTGCCCACCCAGGATCTGCGGCGCATGATCCGCAAGGTCCGCCGCACGCCGGACACCGCTGGTCGCGAAGTCATCGTCTCCACCGGCATCCCCGAGGAGACCTGGCGGGAGTTCGACAGCCGCGTGCGGCGCGAGCTGCGCAAGATCCGCAAGGTCGAGACCGCCTGCGCCATGGACCGCGAGTCCCTGCGCATCCTCGCGCGGGAGGTCCGCGCAGCCGAGGCCCTGGCCGAGCAGGCCAAGTGCGAGCTGGTGGAAGCCAACCTGCGCCTGGTGGTCTCCATCGCCAAGAAGTACACCAAGCGCGGCCTGCAGTTCCTCGACCTCATCCAGGAAGGCAACATCGGCCTCATGAAGGCCGTCGAGAAGTTCGAGTACCAGCGGGGCTACAAGTTCTCCACCTACGCCACCTGGTGGATCCGACAGGCCATCACCCGCGCGATCGCCGACCAGGCACGCACCATCCGCATCCCCGTGCACATGATCGAGACCATCAACAAGATGGTGCGCACCAGCCGCTACCTGGTGCAGGATCTGGGCCGCGAGCCCACGCCCGAAGAGATCGCCGACAAGATGGAGATGCCTGTCGAGAAGGTCCGCCGCATCCTCAAGATCGCCAAGGAGCCCATCAGCCTCGAGACCCCCATCGGCGAGG
>CAYZVO010000115.1:0-27856 GCA_964481655.1 uncultured Enterobacterales bacterium | reverse complement strand
TGTAGGTGTAGGTCTCGGTGGTGTCCTTGTGGCCGGGGGTATCCAGCAGCGGGTCCCACTGGGGTTCCACCTCGACGGTCCAGGTCACCTCGCTGCGGACCACGGCCTCGCGCACCGCGTGGGGAGAGGCGTGGGCTCCGGGCTCCCGCCAGCCCAGCACCTCGCTCTCGAAGGCGTGCACGGGCTGGTTCCACTTCTCGTTGGTGTTGGTGGCGTCGATGCCGAAGGCCTCGTTCCTCAGCCCCAGCTGGTTGGCCATGATGAGGTGGAAGGCGCCGGCGTTGGTGTCCTGGCACTCGGGGCGGCTGGCGCTGTTGGACAGGCACAGGGAGCCGGTCACGCGGGGGACGCTGCCCCAGGGCATGGACTCCACGCTGTAGTGGTTGTTCGCGACCACCTCGCCCGCGAAGTAGGACAGCAGCGCCTTGACGTCCGAGGAACCGAAGGGGATGCGCACGCCGTCGGGGTTGGTCATCACCACCGGCCGGGGCTCGTCGTAGTGGATGCTGGCCGGGGTCCAGCCGTGGCAGTAGCCGGCCCAGGCGGCCTCGGTGGCGCTGGACTCGGCCTGGGCCCGGTAGGTCAGGGTGTACATGTAGTTGCCCACCAGCAGGTCGTACTTCTCGCTGGGGGACAGCAGGGAGATCTCATCCTCGCTCATGGAGAGGAGATCGTCCTTGGTGGGCATGACGTAGCCGCGGGCCTCGCCGGTCTGCCAGCGCCGGGCGATGCCACCTTCGTGCTTGGGCCAGTACGTGTCGGTCCAGGGGGTCTGCTCGGCGGTACCCGACAGCGGCAGCGCGTCGAAGACCCGCTCGTAGTCTTCGTGCAGGTTCGAGGGCTCGTTCCAGTGGTCGAAGGTCTCCATGGACTCGACCGCGGCGTCGATGTCAGCGACGATGGGGCAGGAGCCGACCACGCAGTCGGCGGTGTCCTGGGCGAAGGCGGAGACGATGAAGAGCAGCGCGAACATGGCGACCTCCTTGGTCGCGCGCTGCTTAATCTACCCGTAGGTCGGTTATTGTTTCCGTTGGGAAACAGTGCGATCGGATCAGTGCGTCACCACGCGCACCGGCCCCGACCGGGCGTCCTGGAAGGGCACCGAGGCCTCGAAGACGTGCTCCCCCGGGGTGATGGGCCAGCGGGCCGTGAACGGAGCCTGGACCAGGGCGAAGGGCTCGCCGTCCACGCTCCACAGCACCTGCTCCACGCCGCGGTCCACCTCGACGCTCAGGGTGAGGGTGGCCATGTCCGCCGGGATCTCGGGATCGCGCACGATGCGGGTGCCGTCTTGTGGGGCGGTGATGGCGATGCCCGGGGTGGTGCCGGCGCTCAGGCGGGTGGGGGAGGGGGGCGTGAGCGCAGCGGGGGGGGCCTCCAGGCCCTGGGCCGCGGCCCAGGCGGCGTAGCGGGTGGGCAGATCGGCGTAGCGCTTGGTGGCCCGGTGCTCGGGCGGTGTGTCGATGGTGGCCAGGCCGCCGCTGCGGCGGTCCGTCACCAGCTCCAGGTGAACGTCGCAGGGGGTGACGGGCTCGGTGGGGGGGCGGACCCCCGGGGGCCGGGGGGGGGCGCGGGGGGGCCGGGCCCGGGGGCCGGCCCGGGGGCCGCGGCGGGCGGGGGCGGCGCCCGCGGGGGGCGGGAAGCCCAGATCCGTCAGCCCGTCGAGCTGATCGGCGTGCAGGTGCTCGAGGACCTGCTGCACCAGGGAGGCACCGCCGCCGTAGCCGCTCACCCCGCGCATGGGGCGCCAGTCGGGGTGCCCGACCCAGGCGCCGACCACGTAGCGGTCGGAGAAGGCCACGGCCCAGGCGTCCCGCCAGTCCTCGGAGGTGCCGGTCTTGACCGCCACGGGGAAGGGGTACTCGGAGAAGCCCATGCGAGGGAAGCTGGGCAGGCGAGCGAGGGGGTCCCCCAGCCACTGGCCCACCAGCTGAGCGGACCAGGGAGAGAGCGCCCGGGTGGTGGCGCGGGGCTCGTCGGGCAGCCAGACCAGCTCGCCGATGCGGCCGCCGTCGGCCAGAGCGGTGTAGGCGCGCACCAGCTGCTGCAGGCTGGTGGGGGCCCCGCCGATGGCCAGGCCCAGGCCGTAGTGGTGGGCGGGCAGCTCACCGTCGTGCAGGCCCAGGGCCTCGAAGAAGCCGTAGCCTTCGTCCAGGCCCACCCGCTCGAGCAGGTGCACGGCGGGCACGTTGCGGGAGTTGGCCAGGGCCTTGCGCGGCAGCAAGGGACCCAGGAAGCGCTCGTCGGCGTTGCCGATGCCGTCGGGGCCGCGCTGCAGGTCGTCCATCAGGGTGGTGGGGGTGATGACGCCGCGGTCCAGGGCGTGGGCGTAGAGGAAGGGCTTGAGGGTCGAGCCGGGGTAGCGGGGCACCCGGGTGTAGTCGATGGAGCCGGCGTACTGGGGATCGAACCAGGAGGTGGAGCCGACCGAGGCCAGCACCTCGCGGCTGTGTGCGTCCACCACCACGATGGCGCCGTTGCCCGCGCCCCGGTCCTCGAGGCTGCGCACGTGGATGGCCAGCAGGGCCTCGAGCTCGGCCTGCAGGGGCATGTCGATGGAGCAGCGGATCACGGGCGATGCCGCCAGGGTCTCCCAGCGCGCGGCGTCACCCCGCAGCTCGGCCTCGAGCTGCAGGATGCTGTGCATGGCCTGGGGGGGGCGGATGCCCTTGTCAGGGACCTCGAGCACCGCCAGGTCCAGCAGGGCCTGCTCGTGGTCGGCCTGGCCGATGACGCCGCCTTCTCGCAGTTCCGCCAGGATGCGCTCGGCGCGATCCGCGGCCCGGGCGCGGCCGGCGCTGTGGAAGGGGTTGGTGCGCGAGGGCGCCTGGGGCAGGGCGGCCAGGAAGGCGACCTCGGCCCAGGACAGGTCGGCCACGGGCTTGTCCAGGTAGCGCCGGGCGCCGTAGCCGATGCCGTGGATGCGGTTGCCGTAGGGCACCAGCCGCAGGTAGTGCGCCAGGATCTCCCGCCGGTCGTAGCGGGCGGTCAGCAGCAGGGCGGTCAGGGACTCCACGACCTTCTTGGAGTAGGTCCGGGCCCCCGGGTCCTGCATCCGCGCCACCTGCATGGTCAGGGTGGAGGCCCCGGAGATGACCTCGCCGCCCTGGATGTTCTGCACCACGGCCCGGCCCACGCCCACCGCGTCCACACCCGGGTGGTCCCAGAAGCGATGGTCCTCGATGGCCACCGTGGCCGCGGCCACCCGCCAGGGGATGTCCTCGACGGCCCAGTACCCGAGCTCCTGATCCTCGTCCCAGGCCAGCTCCGCCATGAAGCGCCCGTCCCGGTCCTGCAGCAGCAGGGTGGCCTGCGGGCTGCGCAGCACCGCCCGGTTGCTGACCATCCCCGCCAGCCCCAGCCCCAGCAGGAGCAGGGAGCCCAGCGTGGTCAGCCACCAGATCCGGGCGCGTTCGGTCATGGGCAGCGGCTCGTCGTGGATTCACAGGGAGGGCGCGGAGGGCGCGGAGGCTCCGCCGTGCGACCCCCGCTGCGCGGGCGTCTGCCCCATCGCAAGCGATGTCCGTTCGAGGTACGGGTGGTGATGGGCGATGAGGGTGAGTGCCGCTGGGCGTAGGGTTGGATTGCGCTGCCGCTCCGTGGGTGTGACGAACCGCGTTCCGGGGACTTGGTGGTGCTCGCGACGTTGGCCTGCGAGGCGACCTGCAGGGTCCGGCGCGGCAGCGCTCCAAGGGCCGTTGCGAGCATCACCACTCCCTCTCCACGCGCATCACCAACCGGTGCAACCCCGCGGGCGGCAGCCTCCGCGCTCTCCGCGTGCTCCCTGTGGGCTCGAACAGGCGCGATCATCCCTACTCCCTCCCGATCTCGATGCGGGCGCCGTTCGAGGTCCCTACGGTGCTGGCGTCGTACATCATCTCTGCCCTGGCGGCGGGCTGGGTGTAGCTGCCGGGGGTGAAGGCGCGGACGCGGAAGCGCAGGTCGTAGGTGCCCTTGGGCAGGTGGTTGTAGAAGAAGGCGACCCCGTCGTCGGCGTAGTCGGCGTAGGTGGGCCGGCGGGTGGGGGCGGCCGAGGGGGTGGCCTCGGGGGGCGCGGTGGCCAGGGCCGGGTTGAGGGGCTCCATGCCGGCGGCGATGGGGACCACGATGGCCACGTGGTGGCGGTCCTCGGGGACCACGACGCGGACGTGGTCTTCGATCACGTCGCCCACGGTGAACGCCATGGTCTGACCGGCCTGCTCCAGGGGCAGCTTCTCGCTGGGGGCGCCGCCGCCGAGCACCCGCTCGAGGCTGCGCTGGACCACGAAGCCGTCGGCGCAGGCGCGCTCCTGGCTGCCGTCGGGGGCGGGCAGGTAGAAGGCGTCGGCGCGGACCACGATGGGGCCGGCCTTGCGGCCGCTGGCGTCCTGATGCACCAGCTCCAAGGCGCCGGCGCCCTCGAGGGTCCAGAAGGCCACCGGGTCGGTGCCGTTCACCTGCACCTGCTGGCGCTGGCCGCCGTCCACGAGCACGAGCTCGTGGGTGGAGGCGCCGCTGCGGGGGTTCTTCAGGCGCTCACCGATGGCCAGCATGGCCGCGGCGTTGGCGTTGGTGCTGCCCCAGCCGTCGGTGCGGCCGGTGGTGACGATGGCGTCGTACAGCAGCGGCAGGCGCTCGTGGTCCGGGGCCACCCGGGCCAGGGCGCGGGCCATGGACGCCAGCGTCCGGGTCTCGCCGGGCAGGATCAGGCCGCTGCGGCTGCGGCGCTGGGACTGCAGCCCGCCGTAGATCTCCTCGCCCTGGTGCAGGCGCACGATCATGGCCTCGGACAGGGTGTTCACCAGCTGCTCGCTGATGGGGGAGTCCCCCTGGCCGGCGCGGGCGGAGGCCATCAGGACCTGGGCCACGCCCTCTGCGTCCAGGTAGCTGGTCTTGCGACCCAGCTCGGCGAAGTAGGCGCGGTCGAAGCGACCGGCGGCGGCCAGGGCGCTCAGGGCCCAGGCGCGCTCTTCCCAGGCCTCGCCGTCGATGTGGTAGGGGTAGTCGGAGCGCAGGGCCTGCTCGAGGCTGCGGATCAGCTGGGCCATGACGGCCTGGTCCACGGCGTAGCCGGCCTCCTGGGCGTCCACGAGGAACAGCACGGTCCAGGCGGTCAGCCAGGTGTTGCCCTCGGAGCCGGGCCAGAAGCCCACCAGCCCGTGCTCGTCCACGGTGTCGCCGATCCAGGCCAGCGTGCTGTGCACGGCCTGGTCGACCTGTTCCGGGGTGCGCTCGAGGTGGATGAGCCGGTTGAGCTGGCCCAGGGCCAGGTAGGAGCGCGCCTTGGAGATGCGCTGCTCGGTGCAGCCGTAGGGGTAGCGCAGCATGAAGTCCATGCCGGACGCCACGTGCACCAGGCCCGCCTCGTTGGAGGCCAGCACGGTGCGGCGCAGGGTGCCCTCCCGGGGCTCGTCGGCCAGGGCGGCCAGCTCGAAGGTCTCGCCTTCGGCCAGCTCGGCCAGCTGTCGCTCGCTCACGGGGAAGCGGTCGGGCCGCAGGGGCAGCGACACCTGGAAGGCGTCAGCGGCGCTGTCGGCGCTGCGCTCGAGGCCCACGGTGACGCTGACGGAGTCCCGCATGGGCAGGCCGTGGGCGTCGTAGCCGGGGGTGTCCACGCTCACGGGGAAGCCCACCCGGGTCGCCTCACGAGCGTGCAGGCTCAGCTGCTGACGCGGGGCGACGGCCAGGCTCAGACCCTCGACTTCGATCTCGGCCTTGCCGGGGCCGCCGTCACCTTCGACCACGCGGCCGATGGCGGAGGCCTCGAAGCGGTCACCGGGTCGCACGAAGCGGGGCAGGTCGGGCTGGACGATGACGGGCAAGCGCACGGCGATGCGGCTCTTGCCGTAGCCGAAGCGATCCGGCCCCACCGCGGCCTTGGCCCGGATCTCGAAGTTGGTCAGGTTGTCGGGCAGCTGCACCTTCACGGTCAGGCTCCCGCTGGCGGGCACCACCAGCGCGGGCTCGTAGTAGGGCACCGGCTGGAAGTTGCGGCGCACCGTGGCCTTGTCCAGGGGGCCGTCGCCTTCCTCGCTGGGGCCGTCGCCGCCGGGCATCTCGGCCAGCGGCAGGCGCCCGAGCACCAGGTTGCGGGTGTCCAGCACGCCCAGCCGGGAGTAGACCTGGGTGATGAAGTCGGGGAGGGGATCGAGGCGCTGTTCGCGGCCCAGGGACAGCACGGCCTTGTCCACCAGCCACAGGGTGACCTCACCGCCCACGGCGCGGCCGTCGGGATCGGCGAGCTCGACGGTCAGGTCCACGACCTGGCCCGGGCGCGCCTTCTCGGCGTGCTCGAGCTCGACGCTGACCTGGTTCCCCACAGGTTCCACGCTGAGCCAGGTGGTGGCCGCCACGGTGGAGGGCTTGCCCAGGTCGAGATCGGTGCCCTTGGCGAGGGTGCCGCTGTCGATGCGGCCGCGCATCAGCACGACGTGCACGGGGACCCGCGGCGTCCAGGTCTCGTCGATGGGCAGGGCGTAGCTGGCGGTGCCGCCGCGCACGTCGAGCCAGGTGTACTCGTTGCCGTCCGGGGCCTCGACGATCACCAGGGCCCGGGCCCGCTGGTAGGGGCTCTGGAAGACGATGTTGGCGCGCTCGCCGGGGTCGTAGCGGTCCTTGTCGGGGGTCAGGCGGAAGGTCTGGGTGGACGGGCGGGCCCAGGCCACCGGCTCGTCGCCGCCCACGTAGAGGTCCACGGAGACCACCTGGGCGCGGCCCAGGCGATCGTGGGCCTCGAGCTCCACGACGTACACGCCGGCGCGCTCCACGGGCAGCTCGAGGCGCTGCACCTCGGCGGCGCTGTGCACGACCCGCTCGATGACGGGCTCGTCCACGACATCGGTGACGTAGCGGGCCACGCCGTCGCTGAAGTCGCCTGCCTGCAGCCGGGAGTGCCACTGACGGTGCAGCAGGCGCACGGTGATCTCCTGGTCCTCGACCAGTTCCTCGTCGGGGCCCACGGCGACCAGGCCGACGGGGATGCTGTCGCCGCGCTCGAGGTGCCGGGGCACCGCCAGGCCGAGCACGAAGGCGGGCAGGGCCTTGACGCGGGTGGTCTGGGTGACGGTCTGGTCGTCGTCGCCGGTGACCGTGGCCTCGATCACGTAGGTCCGCGGATGGGCCGTGGGCTCGACGGTGGGATCGAGCATCAGGCTGTCGTGACCGTCGGCGTCGGTGGTCTCCTGACGGTCGATGGAGGGGGTGGTCTCGAAGCTGCGGCCTCGGCCGAAGCGGCCATCGCTCGAGAAGTGGAATTCGGCGTTCGAGCCGATGGAACGGCTCAACGCCGCCGGGAGGGCGGGGTTGTAGTCGTAGGGGTACTGGGTGACTCTCCAGCGCACGGGCCGGGAGGCCACGCCACCGCCGGCGTAGTAGCTGGCGTCCAGCCCGACCTCGAAGGGGCGGTCCAGGGCGGTGCGGTCCGGGGCGTTCAGATCCACCTCGAAGCGGGGCAGCCGGTAGGCCTCCATCTTCCAGGTGACCGAGCAGTGGGCGCTGTGGTCCTCAGTCGTGCGGAAGGTCGCCGTGTAGGCCCCCGAGGGCAGCTCGTCCTCGGCGAACTCCATGTAGAAGCCGCCGGTGGCCGAGGTGCTCATGGTGTGGGACCAGCTCTGGTCGCCGGGGCCCTGGATGCCGATGGCGCCGGGGGTCGCCAGGGGGCTCAGCTCGCCCTGGTGGCGTTGCCGGACCCAGCCCTTGATGTGCACGGGCTGCTCGGGGCGGTAGACCGGGCGCTCGGTGAAGACGTGGCAGAGGTCTTGGGGCTTGGGGGTGCGGCGGTCCAGGCCTTCGAAGCCCCACTGCAGCCAGGTGGAGTGCATGCCGGACCACAGCCCGTCGTGGTAGCGCTCGGGTGGGTCGTCGGCGTTCATGACCAGCACGTCACCTTCGCGCTCCACCACGATGCGGCGGACCATGCGGCTGGTGCGGGGCAGGGAGCCGGGGGCCTCCCAACGGAAGGTGCCGTCGGTCCCGGTCTTGCCGCGGGCGATGGTGTCCCAGCGCTCGGGCTCACCGTGCTGCCGCAGCAGGCCCTCGAGGCGCACCGAGGCGCCGGGCAGGGCGCGGCCGGTGCTCAGGGAGCTGACCACGAAGACCACGGCGGTGGGCTCTTCGATGGTGGTGAGCGCCAGGTCGGTGACCTGCAGGCGCATCCAGGCGCGGCTCGAGGCGCCGTCGAGGGTGCGCAGGCCCACCAGGTAGCTGCCGGGCTGGCCGCGGCCGGAGACGTGGGCCAGGGCGTCTTTCAGATCGATGCCGAACTTGGCGGCGCCGGCCTCTGGGCCGATGGGGAGATCCATCACACCGCTGTAGGCGGGGCTGCCCAGGGCGTCGATCTGGCGGGCCAGCTCGTGGGGGCTGATGGTGCGGGCGGGGTGCTCGAAGGGCTCGGGTTCCTCGCCGGGGCCGGGGGGACGGTCGTCCTCGTTGACGGTGATCGGGGTGGCCGGGAAGGGCCAGAAGGAGCGCTCGAGGGGATCGATGCGGTGCACCCGCAGGTCCACCCGCTCGTGGCCGCGGCCCTCGACGGGGATGGCCTGGGGGCCTGTGCGCTCCACGATGCCCTGGCCGGTGGCCAGGCGCAGGTAGGGGCGCTGCTGGGGGAAGACCAGCCACAGGCTGCTCTGGCCCTCGAGCTCCAGGGCGCGGCCGCGCTCATCGTCGAGGGCGGTGGGCTCCAGCATCACCCGGTACAGGATGTCGCGCTCGAAGGCGGCGCTGACCACCAGGCGCTGGCCCTGCATGCGGTACTCGAGGTCCTCGACGGCGGGGTCGAAGCGGACCAGGCTGCGGGCCTGCACCGGGCCCAGCTCCGAGGGGCGGGCGCTGAACTCGACCTGCACCTCGGCGCGGCCTGCGTCGCAGCGGATGACCTGCTCGGGGGCGTAGTGCACGCCCTCGGGGCTGACCGGGTAGCGGCCGCGGGAGCAGCCCAGCTCGGCGACCCGGAAGGGCTCGGCGGTGGCGAAGTCGAAGCTGTGGAAGCTGGCGTCGTCGCCGTCGTCCAGGGCCAGCTGGAAGCGCACGGTGGCCCGGGCGCCCAGGGGGATGGGCTCGTCGAGGGTCAGCACGTAGGTGGCGCTGTCAGACGGGCCGCGGCGCTCCATGGCCTTGATCTCGAAGTCACCACGCTGGATGGTGCGATCCGGGGGGCCGCCCACACCGGGGAGCTGGCGCAGCTCGATGGAGACCATGCGCCCCAGGGCGCCGGGGTCCATGGGCTCGCTGAAGGTCAGGGTGACCGTCTCCACCGGGTCCAGCCCCTCCTGGCCAGACGAGGGCACGGAGTGGCTGGGGGGCGACATCAGGGTGGCGAGCTCGCCGCGGGCGCCGCCGGCCTTCCAGGCGTAGGTGGCCAGAGCGGGCCAGGGCTCGGCGGGCTCGAACTGCAGGGTCCGGCCGTCCAGCCAGGTCCAGGCGCCGGGGTGGTCCGGCACGAAGCGGGCGTGGTCCTCGGGGGCGTCCTCGGGGCCGCCGTCGCTGGGGCCCATCTCCGAGGAGAAGAAGACGGTGACCGGGTCCCAGCGCCGGAGGAACTGGTCCGGGACCACGACCGTGCCACCACCGGCGCCGCTGGGGCGGTTCAGGGCGGCGCGCACGGCGGCGGGGTCGGCCACGGCCACGGCCCCGAGGCCCACGATGACCAGTGCGAGCAGGGAAGCGACGATCAGGACGAGGGTGCGGGCGCGGGTCATGGCTGGGTCTCCACAGAGGCGGGGCGGTCGACGGCCAGGCGCAGGTAGCGCTGGATCACCTCGTCGGGCGGGCCGGTGTCGGGCAGCTCGATGCCCACCACCACGGGTTGGAGTCGGACGGGTTCGGCGTCGGGGGGCAGGCTCACGGCCAGCAGCCAGCTGCCCGCGTCGAGGGTCGGCATCTGGGCCAGGCCGCGGCCCACCAGGGCGCCCTCGGCGTCCAGCAGCTTCAGCTGGACGGTGTCGGCGTCGGCGCGCACGCCCAGGCCCACGGGCCCCTCCCGCTCCACCTCGAAGCGGAACAGGCGGGTGTCGCCGGGGGCCAGCAGCAGCTCGGGGCCCAGGCCCTCGCCGATGGAGACGATGGGGGTGCTGGACAGCTCCAGGGGGCCCGCCAGCCACGGGGCGCCCAGGGGGCGCAGCATCACGGTGGTGGGGCCGCCGGGCAGCAGCAGGTCCACGGTGTCCGCCACGGGGTGGGCGTCCACCAGCAGGGGGCCGTCACCGTGACGCACGCCCACCACCAGGGCCTGGGCCGCGCGCAGGTGCAGGGAGACGGGCCGCTCGGGGGCGAAGGCCAGGGAGGCCGCCGCGCCCTCGAGCTGGATCAGGCTGGGGGTGGAGGGGTCCACGGTCCAGGGGGAGGCGGTCTCGCCCCACAGGCCTTCGCCCTCCTGGCCGGGCCGGTCGATCCAGGCCAGCACTTCGCCGGTGCCGTGCACCAGCTCCATGGTGGCCCCGCTGGGGGGCACCGGGATGTCCAGGCCCCGGTGGACGGTGCCGTCGGCGTCCACGAGCACGCCGTGCACGGCGGCGCCGCGCAGGTGCAGGGTGTCTCCCTCCTGCCCGGCGGGCAGGTCCATGCGCATGCTGCCTGCGCGGATGGCGCGCTGCTCCCAGGGCTGGCCGAAGACCAGGGCCGGGGCGTCGGCGACGCCGGGGATCAGGTCCAGGGCCACCCGGCCGGCCTCGTCGCCGGGGTTGAGCACCACCAGGCGGGTGGCGCTCGAGTGCAACGTGATCTCCCGGGGGGCGTGCTGGGCCCACGTGGTGGACTCGAGGCCTCGCTCGCCCTCGAGCACGGCGACCATGCCCGCCGAGAGGGAGATGCGCAGCCGCTGGGGCTGGCCGGGCAGGGTCCAGGCGCGGGCGGCGTGGGCGGGGACGGGGAGGTCCAGGCTGCCTGGGGGGGCGGCCTCGGGCAGGGGCTGCACGAAGCGGTGGGCTCGCAGCCGCAGCTCGATGCCCGTGTCGGCCTCGTCGCCGGCGTTCCAGGCGAGCAGCGCCGGGTCGCGGGCGTCCAGGGCGACGGCGACGGCGGCGCGGTCGCCGACGTCCATGCCCTCGCCGGGCAGGGGCTCGGCGGGGCTGGCGTACCAGTCCAGCACCTGCACTCCGGGCTGGCCGACGACGGCGCTGGCCTGCACCAGCACCGGACCTGCGAGATCCCGCTCGATGTCGGCGAGCACCTGGGCGTCGGGCTGCAGCTGCACCGGCGCGGAGGCGTCGGCGCCGCTGGCCAGCTCCACGCGGCGGCCCTGGATCAGGGCGTTCGCGCTGGACTCCCGCAGGCTCGCCACCAGCCACAGGTGGGTGTCGGTGGGGGCGACCAGGTCGTTCTCCACCGGTACGCAGGCCTCACCGGGGCGGGGGCACCAGGACACCGGATCACCGCCCAGCGCAAACATCCCCGGGCGGTCGATGGTGACCTGCAGCACGCCGGCGGCGGGCAAGGCGGAGCGCCCAGCGCTGGTGGTCAGGCCCCGCTGCAGGCGGGACTCGCTCGCCCGCTTGGGGGTGGGGAGCTCGGCGGCCACGGTCACCGGGCTGCCGCGGCGGTCCAGGGACCACAGGCGCAGGCGCCAGGAGCTGGCCTCACCGGTGCGGGCCAGCAGCTGGGCGCTGCGACCGGCGGCCTCGGCCACGGGCTGCCAGGCGCCGTCGCGCTGGGCCTCGAGCACCATGCCCACGGACTCGGCGCTGGTGGCGCGCACGGCCAGCACGCCGCGCTCCGACAGGCCCTCGAGGGGCACCAACAGCACCTCGGCGCCGGGGGACAGGGCCCGCTCACGCCCTGTGCGCAGGGGGGCCACCGCGCGCTCGGCCGGGGCGCTCATCACGACGGTGGTCTGTGCGTAGCTGTCGCCCACCGGGTCCAGCTGCAGCTGGTAGAGCCCGGGCTCGAGGCGCTCGACCAGCTGGAAGTTCCAGTCCTCCGGCCGGTCATCGCTGGCGGCCACCAGGCTGCCGTCGGGGGCCAGCAGGCGGGCGCGCACGTCGCGATCGCCGGTGGAGGCCAGCTCCACCAGGCCGTCGCTGCCCACGGCCACCTGCACGGTGGCGGGGACGCCCAGCTGGCGTCGGGTGCCCACGACCAGGGGCTCGGGCTGGACCCGCACGCCGTAGAGCAGGCCGTGGTCGCGGCGGGCGGCCCGCACCTGCAGCTCGTAGGCGCCGGCCTCGAGCACGCCGCTCCAGGCGGCCCCGGGGCTGACCCGGCCGGAGCGTTCGCCGAAGCCGTCGCCGTCGATGGGGAGGATCTCGCCGGCCATGTCCTCACCGAGGCTGACGCTCGCCCGGACGGTCGCGGGCAGCTCGAAGCGCCAGCGGTCGGGGGTGCGCTCCGAGCCGTCCTGGGGCTCGACCCAGGTGTGCTGCACGGTCCACGCCAGGGGGAGGGCGTGGGGGCCGTGGCCCTCGAAGGACAGCTCCCGGGCCACGGGGCTCACCGTGGTGACCCGGCGGGTCTGCACGGGTTCGGGGAGCAGCACCAGGCGGTAGTCACCCGGGATCAAAGTGCGGGTGTCGGGCAGGGAGGCACCGGGCCGCTCGACGGGCCAGGCCTCGGCGTCCTCGAGCCGGCAGCGGAAGCCCCGCTGCTCGCCGATGGCGGACAGCTCGACCATGCCCTCCTCGGCCACCGAGAAGGTGTAGGTCAGCCCGTCGCCCGCGGGCACCGTGGCCCGGGCCGGCAGGCCGTGGACCAGGGCGCCGCCGTCCACGGTGGTGGTGCGGCGCAGGCGCAGGCCGGCGTGGCCGGTGCTCTGGTTGCGGGCCTGGACCGTGACCTGGTACTCGCCGGTGCCCAGGTACTCCTGGATCAGGAAGTTGCGGCCGACGCCGTTCTCGGCGGCCCGGGCCAGGTTCAAGGTCGTGCGGGTCCGGACCTGCCCCTGGGTGGCCAGCAGGCCGGTGCTCTCGAGCACGTACAGGGCGGGCTCGTCGACCTTCAGCCTGAAGGTGGCCTGGCCGCCGCGCTCGAGGTCGAAGAAGGCCGGCGTGTCGGCGGTGATCAGGGGGAAGTCGGGGATCGCCGTGACGGTCTCCATGGCGATGGGCTGCAGGGGGGCTCCGGGGCGCCGGCTGTCGGGCAGGTGCCAGAGGGTGGCCACCACGGCGCTGTCGCCCGGGTTGCGCACGCGCACGCGGTGCTCGCCCCGGCGCAGGGACGGCTGCTGCATCCAGGCCTTGTTGTTCGCCGCGACGTCCAGCAGCTGGCCGCGGTCGTCCTCGAGGCGCAGGGTGCCGGCCTCGGGCAGGGTGACCCGCAGGGTGAGCTCCTCACCGGGGGCCAGGGCCACCGGCAGGGGCTGGCTCATGTCCAGGGGGTGCTCCCGCTGGACGATGCCCATGCGCACGCCCGGGACGTGGTTGCTGTACAGGGTGTAGTCCCAGGCGGGATCGACATCGAGCTCCGGGAACCGGGCTCCGGCGCGGCTGGCTCGCAGCTCGCGATCCCGCTCCATGCCCACCATGTCGAGGACCGAGTCCAGCAGGCCGTGGGGCTTGATGGTCAGCTCGGCCACGCCGACACGGTTCGGGACGATGCTGACGATGTGGTAGCCGGGGTCCAGCTCCCAGCGGGTGGCGCCGAGCTGGGCGCCGGGCCGCTGGTAGTGCTCGGGGTAGCGCACCATGAACGGCTCCACGACCACCTGCGCCTGGGGATCGTCGATGTCCACGGCGTAGCTGCCCTCGCGCTCGATCTTCACGAACAGGGTGGCGGACTCCAGCAGGTTGAAGCGGCGGTGGTAGGCCTCGCCTTCGCCCAGCTCCACCACCTCGGCGCCCACCAGGTCGATGCGGTCGGAGCGGCGGTGCTGTCGCACCAGGATCGAGGTGGGCTCGAGGCTGTCCTCCACCGCGCCGGCGTGGAGCGTGGCCAGCCAGATGGGGCGCTGGGCCCGGATGGTCTCTCGGGCGTAGGCGATGGGGAAGTGCTGCAGCACATAGGGCTGGCCGGCGTCGCCGCGCAGGGTCACCAGGTTCCAGCCGTCCCGTCCGCTCGTGGTCACCTCGGCGATCGGCGGGACGCTCTCCTCGACGATGCGGCCCGTGTGCCCGCCGGTGCGGAAGGGCTGGGACTCGTCGAAGGAGACGATGTCGATGCCCGCGGCCCGGGCTTCGGGCAGCTCGAGGCGGTACAGCTCGGCGTTCGAGGGCACCAGGAAGCGGTCGGCGCCGAAGGGGGACAGCTCGCCCCGCTGGCGACCGGCCACGCCGAGGCGCGGGGTGCCGGAGCGCAGGTACAGGGGCTGCTCGGGGCCGTCGTCGGACCAGGGCTGGCCGGGCCCGCCGTAGGCGCTCAGCAGGTAGAGCCCCGGCTCGAGGACGGTGGTCAGCTGGCAGCGCAGCAGGGGGCGCTCGGCGTTGGGCGCGATGGGTTCACAGCTGGGCATGGCCTCCACCAGCCAGGTGCCGTCCCGCCACAGGCGCAGGTCCGCCAGGTGCCGCCCGGCCGCCTCGAGGACCACCCGACCGCGCTCGTCGACGGGGATCCACCAGGAGCGCTGCTCGAAGTCGCCCAGGGCCGTCTCCACCAGGTGGAGCTCCTCGAGCAGGGGGGCCAGCCCGCTGTTGAGCTCGTGGAAACCGTGGGCTTCGAGCGCCACCTCGCCCTCGCCCTGATCGTGGCTGTGTGCCTGCAGCTTGAAGCTGCCCCGGTCCAGGAACAGATCCAGCCGCCCATCCTGGCTCCCGGCCTCGCCCGCGATCTGCCCGGGGCCGGCCATGCGGTCTACCAGCTGCAGCGCGGCGCCCTGGCGGGAGCGCGCCAGCACGGCGTAGCGCCCGAAGCGCTCGGTGTGCAGCAGGGTCTGCTGGGTGCCGGTGGCGGGCAGTGTGGCCTCATCGATGGTGGCCGCCGGTGCGGCGTGGGCCAGCTCCGCGGCCATGAGCATGGCCAGCAGCGTGATGATCATGGCCAGCAGCAGGGTGCCGGACAGAAAGTGGGTGGTCGAGGGGGTGGGGGGCTGGCGTCGGGAGCACATGGCGGTTCCTCGGGGCGGGCGCAGGGGCGGTGCGCCGGCGTGGTCCCGTACCTGATTGCAAGGGCGGTGCCAGGCCCGAGGGCCAGGAAGTCCCCGCCTTTTCGCTCGGTCGGTGAGGGTGGGTCTACGGATACGAGATCACGGCCTACCGTTCGTAGATGCCGCCCGATCGCCGACGTTGTTTTTTCGTGGAGTCGTTGCTCGGGGCCACCTGCTTTGGTACAAGAGGACACACCAATTCACTTCCCCGAACGACTACGTTCAGAACAGGAGAATCACGATGAGCGCACTCGACCAGCAGGGCATCCCCAAGGAGCTTCAGGACCGCGCCAAGCTGATGTGGATCATCTCGGCCCTCTTCGGCGTCTGGGGCTGGGTGTTCGGCTCCTTCATCGGCAAGGTGGAAGGCCAGGACGAGAACGCCTGGTTCCAGTGGCAGCTCAAGCAGAACATGTTCTCCGGCATCATCAGCTGGGTCGGATTTGTGGCTTGCGGCCTCGGCTACATCGTTGGCCTGTACCTCGGCGTCATGGGCTTCCTGACCATCGGCAAGGGCGAGGACTACTCGGCCAAGTTCATCGGCGAGAAGGCCCGCGGCTAAACGCCTCGGCGGCGGCTTCGGCCGCCCACCTCGACTTCGCCCCGGCACCGTCAGGTGTCGGGGTGACGTGCGTCGACCCGCTGTCAGCGTTGTTCAGGTTGTGTCGAGGTGCTCGCGCAGGGCTTGTCCAGTGTGGGAGGCCGGCGTCGCGGCCAGCAGCTCCGGCGGTCCGGCCGCGACCAGCTGACCGCCGCCCTCTCCGCCCTCGGGCCCCAGGTCGATGATCCAGTCCGCGCAATGCAGGACCTCGAGGTTGTGCTCCACCAGGACCACGGTGTTGCCCGCGGCCACCAGGCGGTCCATGACCTCCATGAGCTTGCGGATGTCCTCGAAGTGCAGGCCGGTGGTGGGCTCGTCCAGCAGGTAGAGGGTGTCCCCCTGGCTCTGCCGGGCCAGCTCCCGGGCCAGCTTGATGCGCTGGGCCTCACCCCCGCTGAGGGTGTTCGAGGGCTGACCCAGCTGCAGGTAGCCCAGGCCCACGTCGTGGATGGTCTGGAGGATGCGAGCGAGCTTGCGGTGGTTGGCGAACAGCCCCAGGGCTTGCTCGACCGGCATCGCCAGCACATCGGCGATGCTGTGGCCCCGGTAGGTCACCGCCAGGGTCGCCGCCTCGAAGCGCTGCCCCTTGCAGACATCGCAGGGCACGAAGACGTCGGGCAGGAAGTGCATCGCCACCCGGCGGTAGCCGTCTCCACGGCACGCCTCGCAGCGGCCGCCCTTCTTGTTGAAGCTGAAGCGGTCCTTGCCGTAGCCCCGGACCCGGGCCTCGCGGGTCTGGGCGAAGATGCCCCGGATGAGATCGTAGGCCTTGGTGTAGGTCGCGGGGTTGCTGCGCGGTGTACGACCGATGGGGCGCTGGTCGATGTCGATGATCTTGCCCAGCTGCTCGACGCCCTCGATGGCGCGGTGGGCGCCCACCGAGCGTCGCGCGCCGTGCAGGGCGTTGTGCAGGGCAGGGGAGAGGATGCCCTCGACCAGGGATGACTTTCCCGCCCCGGACACGCCGGTGATGGCCACCAGCAGGCCGAGGGGGATGGCCACGTCGATCTCTCGCAGGTTGTTCGCCGCGGCGCCGAGGATGCGCAGGGTGCGGGGGCCGGGCGCGCGCCTCGAGGGAGGCCTGGGGATGCTGCGTCGCCCGCTGATGTAGTGGCCGGTGATCGAGGCCTCGCTCGCGGCGAGCTGGGCCGGGGTGCCGGTGAACACCACTGTCCCACCCTCGACGCCGGCGCCGGGGCCGAAGTCCACCACCCGATCCGCGGCCAGGATGGTGTCGCGGTCGTGCTCCACCACCACCACCGTGTTGCCGGCGTCCCGCAGCTGCTCGAGGGTGGTGACCAGGCGGGCGTTGTCCCGGGGGTGCAGGCCGATGCTGGGCTCGTCGAGCACGTAGGTCACCCCGGTCAGCTCGCCCCCCAGCTGGCTCGCCAGGCGGATGCGCTGGCTCTCGCCGCCGCTCAGGGTGTTGCCCGCGCGATCGAGGCCCAGGTAGGCCAGGCCCACGTCCTCGAGGAAGCCCAGGCGGGCGCTCACCTCGCGCAGCAGCTCGCTGGCGATGGCCGCCCGGACCCCCTCGAGCTCCACGGCCTCGAGGCACTGGCGCGCCCGGGCCACGGGCATGGCCACCACCACCGGCAGGGTGTGATCTCCCAGCCGGACGGCGGCGGACTCGGGCCGCAGGCGGGTGCCGCCGCAGGCCTTGCAGGGGCCGTCGGACATGTAGCCGAGGTAGTGCTTGCGCTGGCCCTCGGACTTGGTCTCCCGCAGGCGCCGCATCAGGGTCGGGATGGTGCCCTCCCAGCCCATGGTGATGGTGCCGTCGATGCGCTTGGAGTGCATCTCGACCTCGAAGGTCTCGCCCTCGATGCCGTGAAGCAGGATGTGGCGCTGTTGGTCGCTCAGCTGGTCCCAGGGGGTGTCCAGGTCGAAGTCGTAGCGCTCCCCCAGCGCCTCGATCCAGCGGTAGCTCCAGCTCTTCTTGTTGGACATGACCTTGGCCCAGGGCTGCAGCGCGCCCTGGCGAAGGGTGAGGCCGGGATCGGGGACCACCAGCTCCGGGTCCATCTCGTTGCGGGTGCCCAGCCCGTTGCAGTCGGGGCACATGCCCTGGGGGCTGTTGAACGAGAAGCTCTGGGGCGTGAGCTCGGGGAAGGACAGACCGCAGTCATGGCAGGCCCGCAGCTCGGAGTAGAGCCGGTCGGGCTCGCCTCGCACAGCGCAGATCAGCACGCCGCCACCGACCTTCAAGGTGGTCTCCACCGAGTCGGTCAGGCGCTCATCGAGGCCCTCGCGCATCCGCAGCCGGTCGACCACGACCTCCACCTGGTGGCGGCGCTTGGGGTCCAGGGGCTGCAGGTCCTCGAGCAGGGTGACCTCGCCGTCCACCCGCAGGCGGGCGAAGCCGGCCCGGCGCAGCTCGTCCAGCACGGCCTCGTGGCTGCCCTTGCGGCCGCGGATCACCGGGGCCAGCAAGGAGAAGCGGGCCCCATGGGGGAGCTGGCCGAGCAGGCTCGCGATCTCCGCCGCGGATTGGCTCTCGACGGTCTCCCCGCATTGGTGGCAGTGCTGGATCCCGGCCCGGGCGAAGAGCACCCGCAGGTGGTCGTGGATCTCGGTCATGGTGGCCACGGTCGAGCGCGGGTTGCGTCCGGCCGAGGCCTGGGACACCGCGATGGTGGGCGTCAGGCCGCGGATGCTGTCGTAGCGGGGCTTGTCCATCTGCCCCAGGAACTGGCGAGCGTAGGCCGAGAGGGACTCCACGTAGCGGCGCTGGCCCTCGGCGAAGAGCGTGTCGAAGGCCAGGGACGACTTGCCCGAGCCCGACACCCCCGTGAAGACGACCAGACGGCCCTTGGGGATGTCGAGGTCCACGCTCCGCAGGTTGTGCTCGCTGGCGCCGCGGATAGCGATGACGTCGTGGTCCATGGCGGGTCCTCGGCCGCTACCAGGTCACCGGGTTGGTGGTGGCCCCCCACCAGGCCTCTTCGGTGTCCCGGATGCGGGTCGCCCGGCCGTCGCTCTGGTCGAGCTCGAAGATCTCGCCGTCGCCGTTGAAGCCGAACAGGCGTTCCTCGGCGTAGGCCACGCCGTACAGCGAGCCGGTGCCCGTGTTGCCGGTGTGGATGATGGTGCCGCTGGACATGTCGTAGACCACCAGGGCGCTCTGGTCTCCGGTGCTGTCGTTGGACATGGCGCAGTACAGCAGGCCGTCTGGCAGGCCCACCATGTCGCCAGCGAAGGACCAGTCGCCGATGCTCGAGGCCTGGGTGAAGGCCCCGGTGTTGGTGTCCACTTCGTACAGGTCGCTGCCGTCGCCGGCGAGCAGGGTGCCGTCGGCCAGGAAGGTCAGGGCGTTCATGGCGGCGGGCCCGGCGAGGCCCATGGTCTCGAGCTGGGCGTTGCTGGCGTTGACCCTGTACAGGGTGTCAAAGCTGACGGCGTACATGATGCCGTCGGTGTCGATGGCGATGTCGGTGATGTCGGTGACCGGCCCGGAGCTGGGGTCGGCGAAGGTGCCGATCAGGCTGTGGCCGTAGGGGTTCTGGGGCTCCACGCTGAACAGCTGGCTGGAGGTGTGGGCGTACATGGGGTCCACCGCCACCACCGGATCGCCCGTCTCGTCGATGGGCGGATCACTGTCGTCGGGTGGATCGCTGTCCTGGGGCGGATCGCTGTCCTCGGGGAGGTCGGTCTCGCCGCCCGTGTCGTCGTCCTTGTCCGGCGGCGGGTCCTCGTCGCGACCGAGGTCGTACTCGGTGCAGGCGCCGAGGGAGAGAGCTGCGAACAGGCCGAGCAGGGGAGCGAGGCGGTGCATGGGTCCTCCGGGCGCGGCGCGGCGAACTGGTCGCCGCGTCTGCGCGCGATGAGTCCCCTATCCGTCCAGGTCGGCGGCCGCGCGCTCCTCGGGGGTGGGCTCGCGCACTGTGCGCACCCGGTCCACCCTGAGCCGGCCCTCGACCATGGCGCCGTGCACCAGGATCTTGCGGCCGTGGTACTCCTCGCCCAGCATGATGGGACCCTGGCTCGTGGGCGGCTGCTCGTAGTCCAGCAGCTCGCCGGCCATGTCTGCCAGGTCCACCTCGTTGGTGCTCTCGGCCACATCCACCAGGATCTGGTGGCCGTGGTTGAACAGCTCGCAGAGATCGGCCGAGGCGGCGTCCTCGTTCATCAGGCAGGGGATGCACACCAGGCGCCCGAGCACCACGACGGGGAACTCGGAGGCCCGCTCGGCGACGGCTGGGGCGGGCTCGTCGGGGGAGGGCTGCTCGTCCTCGGCGTTCGCGACGCGGCCGGTGATCAGGGCGATGAGGACGAGGGTGATGGTGACGAGCATGGGGCCTCCGGTGGCGCGGGCTCCCCTACAGCTTGGGGTGCGCGCGCGAGGCTCCAAGGCCCGGACGGCCGCACTGTGGGAACGCCTACCTCACTTGGCGGCGTGACGGTCCGGGACATCGGGCACGAAGAAGTCCTGCAGCAGGGGTTCGCCCGGGGTGACCGCGTACTGGTCCAGGTCCTCCACGCCCGCCTCGGCCAGCACCTCGTCGTCCAGGAAGAAGCGACCGGTGGTGGTGGTCGGGTCCTTGGTGAGCACGGCGTAGGTGGCGTCGGCCATGATGGCGGGCTTGCGGCTGCGGCGGATGGAGGCCTCGCCCCCCAGCAGGTTCTTCACCGCGGCGGTGGCGATGGCGGTGCGGGGCCAGAGGCTGTTGAAGGCCACCCGTCCGCGGAACTCCGCGGACATGCCCATGGTGAACATGGACATGCCGTACTTGGCCACCGTGTAGGCCGAGTGTCCCCGGAACCACTTGGGGTCCAGGTCGATGGGGGGGCTCATGGTGAGCACGTGGGGCCAGTCGGACTTCAGCAGCCAGGGCAGGCAGGTCTGGGAGGCCAGGAAGGTGCCCCGGGCGTTGACCTGCCACATCAGGTCCGCCTTCTCGACGGGGGTGTGTAACGTCCCGGTGAGCCGGATGGCCGAGGCGTTGTTGATCAGCACGTCGATGCCGCCGAAGCGGTCCACGGTCTGCTGCACCGCTGCGCGCACCTGCTCGGCGTCCCGCAGGTCCATCTGCACGGCCAGGGCCTGGCCGCCGGCGGCCTCCACCTCTTCGGCCGCGCTGTGGATGGTGCCGGGCAGCTTGGCGTGGGGGGCGGAGGTCTTGCCCGTGATGACCACGTTGGCGCCGTCCTGCGCCGCCCGCAGCGCGATGGCCTTGCCGATGCCCCGGCTGGCGCCGGTGATGAAGATGGTCTTGCCTGCGAGGGTGGTCATGGGTCGCTCCGAGCGTTGGGGTCCTGCCATGGGTAGGCGCTGGGGGAGGGGGTGGCCTGGAGATTCCCTGGGATGGTGGTGGTGGCTACGGGCCCACAGCCCACAGCCCACAGCCCACAGCCCACAGCCCCCAGCGCTTGACCCAGACCTGGCCGCGTGAACCTTCGGCACATGACGCTCCGCTCCGACCTCCGCCGCATGCTCGATCTCGCTCGCCCTGAGCTGGGCTGGCTCGCGCTGGGGACCGTGGCGCTGTTCCTGGCCTCGGGGCTCAGCCTGTCCTTCCCGATGGTCATCGGGCAGCTGGTCGACGGCGTGGTCGAAGGGGGCGGCACGGAGACCGTGGATCGCTGGGCGCTCATCCTGGTGGCCGTCTTCGCCGGCATGGGCCTGGCGACCATGGGGCGGGCCTACCTCTTCACCGTGGCCGGTGAGCGGGTCGTGGCGCGGCTCCGGCAGACCCTGTTCGGCGCCCTGATCCACCAGGAGATCGGCTTCTTCGATCGGCAGCGCACCGGCGAGCTGACCAACCGGCTGGCCTCGGACACCACGGTGATCCAGAAGGCCGTGACGGTCAACGTCTCCATGCTGCTGCGCTTCGTGGTCCAGGCGGTGGGGGCGATCGCCATCCTGGCGTGGATCAACTGGAAGCTCACCCTCGTCATGTTGGCCGTCGTGCCCGTGGTCGCCGCGGGGGCCGGGCTGTACGGTCGCCTGATCCGCCGGGTCTCCCGGGACGTGCAGGACGCCCTGGCCGAGAGCACCGCCGTGGCCGAGGAGACCTTGGCTGGGGTGCGCACCGTGCGGGCCTTCGCCCGGGAACGCCACGAAGAGGCCCGCTATGGCACCGCCGTGATGCGGGCGTTCGACCTCGCCAAGAAGCGCGCCTGGCTGGGGGCCACCTTCCAGGGCGCGGTCAGCTTCGCCGGCTACGGCAGCATCGCCGCGGTGCTCTGGTACGGCGGGCGCATGCTCTCGAGCGGCGCCATGAGCTTCGGCGAGCTGACCAGCTTCCTGCTCTACACCTTCACCGTGGCCTTCGCCATCGGCGCCCTGAGCGGCCTGTGGGAGGACTTCGCCAAGGCCCTGGGGGCCAGCGAGCGGGTCTTCGAGCTCATGGACCGGCGGCCCCGGGTCTCCGGGGGCGAGGCCACGCCCTCCGCGGTGCGCGGCCGGGTCCGCTTCGACCGGGTGGCCTTCGCCTACCCCACCCGCAAGGACCAGCCCGTGCTCACCGGCCTCGAGATGGCCATCGAGCCCGGCGAGGCGGTGGCCGTGGTCGGACCCAGCGGGGCGGGCAAGTCCACCGTGGCGGCGCTGCTGTCCCGCTTCTACGATCCTGATGACGGCGCCATCCTGCTCGACGGCACCCCCCTGACCGCCCTGGACCCCGACTGGCTGCGGGAGCAGGTGGGTGTGGTGAGCCAGGAGCCCATCCTCTTCGCCACCACCATCGCCGAGAACATTCGCTACGGGCGCCCCGACGCCACGGACGCCGAGGTCGAGGCCGCGGCGGTGGCCGCCAACGCCCACGAGTTCGTGAGCGGCTTCCCGGAGGGCTACCAGACCCGGGTGGGCGAGCGTGGTGTGCGCCTGAGCGGCGGCCAGAAGCAGCGGGTGGCCATCGCCCGGGCGGTGCTCAAGGACCCCCGGGTGCTGGTGCTGGACGAGGCCACCTCGGCGCTGGACGCCGAGAGCGAGCACCTGGTCCAGGAGGCGCTGGACCGGCTGATGCTGCGGCGCACGACCCTGGTCATCGCCCACCGCCTGAGCACCGTGCGCGACGCCGATCGGGTGGTGGTGCTCGACGACGGTGTGGTGGCCCAGGTGGGCACCCACGACGAGCTGGTGGCTCAGGACGGCATCTACCGCCGGCTGGTGGAGCGGCAGTTCGCGGCCGCCTGATCTGCTCTACTCGGCGGTGCAGCTCTGGCCGTGGTTGCGGTAGACGTAGACCGCGCCGTCCCCCTCGCCCGCGGCGCTGATGGCGAAGTCTGGTGGGCCCTCGCCGTCGGTGTCCAGGTCGCCCACCACGCTGCGGCCAGCGTAGTCGCTGGAGTTCAGTCCATCCAGCAGGGTGTCGGCGTCGTTGAACGGCGTCCGGGTGGTCCAATCATCCATGTCGGCCCCCAGCCAGAGTCCTATCCGCCCCGCGTTGCTGTGGGGGGTGTCGTCCTTGTGGGCGCCCAGCAGGAAGTCGGCCAGGCCATCGCTGTCCAGATCCCCCGCGGCGTGGATGGAGTCCCCCAGGAAGGCGTCGTTCGAGTTGCCGATGATGGCGTAGGCGTTCTCCGAGGCCTCGACCATGCCCACCAGCTCGGTGCCGCCGAGCCACAGGTAGGCCTTGCCGGCGTCGGTCTGGAACGCCGAGTCGTAGCCGCTGGCCACGATCACGATGTCATCGAACGAGTCGCCGTTCACATCGCCGACGCCGCCGACCAGGTCGTCGTCACCCAGGTAGCTGTTCTGGGTCTCACCCACGAAGGCCCCGGTGGACAGGGCGGCCTCGCCGGTGAGGATGTTGCTCGCGACATCGGTGTACAACCGGACCGAGCCGCTGTTGCTGTGGATCAGGTCATCCTCGGGGGAGCTCACCAGCAGGTCGGGCAGGCCGTCGCCGTCCATGTCGCCCGCTGAGGCCACCGCGGCCCCGAGCTCGCTGTCGGCGGAACGACCGACGACCACGACGTCGCAGTCAGAGCTCGCGCTGGCCCCCGCGACGATGGTCGTCGCGCTGAAGATGTGGACCGAGCCGCCATCGGTGGCGACCACGTCGCTGCCGGCTGCGCCGATGACCAGGTCGGCCAGGCCGTCGCCGTCGAAGTCTGCGCTGTCGATGTCCGAGCCAAAGGACCCGATCAAGGGGTTGCCCGTGATGGTCTGGTCCGCGCTGTCGGCGTCGGTGCCGCTCCAGCTGCTGCGCCCGTAGAACAGGTGCACCGAGCCGGTGCCCTGCAGGTTCGACATCACCAGGTCCTCGAGCCCATCACCGTCGACATCGGGGAGCACGGCCACGTCGTAGCCCAGGTACTCCGTGTTCGTTGTGCCCTCGATCACGGCTAGATCGCTGGTGGTCATGGTGCCACCCGCGGCCAGGCGCTCCGCGGTCAGCAGGAACACGGCCCCCACATTGTCTCCGGCGCTGTTGTCGTGGACGTAGGCGCCGATCACGATGTCGTCCAGGCCGTCGCCGTCCAGATCCCCGCCGTTGGTCTCGAGGCCGAGACCGTCGTCCTCGGATTCGCCCCGAATGGTCACGATGTCGGCGGCCAGGCAGGCGCCCCGTGGGTCGCCAAGGTCAGCGGCCGCCCCAGGGTATGCCCAGGGGTTGGCCTCGTCGCAGTCGCCGGTGGCGGTGCTGAATCCGTCGCCGTCGTGGTCGGTGGTGTCGGCGCAGTCCAGGATCTCGATCTCGGTGGGCTGGGAGGTGCTGGAGCCCACCGTGTCGGTGGCGCTGACCGTGATGATGTGCCGACCGACGCTCAGCCCCGACAGCTCACCCTGCCACAGGCCGCTCGAGGCGGGGGTGGTGGTGCCGAGCGGGCCGTCCACGTCGCTGCTCCAGGTGATGGTCAGGTCCGTGGCGGCGTCGGCCACGTCGGTGGCGATGCCGGTGATGGCCATGCTGCCACCCAGGGGGCGCCAGCTGTTGATGGTGGGGGAGAGCACCGACAGCTCGGGGGGACCGTCGAGGAAGGCGCTGACCACGGCGGTGGTGCTGCCGCCCATGCTGTCTTCCACCAGCAAGCCGACGGTCTGATCGCCGAGGGTGGCCGCGACCGTGAGGGTGCATGTGCCGTCGCTGCTGCCGTGCACCGTGCCCAGGTCTCCATCCACCTCGCTGCTCCAGGTGCAGCTGAGGGAGGACGCGCTGTCCTCCTCGTCGGAGATGGCCGCCACCAGGGTCAGCTCGTCCTGCTGGACAGAGCCGTGGCTGGGGGAGGTGATCGCCGCGGTCGGCGCAGCGTTGACGGTGTAGTCGCTGGTGGCGCTGGCGGTCAGCCCGTGCTCGTCCTCGACCTCGAGGGTGATCGTGTGGGGGCCGGGGTCGAGGATCACCACGTCGGTGGCGGTGTGGCCGTCCTTGTCCACGCTGTACAGGGGGAGCTCCCCGGCCAGGTCGCTGGACCAGCTCACCGCGAGCCCTTCGGAGGCTTCGTCGGCGTCGCCCACGGTGCCGCTGAAGAAGTAGCGGGTGTCCTGCTGGACCAGGGTGCCCGGCTCCGGGCGGGTGATCGCGGCGCTGGGGGGCGTGCTGATGTGCAGCCGACGCTCGTCCAGGGCTGTGGCGCCGTCGGAGGTGGAGGCGTACAGCTGCAGGTCGTGGCTACCGGGGAGCAGGCCGGGATCGGGGGGGCCGAAGGGCTGGCCGGTGGGCACGGCGCCGCTGACGATGGTCTCGCCCAGATCGCTGGACCAGCTCACGTAGGCGGTGTCGATGCCGCCGGCGTGGTGGACCGTGGCGGAGAAGACCTGGGAGTCGTCGGTGGACCAGACCTCCTGGTCGTCGGGGCTGCTCACCTCGATCCATAGGGCCTGGGGATGGAGCGCCAGCTCCACGCTGGGCTGCTCCGGGTCGTTGGTCTCGAGGCTCATCAGGCCGGAGCGCGGCCCGTCGGGGTCGCAGCCGAGGTCCAACCAGCTGCGGGCACCGGCGGCCACGGTGACGGGCTGGTGGGGGTCCAGCAGCCAGAAGCCGCCGTCGGCGTCGTCGAGCAGCTCGGCGCCGGTGATCACCAGGGGGCCGGGTCCGGCGTTCATCAGATCGACGCGCAGCACGCCGTCTTGCCCAGCCGCTTCGCAGACCGGGTCGTCGCTCCCCAGCTCCAGCGAGGGGGCCTGCACCACGGCGCTCAGCGCGACCCTCGCCAGGGCGGCATCGTCGTCGTCGGTGCGCACGCGCAGGGTGGAGGCGTAGTCGCCCTCGGCCTCGGGGGTGATGGACACGCTGATGTCCAGCACCTCGCCCGCGGCCAGCTCGTCCTGGTCGATGCTCGCCTCGAACGGAGCGTCCACCACCAGCCGGAGCGCGCTCACCCGGCGGCTGCCGATGTTCTGCAGGGTGACCTGGCCCTCGGTGCTGACGCCGATGGGGGGATCCTCGAGCTCCAGGGTCGCGGGCACCACCACCAGCTCGGGTGCGCAGCCAGGGAGCCACAGCGTCGCCAGGACGATCCCGAGCTGTCCGGTGGTGCGTGCCATCGCTGCCCCTCCCACGGTCGGCGGCGGTGCCTCCCCGTCCTCGAGTGGACGGAGAGCTCAGTTTTGATCCTACCACTTCGAGGCTCCGATGAGGCCCTCGACCCGTGCTACCCTGGCAGTCCCCCTCGTGTCCGGAGATCGCGATGCTCCCCGCCCGCGCCCTGCTGGTTCTCGCCCTGATCCTCGGTGCCTGCGATCCCACGGAGCCCAAGCCCGACACCGGTGAGGGTCAACCAGGCGTGGACGCCGATGGCGACGGCTACACCGACGATGTGGACTGCGACGATGGCGACGCCGAGGTGCACCCGGGCGCCGACGAGCGCTGCAACGGGGTGGACGACGACTGCGACGGCTTCGTGGACGCCGACGACCCCAGCCTGGTGGACGGCGACACCTTCTGGCTCGACACCGACGGCGACGGCTTCGGCGATCCGGACACCGCGCTGATCGCCTGCGAGCTGCCCTCCGGAGCCGTGACCGACGACAGGGACTGCGACGACAGCGACGCCGCCGTGAACCCAGATGCCGTCGAGCTCTGCAACGGCATCGACGACGACTGCGACGGGCTGTACGACGACGCCGATCCCGACGCCAGCGGCTCGGCCCTGTGGTACACCGACGGCGACGGCGACGGCTACGGCCTGGCGGGCACCGCGGTGGAGTCCTGCTCCCCCCCCAGCGGCACCGTGCTGGACGACAGCGACTGCGACGACGAGGACGCGAGCGTCAACCCCGGCGCCACGGAGCTGTGCAACGGCGTGGACGACGACTGCGACACGCTGATCGACGAGGCCGATCCGGATCTCGCCGACGTCACCACCTGGTACGCCGATGACGACGGCGACGGCTACGGCGACGCGGCCACCAGCGCGGAGGCCTGCGACCCACCCATCGGGTACGTCGCCGACGACAGCGACTGCAACGACACCGACGCCTCGGTGAACCCCGCCGCCGACGAGGTGTGCGGTGGCGGTGACGAGGACTGCGACGGGCTGGTCAACGACGACGACCCCTCGGTGGTGGACCCCAGCACCTGGTACGCCGACGCTGACAACGACGGCTTCGGTGATCCGGACACCACGACTACGGCCTGCAACCGGCCCACCGGCTACCTGGCCGACGCCAGCGACTGCGACGACCTGGACGCGTACATCAACCCGGACGCGCCGGAGATCTGCGATGAGCAGGACAACGACTGCGACGGCCTGGTGGACGACGACGACAGCTCGGTGAACGGGACCACCGTGTGGTTCGCCGACGCGGACAGCGACGGCTACGGCGACAGCGACACCCGGACCACCGCGTGCGACCAGCCCAGCGGCTACGTGTCGGACAACACCGACTGCGACGACGTGGACGCCGCCGTGAACCCCGCGGCCACCGAGGTCTGCGACGGGGTGGACAACGACTGCAGTGGCCGGGCCGACGAGGACAGCGCCGTCGACGTCCTGACCTGGTACGCCGACGCGGATGGCGATGGCTACGGGGATCCCAAGGCCTCGGACATCGACTGCGATCAGCCCCTGCGCCACGTGTCGGACAACACCGACTGCGACGACACCGCCAGCGTCATCAACCCCGGCGCGGTGGAGATCTGCGACTGCCTGGACAACGACTGCGACGGGCTCATCGACGACGACGACGGCAGCCTGAGCACCACCCGCGCCTGGTACGCCGACGCGGACGGCGACGGCTACGGCGATCTCTACACCCCCAGCTACGCCTGCAGCGCCCCCAGCGGGACGGTCTCATCGAGCACCGACTGCGACGCCACGGACGCCGCCATCAACCCCGCAGCCTTCGAGCTCTGCGACGGGGTGGACAACGACTGCGACGG